>MGVA01000059.1 GCA_001800245.1 Elusimicrobia bacterium RIFOXYA12_FULL_51_18 | reverse complement strand
GTCAGCGGACAGGAGAAACGGATCGATAAAGGTATTTATAAAGAATCTTCAGGATGTTGCGCATAGTAGTTTCGAACTTTATCCTGAAAACTCCGAAGATTTGATAAAAACCCGCAAACGCGGGTTTTTACTTTTCAAAGCTGAGAGAGGAGCGAAATTACCCTCGCCGCACAAAAACCTTCAATACATTAATTGCTAACTATCTGGCGCGGGCAAAAAACGGCAATTGCATACGAAATTGCTTATGTCGGACAGGCTCCTTGCTTTCTGGATAAGGGCACCGTATCGCCAAAATTTGTTTTCACATTTATATCACTGAAGGCAATCGGGCATATCGATTAAAGATACTATCAGCCTCAGAGATTATTGCCGCATGCCCACAGCGAGAAGATTTTAACAGTGCCCTCTGAAGTTGTGCGAGGCGTTTCACATCGATATCACTTAACAAGGAAAAACGAATAGCCTTAGATTTATTTATATCGTTAGGTTCAAATTTTTCCAATCCATCACCATATTCCCGCTTTTCCAAGTCAAAAATATTTTTTGCCAAACTGCTATTCAAATAAATAAACAAGATGTCCAGATACCCCGCGCCGTATTCTGTCGGATAAAAAGAATGGAAGCAGGTGAGATTTTTGCAGCAACTAGTGTTCCAAATAAATTTTAGCCCATTCCTTCCAAAAACCGAAACCCATATTTTTGAAACCGCCCGCTTTTCAAGAGCATACCAAGGCTTACGATTTTTTGTTAAAAACTTATCATTAACGCCCAGTTTTTCTCCGAACTGAATATACTCCGCACAGAATTCCGAATCAGATCCTTTCCCATCAAACAAATAAACCTTTTTGCCATCCCGCTTCAATAATTCAAAATCATCATCTGTAAAAGCAATATCCTTCACATAGCTTGCCCTATAAATACATGGGACAAGGGCTTGTAACGGCATATGATGCCGTATAGCCTCATCCCGGCTTAACACAAAATACTCATTTGAACCAGTGGCTATCCCACGAGAAAATCTCCCAAGTCGCGCAAATGACTCAAAACCATCAGACTCAATCTTGGCATTTCCATTGAAATAGTTCCGCCACTTTATTTTTGGATCAAGCTTCGAAAACGGCAGCGATTTACGGGGAGTTATTTTAAGGAATTTGTTCAGGTTCTTTAAGCAAGCCACGTCTGTAACGGTGTAAAAACAAACCTCCTTGTTTTTTGACGAAGATTTTTCGCCTAAAACAATTACAGATGTTGTTAACGCATTATCAAACAGACTCTCTTTAAAATCTACGACAATCATGTGACGCAGTGTTCCGCTAGACAGCAGGAACTCTTTGATTTTTTCACCATAATTAGAGTTCAGGAACTCGCTCGGAATAATAAAGGCAAAACGCCCCTTATCCGACAAGAGACCTATCGCCTTAACAAGGAACCAACAATATATATTTGTTTGCTTACTGAAACTAAAAAATGAATTCACACACATCGCCTGATGCCAAACATCTTTATTCGCAATAAAATGGTGTTTATAATAAGGGGGGTTGGCAATTATCCCATCGAACTTTTCGCGCCAAGGGGCGGACAAAAAATCAGAATTATTGATGGCTATTGGAATTGAAAATTCTCTCACAGCCGACACCAACCCGGAACAAATCCGACTATCAATCTCCCACAAACTCATCTGAATTTTTTTTGCTTTTTTAACAGCATTTATAGCGCGGGGAAAAACGCCCAGCCCAGCAGCCGGATCCAATACACGCAATTCTTTTTTTCGTGATCCCAAAATCCACTCGGACATAAAGACCGCGATATTATATGGCGTAAAAAACTGGCCAAACGATTTCCGATGCCTGAGCGGGACATTTTTTGAATATTGGGCTTCCAGCTTATTATTATAGGCGCTCATTGATTTGCTAACCTGAAAAATTCAGTTGAATTTTTCCCTTCGCGGAGCTCAGGTGCGCTTCGCGCGGCATACACCCTCAAAAACCTGGCGCGCATTGCGCTTGGTTTTCGACCCGCTGCTGCGGGGAATCCTGCATTTTTTTGTGCCGCCGGTTTGCCAATGTAAACCGGCTTGAATTGCAGGATTCGGGTTAACTTTAGCACACATTTTTTTCACACCACACCGCATAAGCATGGCAGGCCAACCCGACAACGTATCTCTTTATTTACAATTTTATTCAAAATCATGGGTGGGGGGGATGCCCCTACTTTTCTTTTGTTTCGGCGTAGGTGATGGTTATTGTGGCTTTATCTCTGCCGCCTTTTGCTTCGGCTTTGTAAGGTCTTCCGGAAACGTTGATAAAATCGGCCAGCGTTTTGGCCGTATCGATAGCGCCCTGCCCGGCCGCCAGTTTTGCTGGGATATTCAACCCCGCGACATGGTTGGTGGTGCCATCAGGCCTTTTAAAACGGAAGATGGAAAGCCAGAGGTCAACGGTTCCCTCCAATCCGGCTTCCAGGATCTGGCCGGTCGCTATGCCTGAGATCTCCGCTATACCGGGCGCGCCTCCGACCGTAACCTTGCCTGCAAGAACCGCCGCCTTTTGGGTTTTATCGTATGCCGCGGCCTCAAGCTTTGCCCCTTTGGCAAGTTCCACCGCAGGATCGTATCCACCGCCGCCGTTATTTTTTTTCATAACGCCCCCCATTCTAATTTTAAATAAAGAAGATCCCCTATGTTATCCACATCCCCCGACGTATCCTACCTGACCAGCTTTTTAGAAAGCAGAGCGGCGGAAAAAAACAGAACATTACACATTACTATGGCCGCGCCGGCGGGCAGATCCATGAAAAAAGAGACTGTAATTCCGGCAATTACCGAGAGGACCGCGGCCAGAACGGATAAGAACATCGCGAATTTGAAGCCTTTCGCCAATTGAAGCGCGGTGACGGCGGGCAGGATAAGCAGGGCCGAGACCAGCATGATGCCCACCACCTTGATGGCCAAAACTACCGTGACGGCGGTAAGAGAGGTAAGGAGCAAATTGATGCGGTCGGTTTTGACGCCAGTAAGCTTGGCATATTCCTGGTCGAAAGTCGCCGAAAATAGGTCATTATAAAACACCAGTATGACCAGCAGCACGGCCAGCGAAAGGGCAAGCGATAAATATACTTCACGGCCGCTTATCGCCAGGATATTGCCGAAGAGATAACTAAAAAGGTCCACATTGAACCCTTTGGAGAGGCCGGCCAGAATGACTCCGCCGGCTATTCCCACGGAGGAAACTATGCCAATGGCCGCATCGCCGTACATCTTCGCTTTTTCGGTGAGCTTCAGAATAAAATACGAGGCGATCAGCGCCACGGGAACGGCGACATAGAAGGGGTAAAAGCCGAAGAAAAGCCCAAGAGCTATGGCTCCGAAACTGACATGCGCAAGGCCGTCGCCTATTAAAGACAGTCTGCGCAGGACCAGGAACAGGCCCAGCATGGCGCAAAGCGCGGCTATAAAAGAGCCGGCCAGATAAGCCCGCTGGATAAAGGCGTAACTCAGAAAATGGAACATAGTAAAATCATCTCGCATAGCTGGTGGCAGGGTTCCTGCGCGTTCCGCAACCGGGTTTTAGTGCTGATGACATATAAGATGCTGTGAAAACTCTCCGAAATAAGCGGTCATTTCCGGAGAGTGGCAGAAATCCCCAAATTGGCCGTAAAAGATCACGCGTTTGTCCAGATACAGCAGTTTATTGGCGTAGCGCCCGATCTGCGCCGTATCGTGGGTGATGAGTATCGTGGTTATGCCCCGCTCCTTATTCAGCTTTTTGATCACATCATAAAAACCTTCGCGCGAAACAGGATCCAGCGCCGTGCTGGGCTCGTCAAGGATCAGGAGTTCCGGGTCCGGCGCCAGAGCTCTGGCCAGAAAAACGCGCTGCTGCTGGCCGCCGGAAAGTTCCGCGACAAGTTTATCGCCAAGGTCCGCTGCGCCCATAAGATCCAGCGTCTGCAATATTTTAACTTCATCCGCAGCGTTAAACCTCTTAGGAAAACTTTTTTTCGAGAGCAACCCCAAGCCGACAACTTCCTTCACCTTAGCCGGGAAAAGCGGGTTAAAAGCGTTCACCCTCTGCGGCAGGTAGCCGACGCGGTTCCAGGTGTTGAAGTTCCGCCTCTCCATGCCTAACAGTTCCGCTGAACCGGTATAGCCGTCGGTCAACCCAAGGATGGTTTTAATAAGCGTGGTCTTACCCGCGCCATTGGGTCCGGCCAGACCGATATAGTCGCCTTTCAGCACGTCGAAACTGACGTCGCGGAGCACTTCCATGGCCCCGTAACTGAATGACATGTTTTTAACGGATAATACGGTATTTACCGGCATTCCAATCCTTCCCTGAGGTTATCAAGATCGCTTTGAAGTATATCAAAGAAAGAGACTCCGCGCTCCATCTGGTCCCTGGACACATTATGCGCGGCGTTCAGGAGCAGCATTTTGGCGCCCGTCTCACCCGTGATGGCTTCCGCGATCCTGGGGCTGGTCAGCTCCTCGTAGAAAACGAATTTGATTTTATCTTTTTTCACCTGTTCCACCAGCGCGACAAGGTCCCTGGCGGTGGGCTCGGAATCGGGAGAGAGGCCCTGGGCGGCCAGGTATTTAAGGCCGTAGCGCCGGGCCAGGTAGCCGAAGGCGTAATGGCCGCCGTAAATTATCTCTTTTGTGCGGCACGCCGAAAGCCCCGTCTTGTAGGCGGTATCCAACGCGGCCAGTCTGCCTCGGTAGGCGGCGGCCGCCCGTTGATAGAGATCTTTGTTAGAGGGGTCTTTATTTTCCAGCGCGGCAAGTATATTCCCCGCCATTACTCCGGCATTATCCAGATCAAGCCAGATATGAGGGTCCGGGGCGTTCTCGGGTTCAGCCGGACCCGTTCCTGTTCCCCGCATTAATGTCACTCCAAGGCCGGCGTTCAACACAGTCAGGCCTTTGTTGGAAACGCTCTTTATGAGGTCTTCCGCCCAGGGTTCCATGGAACCGCCGGTATAGATAAAAATATCGGCTTCGTTGATCCGGACAATGTCTCCGGGCTTAGGTTCATAAGAATGCGGTTCCACGCCGGGAAGCAGTAAGAGAGACACCTCCGCTTTACCGGCGCCGATGGCCCCGGCCATATCGTAAAGGGGGAACAGTGTGGTTACGATCTTAAGCTTTCGCGCGCCCGGAACAGGTTCCGCCGCGGGACGGCGGGACCAGGCAACCGCAAAAACCGCGGCCGCGAAAACAAAAGCCGCCAAGACAATAAGAAATCGTTTATTTTTCATGTTATACCCTGCCCCTGTAATATTGTAGCAAGTCGCGCACGCTCAGGCGCAGTGTATGGTTTAGGCGGCTTTAGGCCGGGCGAAAGCATGGGCTTTATCACGGTCCCTGGGAGCGAAGTCGTTTAACGTCACGTCGGGGTTGTGCTGCAGCAAATAACCGGGCGCCCAGGCATCCTGGAAGAATATGACGGGGTTGTCCGCGTCATCATGGCCCCAGCGCGACCCTATGGGCAGGGAGAGAGCGCTAACGTCCCGGCCCGGATCCTTGGATTCCGGCCACCGGACATGCGTCCAGGAAAGAGTTTCAATGCGGGACTCGGCGCCGTACTCCGCCTTAAGCCGGTATTGGGCGACCTCAAACTGGAGCGGCCCGACCGCCGCCAGCAGAGGCGACTGATTGGGGTCGTCCGACAGCCAGAACCGCTGCACGATGCCTTCGGTCAGCACCTGATCCAGGCCCTTGCGGAAGGATTTGTATTGCGCGGGTGAAGGGTTATGCAAGAGGGCGAAACATTCCGGCGGGAAGCGCGGGATTTCATTATAAGCTATACCGGTGTCTTCGGTAAGCGTGTCGCCGATAAGAAAATCCGGATGTCCGACCAGGCCTATAATATCGCCTGGCCAGGCTTCGTTCATTATCTCGCGCTCAGCTCCGAAAAGTTTGTGGGAGTTGGTGAGACGTACCCGGCGTTTTGTACGCTGGTGCGTCACCGACATGTCCCGTGTAAATTTTCCGGAGCAGACCCGCAAAAAAGCCACGTGGTCGCGGTGCTTGGGATCCATATTGCCCTGGATCTTGAAAATGAAGCCCGAAAAAGAGGGGGTATCCGGCTGGACCAGGCCTGTCCCGGAACGATGAGCCGCCGGAGCGGGCGCAAGCGGCAGGAACCCGTCAAGCAGCAGCTGGACGCCGAAGTTATTGGACGCGCTTCCGAAAAATACGGGGGTTGCGGTTCCGGCAATGACCTGCTCCCGGTCAAAGACGGTCCCAACCGAGTCCAGCATATCAACTTCCTCCAGGAATTGCGCCAGCACAGGCGCGCTAAGCCTTTCACGAATAGCCTCATCCGACCGGTCTCCCACGGCCTCCGGGGCCCGGTACGCGCCGCCCGGAGTGTGTTCAAAAAGATGCGCCTGGCGTGTGCGGCGGTCATAAACGCCTCGGAAGTCGGAACCGGTCCCTATAGGCCAGTTCATAGCGAAGGGGCGGAGGTTAAGCATTTCCTCCAGTTCATCCATAAGCGCAAGCGGGTCCCTGACGGGCCTGTCCAGCTTGTTCATGAAAGTAAAAATAGGGATTCCCCGCTGGCGGCATACCTCAAAAAGTTTGAGGGTCTGGCTCTCGATGCCTTTGCCGGCGTCTATGACCATTATAACGGCGTCAACCGCGGTCAGAACGCGGTAGGTATCTTCGGAAAAATCGCGGTGGCCCGGAGTGTCCAGTAAATTTACCCTGTAACCGGCGCAATCGAACTGCAGAACTGTGGAGCTGATGGAGATGCCGCGCTTCTTTTCCATCTCCAGCCAATCCGAAGCGGTGGCGCGCTGATTTTTTCGGGCCGTGACCGACCCGGCCAGGTGCAGGGCGCCGCTGTAGAGCAGCATCTTTTCCGTCAGCGTGGTCTTTCCGGCGTCGGGATGCGAGATGATGGCGAAACTGCGTCTGCGGGTCCAATCAGTGGTCATTGATACATTTTACCATTTGTAGCCGTTCCATTCCGAACACACACCGACCTCTTCCGATTTTATATAATCATTAAGTGCGCATGCTTTTAACTCCGACTCCTTATTGTTCAGGAGATTTCATTGTCGGGGGGGTCAGCGCAACGTAGGGGAAACCGCAACAGCGGTGTCCGCCTGTGGGGAAATCCCCGGAAGGGGTCCCGCCAAGCGAAGCGCCGGGAGCAAGCGCGGAAGAGAGGGATGCGACATAAGTGCGGGACACTTCCTTCGTAGCAAGCCCCGCTTACCTTTTAAGGGGGGTTCAGTTCACTTTCACCAACCTTTTAATGGTTGGTGAAAATGAACGACGATGAAAGGGGGGGCTTAGCCCCCCTTGTGGAGCACCGGGCCGCTTTCCGCTAAAGGCCCGGCGGTAATCCGCCCCGCGCGCGTTTTAGCTCGCGCGGGGTGCGACAAGTGGAGAGGTGTGTGAGCGGTTGAAACAGCAGGTCTCGAAAACCTGTAAGGCGCAAGCCTTCGAGGGTTCGAATCCCTCCCTCTCCGAACTTTTTGACCTTTTTAAATTTCTGTAAAAAAATCCGAATTCTGCGCGCGCGAAGAATTAAAACTTTGCAGGAATTCCCAATGTATGCGAATGTCCCTTTTCGTCAAAGCTTCTCCGGCAGCCGTCAAGAAAGCCGCCGCCTTTATCCGCGGAGGCGGTACGGCGGTTTTCCCGACAGAGACCGTTTACGGCCTGGGGGCCGACGCTTTGAACGCGAAAGCGGTCGCCAGAATATTCGAGATCAAGAAAAGGCCGCGCTTCGACCCGCTGATCGTTCACGTGGCGTCCATACGCCAGGCTAAAACGCTGGCCCGCGTCAGCGCCGGGGCCGAAGCGCTGATGAAGCGTTTCTGGCCGGGACCGCTGACCCTGGTGCTCCCGAAAAAGAAAATCATGCCGGATATCGTTACGGCCGGGCTGGCCACGGTTGCCCTGCGCATGCCAAACAATCCTACGGCCCTGGCCCTGATAAAAGCGGCCGGAACACCCATTGCCGCCCCCAGCGCCAACAGTTTCGGGTCATTAAGCCCCACCACCGCGGCACACGCCAGGAACCAATTAAAAAACGGACCTGATATAATTCTCGACGCCGGCCGGACGCGCATAGGAGTTGAGTCAACGGTGCTGACCTTCAGAAAAGGAAAAGGATTCATCCTGCGCCACGGAGGACTGCCGCGGGAAGAGATAGAACGCGTGACCGGAAGTTTAGATACCGCCCTGAAGGGGGGGAAGAAACCGGCTTCTCCGGGACAACTTATAAAACATTATTCGCCGCGCGCGCCCCTGCGCATTATCCGCGCAACGCCTCTAAAGCCGGGAAAAGGGCTCAGATACGGCTACCTGGCTTTCACCACCCGGCCGTCAGCGGCGGTAAAAATTTTCCGGATCCTCTCCGGCTCCGGAAATCTTGAGGAGGCGGCAGCCAACCTGTTTTCCCATCTGCACGAACTGGACGCGGCGGGCGTTGATATCATACTGGCGGAACCGGTACCGGCAAAAGGCCTGGGTCGCGCCATAATGGACCGCCTGAAACGGGCCTCGACGCCTGAAAAGAAGCGAGGCGGGGTATAATATGAAGAAAAAAGAAGCCGCTATAGAGATCGTAAAGAAGTTTATCCAGAACGACCCTCTTAAAGCCGCCCAGGCGCTTGAAACGCTTGCGGTTTCCGACGCGGCGCAGGTGCTGAAAGACTTGCCGGCCACCCTGGCGGCACAGTGCCTTGAACACCTGCCGCCCAGAACGGCCGCGCAGCTGCTTGAAAAGAACCCAAAAAAAGAAGAAGCGGCCGATATTCTCCTAAAGATCGGAAAATATCACGCGGCCGACATTTTCCGCCGCTTCAACCCGGCTTTTTCAAAGGCGGTCATTCCCCTGCTGGCCAATGATTTTTCCAAAGACATGGCCGAGATCCTGGCTTATCCCAAAGAAAGCGCAGGCCGCATGATGCACACCGATTTCCTGGCCTTCCACCGCGACATGAAAGTGAGGGAAGTAATACTGAAGCTGCGCCAGATCGCCAAGAAGCATTTGCCCGCCACCTATTGTTATGTTGTTGACACCTCCAATGTCCTGCTGGGTGTCCTGAACATGCGCGATCTGCTGCTTGCCCCGATGGACGCGCCGTTGGAAGAAATAATGATCAGAGATGTTGTGAAAATTTCCCCGTTCGCGGACCAGGCAGAGCTGATGGCCATGTTCTCCCGGAAACATTACCTCGCCGTGCCGGTGGTTAACGAAACCGGACGGATAATAGGCGTAGTCAGCACAAAGAGCATAATCGCTTCCACCGAAGAAGAGGCCACGGAAGATCTGCAGATCCTGTTCGGCGCCAGCGCCGAGGAACGCGTTTATTCGCCTTCGTCCTTTAAGATAAAAAAACGCCTGCCCTGGCTGCATATCAATTTAGCCACGGTTTTCCTTGCCGGTGCCGTGGTGGCGGTTTTCGAAGATCTGATAGCGAAAGTGGCCGTGCTGGCCGTATTCCTGCCCATAGTAGCGGGGCAGGGAAGCAATGCCGGGACCCAGACACTTTCAGTGGTCCTCAGGGGCATGATCATGCGCGAAATAGAGCCGAAAAGCGCCATGAAGATGGTTCTCACCGAAGTCTGGGTTGGTTTCGTAAACGGCTTCGTTACGGGCCTTGTGGCGGCGGTCATCATCTGGCTGTGGAAGGGAAACCCCTATCTGGGGCTGGTCATAGGCGTGGCCATGCTTGTAAATCTTGTGGCCGCCGGCTTAAGCGGAGCGCTTATACCGCTGACCATGAAAAAACTGGGCTTTGACCCCGCACACTCTTCAGGTATAGTACTGACCACCATCACCGACGTGGTCGGCTTCGCGGCCCTCTTCGGCATGGCCTGGCTGCTGCAGGGAAAACTTATCTGAACCTAAAACACCCGCCGTTGCCTGCCGGTCCGTCCTATTACCTTTTCCCAAGCAGTTCTCTGTAGTAAAGGAAAGTCTTGCGGGCCATAATATCCACCGTAAAGTCTTCACGAACTAAAACAAGTCCCCGGTCTGCCATATCACGCAGGGCGTCAAGGTGAGAAAGAGCGTATTTGAGACGGACATACAGCGCGGTATCGTCACCGGGAGGAAACAGCATACCGGTCTTATCCTGTCGGACCAATTCACAGTTGCCGGAAATATCACTGGCTATGACCGGGACTCCCATCGCCATAGACTCCCGGATAGACCCGCTTAACGCCTCGCCCTTGACCGCGCAGTTAAGGCTCAACGACAGGACGGACAGAAGATCCGGGACGTCCTGCCTTAGGCCCAACAGGCGCGCCTGTTCCAGCGGAAATCCCTTTTCAACAAGGAGATTCTTTACGGACTGGGAATCGGTGTCGCGGCCGGCCAGAAGCAGGATAAATCTCCCGCCCTCGCCGAAAAGACGGCTGGCCGCCTCAATAAATACGTGCTGCCCCTTGTCAAAACTGTAATTTCCTATAAGCCCCAATACCGGCATGCCGGGGGGGACAGCCAATTCACTTAATATTTTTTCGGAAGGGACTGAAGGAGTAAAACGCGCCGCATCCACTCCGCTGTAGATGGTCCGGACTTTTTCAGGAGACAAACCATAGGCCAGGAGCATCCGGCGCACGGATTCCGCCACCGCGATATAACCGTTGATAAGCGGGCTGCGATATTTAAGCCGGGCGAAGAAAGTATTTATAAGCGTATGGGATACGCGCCGCGTAACAACTAAAACCGGCTTGCGGCGGGTAATAGTTTTCGCGATGAGACACATGGCGTGGGCCTTAGGATGATGCGCGTTCATGACATCCGGCTTCCAGCGCTCGATAAAATGCGCCAGCCGGTAAGCGCATGAGAGGTCGTAATCCCTCCGGGGCCTGAAGTGCGACAAGCCAAGACCGGCCGCATCCGCCTTTCCCCAAAGATCTCCGCCCTCCGGACAGGCAATAAGATTTTCGTGGCCGTTGGCCTTGAGCCGGACCGCCAGCGCAAGCGCCTGAGCGGCCCCGCCGGACCAGCGGGAACTTTCGCTCAAATGAAGTATCCTGAGATTGCGCTCCATACTTACATTCTACAAAAATAAGGATTTACGGACGCTGAGCGCCTTGTTTTTCCAGCTCAAAAGATATAAAACTGTATAGACCGCAAGGAAGAGGAGATAAGATGCAAAACTTCACTTTTTATAACCCCGTAAAAATAATATTCGGAAAAGGCTCCATACCGAAGCTGGGCGGTGAAGCCGCCAGGGCGGGCAGAAAGGCCCTGCTGATCTACGGCGGGGGGAGTATAAAGAATAACGGCGTACACGAAGCCGTCACGGACTCGCTGGTCAAAAACGGCATAACGGTCGTCGAACACGCCGGAGTAAAGCCCAACCCCGTCCTAACTCACGCGCGCGAAGGGGTAAAAAAAGCCAAAGAAAACGGCTGCGACATTATGATCGCGGCCGGAGGCGGCAGCGTCATAGACGAAGCAAAGGCGATAGCCGCCGGCGCCAGATATGACGGAGATCTATGGGATTTTTTCAGCGGCCGGGCCGCCATCAAGGACGCGCTGCCCGTCTTTACGGTCCTGACCATCCCGGCCACAGGCTCAGAGATGAACCAGGGCTGCGTGATAACCAATGAAGTGACAAAGCAAAAATTCTCAACGGTCTCGCCCAAGATCTTCCCCAAGGTTTCCATACTGGACCCCGAAACCACGCTTACGCTCCCGGCCATACAGGTCGCCAACGGCGGAGTGGACGCTTTAGCGCACCTTATAGAGGGCTATTTCACAACCAGGGACGCTGATGTGACGATCACCGACGAACTTGTCCACGCCATAGCCCGGTCCGTAATATCAGGCACGGACCGGATACGAGTTAATCCAGGGGATTACGACGCAAGGGCGTCCATGATGTGGTCGGCCACGCTTGCCCTGAACGGACTGCAATCGCTGGGCTACGGAGGAACGAGCTTCGCCAATCACGCTATCGAACATTCCCTGAGCGCGCTTTACGACATAGCACACGGCGCGGGCCTGGCCATAATTATACCGGCCTGGTTCAAATACCACCTTAAGACGGACGGCCCGGGCCGGCTGGAAAAATTCGGTTCCGCGGTATTCGGCGTAAAAACCGCGGAAGAGACGATAACTGCCTTTGAAAAATGGTTCGGTAAGATCGGAGAACCGACCAGGCTTTCCGAAGCTAAGATTCCCGCCGCCGACATCCCGGAAATAGCGGAAAACGCCATGGGCCTGATAAAGCGCTGGGGTATGAGTTACGACCTGAAAACCGTGGAAGAGATTCTGAAGAAAGCGAAATAGGGCAGAGGGAGGGAAGATGGTTGCCTACCGTCCCAGCGCATACTCCAGATATTTTTTATAGATCTGCGCCGCGCGGTCCGCCGAGCGGAAGATGGGGATGCCCAGATCCAGCGCGTACTCGCAATAAGGATCGTAGAGCGAACCGGCCGCCACGCAAAAGAGCAGAGGCTTGCCCTCATGCTTCATATGTTCCGCCGTATGCTTGAGAAAAGAGCGTTCAAGGTCGTCCGGATAATCAGAACCCCGCTTTGGCAGCGTATTCATCGCGGGAGTAAGCGGCACCATTGAAAGCAGCACCGCCCCGAACTCGGCGCAAGCCAGCGCCAGGTCCGTTATCCGCCCTATGGCGGCGTCGGAAGCCATAGGCGTGATGTCCAGCGGGTTCTTTACGTCAACGATGCCATCCAGCCGGAATTCCTTCAGGACCTTCTGCATATCATCTATAAGTCTCGCGTCCTTAAGCTCGGCCGTCAGAAGGCCGCTCACGCTATCCGCCATGCCGGCGGATTCGAAACCGGCGTTGCTGAGGAAGAAAGTGTTCCCGGTTTTTATTTCAAACTTGGAAAAATAACAGGCCATGGCCGCAAGGTCGTTGAAATCGTCGAAGTTGTCCGCCGCAAGCGCGCCAGCCGCCTCAAGAATGGTTTTGGCCGCCAGATAATCACCGGCTATGGACGCCGTATGCCCCATCACCGCCTTTTGCCCCGTCGCCGTTCTGCCGGCCTTATAAACTATTATCCGCTTGCCCTTCCCGCGGGCTTTCTCTATAACTTTGGCCAAAAGCAGGCCGTCGGCATATTTAAATCCTTCCAGGTAAACCAGTATAACCTTGAGCTCTTCCTCCTCGGAAAGTTTCTCAACATAATCAGCCACCGTAACGTCCTGCTGGTTCCCTACGGTAACGCTGTAGGCGGGTTTCAGCCACGACATTTTACTGAGCGAAGATATCACGAAAGCGCCGCTCTGGCTCACAAAAGCCGTATTTGCGATATTCGGGTTTTCACCCAGCGGATACGCCATTTTATACTCAGGGATAAAAAGAGTATTCACCTTGGAGCGGGGAAGAACTATCCCGAGGGAATTGCCGCCGCTCAGGACAAAATCCGGGTTCTTTTCTTTGGCCTGCGCTATGGCGCGAACTACGCTGGCGCCCATATCTTCGCTGCCTGCCTTCTCTCCCATGCCTCCGGAAATAAGAACCACCCCGTTTATCTTACCGGAAGCGCCGGCTCTGGACAATACCTCCGGGACTTCGGTGGAAGGCACTGCGACCACGTACATATCAACGGTCTCCGGCAGGTCTTTGGGGTCGGCGAAACATTTCACTCCGTCGATCTCGGCAACGCCTTCCTTTATTACAAAGAGCTTCCGCCTTTCAAAACCGGCCTTGATGACGTTGTTCAGAATAATGCGGGCCATGTTCATTTTCTTTTCACTGACGCCGACCACCGCCACAACGGAAGGGCTCAGAAGTCCGGACACGCCTTTCCTGGACGGACGGACACGTTCTTTCTTTTCGGCAAGCCTGAAGCGCAGGACTCCGTCCAAGGCCACCAGACGGCCTTTTGAAACAGCCACGGGATTGACCTCAAATTCCACGATGGCGAACTTTGAAGCGCCTCCGTCGCGGAAATAGCGCATGATATAGGCGAAAGCTTCCAGCCAGTTCACAATCTCGCCGTCCTTGGCGAGACGTTTTGAACCGCGCACTTTTCCCGAGGTGTACTTCCAGATCCAGCTTTTCTCAAGAAAAGCCTGCCAATCTGCCGCGTTGTGGGCCAGCTCCACCGGCATGATGGCCGGGCTGACGCCGGGCCTGAGCGAGGCGGTCAAGCCTTCGGCGTTAGTACCGCCCACGCCCAAAGTAAGCAGCGGACCAAAGGCGTCGTCGGCCCGGGCCCCTATCATTAACTCCTCTCCCAGGGCGAAAGGTGAATGCTCGGCAAATTCGCAGGCCATCAGCCCCTCGGCTTCGGGGAACTTCTCGGTCATGTTCTTAAACGCCTCTTCGACCGCGTCTTTTTCGCGGACCGGAATCTTCACTCCGCCGGATTCGGTCTTATGGAGGGTCTTTGAAGAAACCACCTTAACCACCACTTTGCTTCCCTCAAGCCTGGAAACGGCGTCCAGAGCGGCCGCGGAAGCGTCCAGACTCTTCATGGGATAAAAAAAATACTTCGGAGCGGGCAGGCCGGAGAGGACGAGTATTTCGTAGACCTCGGTTTCAAGCAACGCGGTCCTTTTTTCGGCGTGTGCCTTTTCAAGTATGGCTTCTATGGCGTTCAATTTTTCCATAACATTATAACTCCCGCGATCTAAAATTCGGTCACTTGTACCTTAGCGGCAAAAGCCTCGGCCTCTCGCCGGGAAATACGGCCCGCACCAAGCGTCAGACAGTCGGAAGCGGCGCAACCACTGGCAAGTTTCAGATTAGTTTCAAAAAAAAGCCCCTTCATGAAGCCGTAGAGAAAACCGGCCATGAAAGAATCGCCGGCGCCGACGGGACTTTCGACACGTCTGATCGGCACAGGGCGCGCCTCCCACAGACCGAACTGCGAAACGGCCAAAGTAGCGCGCGGACCGTTGGTAACGATCAGGGCCTTCAGCCCGAAGGGGGAATATTTTTTAAAGAACAGGCGGATATTGCGCCGTGACAAAGTCCCTTCCGCAATCTCTTCAAATTCGGATTTATTTATTTTGACCAGATCGACTCCCGCCCTAAGTCCTTCCAACAGGGGTGCGCCGCTGGTGTCAAAAGCCGTAAAACAACCGGCCTTTTTCAACACACGGGTCAGGCGGGCGTAAAACCCCGTTTTAAGCCCCATGGACATGCGTCCACAGACCGCGGCAACCTGGAAAGCGCCGGCCTTTTTAACAAGCTTGCGAAGCAGCAGGGCCTGGGCCGCGGGCGGTACCGCCGGCCCCTCCTCATTAAAATCCGTGGAAACACCGGAGGAATTAACTACTGAATAGCAGATGCGGGATTCTCCAGCCGCATGGCGGACCAGAAGGCTGGGTAAATGCTCCAGGGGTAGATTATCTTTTATCCAGCGGCCGTTATTGCCACTTATAAAACCCGCTATGACAGGCCTACACCCTAATTCTTTAAGGGCGCGGGCGACATTCACGCCTTTTCCACCCGGGTGTGTGATCGTGCCGGCAAAGCGATGAATACGGCCCGGCCTGAAAAGCGGCACCTTTACCGTCTTGTCTATGGCAAGATTAAAATTCACTACCAGAGCTTTCATAATCTATGCGGATAATCTAGCATTTTTGGAAATATGTTTTGTTGTATAATTGAAAGATATGCGGAAACTGCTGAAATTTTCTGCTTGGGCGGCGGCGCTGGCCCTGGCAATAGGTTTAACCGCCTTCCTGACCCTGAAATTCTACTTCACCCCCGACCGTATCAGGAAACTGGTGATGGAATATGCCGGGAAAAATATCGGGCGTGAAATAAGCCTGGATGCCGCCGCGCTCAACCTGCGCGGATTTTCCATCAAAAACCTAAAAATAGCCGAAACCGGAGGATTCAAGAAAGGGGAGTTTATGTCGGCGGAAGACTTCGGGATCCGTCCGGATTTAAGAGCGCTGCTTAAAAAAGAGTTCCGGATAAACTCCATCTACGCCTCCGGAGTCACCATCCGCATTCTGCAGGTGAAAAAAGACGATTACAATTTCTCGGACCTGCTCGCGGATTCCCGGACCGGCGGCGCCGGGAAGCCGCCGCCGGGAGTTCCGGTAAAACCAATAAAGATAGGCGTTTCCAATATAAGCGTAAAGAATTCCCGCATAATCTATGCAAACTCCGACCGCTCCATGACAGTCACGCTTTCCGGCCTGAGTCTAAAAGCCAATTCTCTTACTCCCGACGAGCTGTTCCCGTTTGAGGCCGCGTTTACTCTAGCAATCAGGTCATCCTATCTGACAGGGGAGTTTCCCGTCTATGCCAAAGGCCGGACGGCTCTGGGCGGCTGGGACCCCCAAAAAGGCCGCGCCGAGATTGAAAAAGCGGTGTTGAAAGCCGGCAAGATCTCCTGCGAATTAAAAGGAAGCCTGGACAATCTGGTGGAACCGGACGCGAAAATATCGCTGCATTTAAAAACCTTTTCGAGCACAGATCTTAAACCGTATTTCCCCGGGATCCCGGCGCGCATACTCCTGCCGGCGATGGACGCGGACACCGCCTTCAAGCTGACTTCCAGGGACCTTCTTCTTAAGAAACTGGATTTTCAAGCCGGTCCCGCGCGCGGAGCTCTTAAGGGACGCATCGCCTGGAACCCGGCTTTTGACTACGATCTGACCGCCGACATAAAAGCCCAAACTCCGGAACTGGACACCACCGAGGTTGCCAGAAAATTCCACGCGGTGCCAAAAAATATAAAAATACCGCTGACGGACATCAGCGCCCTTCTGGCAATTTCCCCGGCAAAGATAGTGTTGCTTGCCGCAGACGTTTCGGCCAAAAGCCTTAAATTTTCCGCGTCCGGACAGTTTAAACCCGGTCCGGAATTCGCGGCCTCCTGCCGCCTGACAATGGACGCCGGAGACCTTCACGATCTGGGCGCCATGTTCCCGCCGCTAAAGGAGTATGACCTGAAAGGAAAAGCCCATGCGGAAACGGCCTTCTCCATTGGAAAGGATCTGGAACTTAAAGGGATGGCGGAGTTCGACGGACTGTCCGCAAAAACCGCCGATATGCAGCTCTCGGAACTCAAAGGCCGCGCAGACTTTTCAACGGAACAGCTGGAGGCCGAAGCCGCCGGCAAACTGGACGGCGCGGCGATGAAGATAGAAGTCACCGCTAAAAATTACCGGATCCATCCCCAAGTAACTCTTAATCTGGACCTGGCTACGCTGAAGCTGAAAAATCCGCCCGCGCAAAAAGCCGCCTCCGGCCCGGCGTCGTCCGCGGCTTCAAAGAAAGGACGGGACGCCAAACTTTTCGCGTTCGACATCTCCGGCAGGACGCGCATTGGAGCCATAGAGCACCCGAATCTGACGGCAGGGGAAACCCTGCTGACCTACAATCTAAAAGACATTTCCGACGGGCTGAACCGCCTTTCCGGCGCCGCCGCTTTTAACATCTCCGGAGGGAAGTTTGACGATCTTTACGCACTTGCGAAGAAATATAAAACGGCCAAGGTGGCCCTCTATCCCATGATCATGCTCGGGAAGGTTTCCAAGCTGGCAAAAGGCTTAAAGCTTCCGGATTTCAATACTATCGCCTTCACCAAAATGGAAGGGGATTATGTTTTTCTGGACGGTGTCATGAAAATCCAGAAATCCGCGCTCAACGCCGATGTAGCCGACGCCGAAACCACCGGCAGCGTCAATCTGGTTTCCGACGCCCTGGACCTGAAGATCAACACTATGCTGAAACAAGCCAGCGGCGTCACTCTCTCGGCTCCGGTTGGCATGACGGTAAAAGGGACCTTTGACAGCCCCTCGGTCAAACCCGATGTGAAATCCATCATGGAACAACCCGCAATTAAAAAGGGCGTGGAAAAACTGTTGAAAAAATTCCTTAAATGAAAACGACCATAGCGGAAATCCCCATAAGTATCCGCCTGAAACGTACTGTTTTAACCGCTATTTTAGGGCTGGCGGTTCTGAGTCTGAACGGCTGCTTACTCAATAAACAACCGGAGGCGAGACTGACCAGCGAACCATCCATAGAGCGCGCCTTCGACATCCTGGGAGGCCTCCCGGAAGGCAAGCCGCTTTTACGTTTCCTTTACAAGAAACCGGTAAGGTTCGAATACGGCAACACTCCCGGCTTCTGCCATAAATTTTTTCTCAAGACCGGCAGGATCTTCCTCCCCAAGGAACTGAAGGATTCCGATAAACTGCTGGCTCTGGCGCTGGCCCGCACCGCCTATATCTACAAACTCTACGTCACAAGCGGATTGGAAGACGTTATCTCGGAGGAGGAAGAACTGGGCGCCCTGTTCCAGGCCCATATCGGGCTTGAGATCGGATTGATGAACGCGGATTTTGAGCGGAACAAATTCGCAAAAGAACTGAAATCGGATTTCTGCACTTACATCATGGACGGCTCCAAATCCGCGGCCCTTTCCGCGCGTACCTCCGCCTTATCCTCGCAACCGGAATGCCAGCGCCCCCTTGATACGCTTCAGGCCCAGCGGGTCTGGCTTAATGAAACCCGTAAAGCCATAAACGACGGGACTTTTTACCGGCTCCTTTACGAGCGGGATCTGCAGAAAGTGCGCAAAGGCGTTCTGAGCATGGGGGACGCCATGAACAACGACGCCGCCATAAGAGCGCTGCCGACGTACGATATTTACCGTTATCAACGCGTATTTTACGACAAGCATAGCGACATCTTCTCGCACATGGAGAAACTTTACCGCGACGCCCTTAAAAGCGACGAAGCCTGGCGCCAGGCGAACCGGACCGGGATTGACCGGGCACGGGAAGAGTTCTCTACGTGCAACTTGCCAGAATAAAGAATTTGACTTACCAAGTCCGCTATTTATATTATTACCATATCGTATGCCAACACAATATACCGTCTGTCTTGTCACGGTCGGTGACGAAAAAACCGCGGCAATCATCGCACAGGGCCTGGTGGAAGGGAAGTTCGCGGCCTGCGTCTCCGTCGTCGGCGGCCTAACTTCCACTTACCGCTGGCAGGACAAACTGGAAAAATCCAAAGAATTCCTGCTGCTCATCAAAACCCGGAAAAACCTGCACGAAGACGTGGAACAATTCGTCAAACGCAACCACCCCAACAAGGTGCCGGAAATAATATTCCTGGACGTAGAGTATGGGAGCAGGGAATATCTGGACTGGCTGGGCGCAAACACCATGTTCAGCAGCAACATCCCCAAGGATAAGATCGGCAATATCCCCTGATCTAAGGAGCCTATGAAAAACGCTCTCAATATCGTGGTTGTAATCGTAGTGGGGTCGCTTCTGGGCCTATTCATAAACAAGCTCGGTAATTTCTGGTTCCCGGTCGGCGGCATCAACAGCCTCATTAATACGGGCATAAACACCGGCTTAAACCCCACAACCATAGACCTAAGCCTGGTAGAGTTCACGCTTGGACTTGTTTTCAAGTTCAACATTTCAAGCATCGCCGGGATATTCGTAGCCGCCCTGATCTATAAACAGCTGATAAAGTGATGCCAAGCAACAAGCTGATCCTCGCTTCGCAATCCTCCAGACGCGTCCGCCTTTTAAAAGAAGCCGGCATCGGCTTCGCGAAGATCCCAAGCCGCATCAAAGAAATAACGACTTTCAAAAAACCGGAACTCATAGTAAAAGAACTGGCCTATAAAAAGGCCCTGAGCGTGGCCCTAAAAAATCCGGGGCGGCCCGTTCTGGGCGCCGACACCATCGTCTTCTGCAAGGGCCAGGTCCTGAATAAACCCCGAAATAAGACGGACGCCATGCGGTTGCTGCGTTTGCAGAACGCTTCATGGCAGACCGTCTACAGCGGAGTTGCGCTCCTGTGGCTGGAAAAAGGCGTGTTTCTTGCGGGCTTCGGCGCTTCGCGCTGCAAGGCCAGAAAACTGAGCGAAGCCGAATTAAAAAGACTCGCTTCCAAACATCACGACAAGGCTGGAGCCTATGCGGTGCAGGATGCCGATGACGAGTTTATCGAAAAGATCGAAGGCCGTTTTGACACGGTGGTGGGACTCCCCATGGACCTGGTCAAAAAATTCATGAAAAAGGCGAAAATAAAATGATGCACCGGATCAGCAAAACTTTCCACATCGCTTACGGGCACAGGCTGTTAGGGCATAAAGGCAAGTGCGGAAACCTCCACGGGCACAACGGCCTGGTGGGGATCACGCTCAAAACCCGTAAACTTAACAGTGAAAAGATGGTTATGGATTTCACAGAACTGGGCCGCGCGGTTAAAAAATGGCTGGACGACAATCTGGACCACAAAGTTCTCCTCTCAAAGAAGGATCCGCTGCTTAAGCTCCTGCGCAAGGAGGGCCAGACCTGCTTTTCGACCGAGCATAACCCCACCGCGGAAATTCTGGCGGAACTTATCTTTAAAGTCTTAAGGCGGTCGGGGCTTCCCGTTGAGGAAGTCGCTTTCTGGGAAACACCCTCATCAATGGCGAGTTATAGGAAATAGAACGCCGCTGGAACTTTATTATGGCTGAAAAATCCGAACACTATGGAATAATAATCATCGGCGCGGGACCTGCGGGCTTCACAGCGGCTATTTATGCCGCGCGCGGGGGGGTACGCACCTGCCTTTTCGGCGGCATAGCGCCCGGCGGACAGCTCCTCCAGACCACGGAGATAGAGAATTTTCCGGGGTTTCCGGAACCGGTAGCGGGCTCCGATCTGATGACCGCGATGCTCAAACAGGCCAAGCGCCTAGGAACCGAGGTTTTAACGGACGACGCCTTGGCCGTAGATTTTTCCCCCCCGCCTTTCTCCGTCTCCGCCTCTTCCGGACGCAAATACACGGCCGATGCCGTTATAATAGCCACCGGCGCGCGCGCTAAATGGCTGGGGCTGCCCTCCGAACAGAAGTATATCGGCAAGGGCGTCTCAGGCTGCGCTACCTGCGACGGCTTCTTCTACCGGGGCAAGGAAGTATGCGTTATCGGCGGCGGAGACTCCGCCGTGGAGGACGCGCTGTTCCTGACCAAATTCGCCGCCAAAGTTTACCTGGTGCACAGACGCGGACAATTGCGGGCCAATTTCCGCCTCCAGGACAAGCTCAAGAAAAACGACAAAGTGGAAATAGTTTACGACAGCGTTCTGGATGAAGTTCTGGGCGAAGCCAAAGCTTCCGGCGCAAAAATAAGGAACATAGAAACAGGCGAAACCCGCTTGTTGCCCACACCCGGCGTATTCATCGCCGTAGGCCACACTCCGGCCACCGAGATCTTCAGGGGGAAGCTCAATTTAGACGACTCCGGGTATATAGCAGCCGACGACAGCACCCGCACTTCCGTTTGCGGCGTCTTCGCCGCCGGCGACGTCATGGACCGCTATTACAAGCAGGCCGTGGTCGCGGCAGGCGCAGGCTGCAAGGCGGCCCTGGAAGCCCTACAACATCTGGAAGAAATAAAGAGCGGGGAGTAGCAATTCTCCTCACACATGCGGTAATATCTTCAACTGACGCAGGTCGGAACTGGTTTTGCGGATGTCTTTAACAAAAACGCGCCAGCCTTTTATAAGATTGGCGCGTTCTTCATCCGGAATTGCGGGAGTAAATTCCTTAGATATTTTCGTTTTGCGGGGCAGCATCACACCGGCGGCTCCGGCCGCGCCGATAGCGGCGCCAAGTGCGGTAGCTTCGGTATCTTCCATGCGCAGCACCCTGGCCCCGGTAATATCCGCCTGAAATTGGAGCAGCCAATCTATGTTGGAGAGGCCGCCGGAAGCGCGGATCTCGGTGATATTGATGCCTTTCTTTTTTATAAGATCCACGGCATCACCCACCATGTATGCTATGCCCTCCACTACGCCGCGAATTACATCATGCTTGTCGGTCTGGGGGGAAAAACCGGCAAAAGTAGTGAAAGTGGAATAATCCCAATAAGGCGCGCCGATGCCGCCTATGGCCGGCAGACACAAAAGGCGGTTCCGGGAAAGCCGGCAGATCCCGTCAACCTCCGACAACTCGTTGAACATTCCGAATTTCACCTTCAGCCATTCAAGCGCGGTTGCCGCCGAATTAACCGTGCTTTCAAGGAAATAGCAGGGCGCTTTCGCCCCCGCTTCCTGCCAGCCGATAGAGTTAAGGATCCCCCGGAGCTTCACCAGTCTGGAACCGGTATTCACCAGCAGAAAAGCGCCTGTGCCGTAGTTCAGCGCGGCCGAATTTTCCACCTCAGCGCCGAGGCCCAGCAGGGCCGCCTGCTGATCGCCTATAACGGCCCGGACGTGCATTTCAAAACCCTCAACTTTTATTTTTCCGAAATCGCCTATAGTCGGCCTAACCTCCGGCAACTGTAAGGACTCAAGTCCGAACGCCCCAAGCAGCCGGGGCTCCCATTTCAGTTTTTTAATGTTGAATAACAGGGTCCGCTGAGCCTGGGTCGGATCCAGCGCCAGGATCTTTCCTTTTGACAGGTGCCAGAGAATAAATCCGGAAACCGGAGAAACAAGCAGACTGCCGGCGGCGGCGGCCGACTTTACCTCTGGAAAATTTTCCATGCACCACTTAATTTTGGAAGCGGAATAATAAGGAGTCTTATAGAGTCCGGTCAATTCGTGAATAACGGTGTTGGACAGCGGGACTTTTGCCAACTCTCCCTGGGCCCTGCCGTCCTGCCAGCTGAGCGCCGGACAAAGCGGCACGCCGGTCTCCTTGTCCCATAATACCACCGTGGAACGCTGGGCAGCCAGCCCCATGGTCTTCACCACCGCGTTTTCCGGAAGCTTCGCCAGCACTTCCTTAAGGCTTTCGGTCTGACTTCTCAGAAGTTCCAGCCCGTCGTATTCCGCGCAGCCGGACCGAGGATAACTGAGAACCAGCTTCCTCTGGGCCCTGAAACGGATATTGCCTTCCAGATCAAAAGCGAGCGTCCTTGAGCTGGAGCTTCCCTGGTCCAGAACTATTATAAATTCTTCTTTCATCTATATGAGCCCCTCAAATAACCCGGTGTCCGCACCCGGCGGGGGACATCATCGCGCAAATATTTCCCAGCGGTCCCGCCTCAGATTAATTTTATAGCACCCGGTCCCACGCCGCCAAGACGGATATTATTTATGCAAGGCTCAATAATTCTTCTTTAGCTGCAGATCGAATACATGAGACTTCTCCGCTTGCCGGCGCAATTTTTCCCGCGCCGGTTCCGGTACGGCGGGGTCGTTCATCAGCAAAACTATATTTTTCAGCGTCAGATCCAGCGCTTTCCGATAAAGATCGAATTCGTTCAGCACTCCTATTACAGCTTCGCGGTTGGAAAATTTCCACATTTCTTTGCGCCCGATGCCGACCGTATATTTCTTCCCGCCCAGGCTGTCCGCGCCGTCGGCGAAAGAAATTATTTTCGCCTTCACATCTTCTATCTGGGCGTTAAGCTCGTCCATCTTTTCCCGGAGGCCGCCGTAACGATCCACCAGTTCCTCCACCGGATCGGCCGCGGACGGAGCCGGGGCGGCGCACTGATTTCTGCCGCCGTAATAATGCGGACATAATTTTTTATAGTCGCACCACGCGCACTGCCGCTCGCCGGGAGTGGGGTCGTATTTGAGGCCACGTATCTTATCGGCCACGCCAAGCACCCTTTCCCAGAAAACGCCTATTTCAGCGTCCTCAGCGCGGTCGAAGGTATATTCTTTAAGGGTCGGCACATGATAGTAAAGCATCTGCTTTATCCTTACGCCGGAGACCTTCTCCCCGTAAACGGAGTCGACACGCTCACGGAGCCGGGGGTCAAGTTCGCAGATCTTCTGATACATATGCAATTGGTCGGGCTGACGCTTGACGTCTTTGCCGGTCTTGTAATCCACCAGAACTATCTCGCCTTTCCCCTGATACTCGATCTTATCGGCTATAATGCGAACCAGCAAGCCGTCTACTTCCACTTCGGTGCTGTATTCAAGCAGGAAAGGAAGCTTAAATCTGCCCTCGTGCCGTCGGTAATAGTTTTTGAGCATCTCCAGGCCTTTTTGATAATCCTCTTCGGCCCTGAGCGGATCCTTGTAGCCCTTTTCCAGGTATGACTTGAGGCCCCAGTCTTTCTTAAAGGCCTCCAGCAGTTCGTCCATACCCGGGAAAGGAGGCGCTTTGACAGCGTACAGGAATTCCATCGCATGGTGAATGCTGTTGCCGAAAGCGAAATAATACTTCGGCTCTTCTTTTATTTTGTCTATGTATTTAAATTTATATTTGAGCGGGCATTCCTCGTACAGCGACATTTTTGAGTACGAGAAAGAAAGCAGGCCGGTTGATTTTTTTTTCAACCGCGGACTTTCGAATTGCGGCACGGGAATTTCGCCGCCGGAGGGCCGGGAGGGGAGGCCGGCTCCGAAAAGCCCGGGCTCCGCGGCGTTCTCATTTTTTCGTGGTTTCTTCATATTCTAAAAGCTCGGTCACCCGGTTCTCAAAACCTTTACCCGCAACGCTGGTCAGGATCTTACCGGTCCAGGGCGCGTAATATTCGTAGATCCAGGAAGGCAGGCCTTCCAGTTGCTGCTTCACCTTTATGCAGTCCGAAAATTCTCCGGCGCGAACCTTGACTTTGAGGCCGGCCGCTTCCACTGTGAAGCGGACTTTACGGCCACCGGACAAAGAGACCCAGGCAAGCCCCTTCTCAGCCGGATACCTCAAAACAATTGTATCAAAACCATCCCGCGTTTCAATAAAGTCGCGGGCGGAGAAACTGTAAAACTTTTTCTGTTTCGCGATCAGGGTCTTGCCGGCGTATATCTGGGTAAGGGTATAGGCCCTTCCGGAACCCCAATCCGCCACACGAATGAACTGTTTGGCGTTGGCGCCGCCGGTCGCGGAGTCGCCGTAAGTCCAGGCAAGCGGCCTGTCCACCGGGAAATAGTCCGGACAGACGAAGAGGCCTTTCATAGCGGACGGTCTTAAAGGGGTCTCAGCGTAGTTTTTCAGCAGAGTTTCAAAAACCGATTGGGATTTACCGCAGAGGCCGAATTTCCTGGAGTAGATCTCAGCCGCCCTGAAAAGAGCCCCCGGCGCCCTTGCGTCGTCCGGATTCTTTTCCGCGAAGAGTTTATAGCAGTCGGCGGCTTTCAGCGGCATCCCCTGCCGCTCAAGCTTAAAAGCTTCTTCGTAATAATAATTAACACCACAGGCGCACAAGCCGGTAAAAATTGAAAATAATAGCGTTTTTTTAAGATCCATTTAAAAAGCGGCGGAAAAGAAATGCCCCCACCAGGAATCGAACCTGGATCACCTGCTTAGAAGGCAGATGCTCTATCCGTTGAGCTATGGGGGCGGTAAAGCCCGACAAATGCCGCCAACCTGGGGCCTGCATAAAGCAAGCTTTGCGGCTTGATGGCATAGCCGCCTTGTCCGGTTAGTATTATATATAAAGGCGGAGATAACTGTCTAATTGACCAAAAAGATTCAGCCTGTACCGAATACTCCCGGAGAACGAATCTGCCGGCTTTGCTCATTTAACCTGAAAAATTCAGTTGAATTTTTCCCTTCGCGGAGCTCAGGTGCGCTTCGCGCGGCATGCACCCTCGAAAACCTGGCGCGCATTGCGCTTGGTTTTCGACCCGCTGCTGCGGGGAATCCTGGCCGTCTGATGCGCATAGCGCTTGTTACGCGGCATGACCATAGGTCTATACGGCACCTACGCAGGTATTGCTTTTTTTGTTCACAGGATCTTCCAATGGAAACCAAGTTGAATTGCAGGATTCGGGTTAATGACCATCACTTTTACAGTTGTAAAGCCCGTACGATTCTTAGGAATTCAGGCTTATCTTTGAACATGTAAATTGTTTAAATTTGAAATTCCCGGCAACCAAGTATTGGCTGTTTTACTGGAATATTTCCAACCGGACATTTTAAAAATCCCAACTCCAAAACCCTGATTTGCCGCCTTTTTTGCGGAGGGGGGAAACTTTTTTCATTGGGGAAATTAGATTATGTCAAATCACCCCCTTGACAACTATGCTTTGCTATACTATGCTATATCAGGAGGTAATTATGACCATGACAAACGAAACAGTAAACAGACAGTTTAAAGTTTGGATGGCGGTTACCCTGGGTCTTATAAAAGATGGCAAAATGGGAACATCACAAGCCAGAGCCGACCGCATCAAAACCGCGGTAAGCTACACCAAGAGAGGAGGATAAAGGATGATGAAACCGCGCTATCAGATAGTTATATCTCTTTCGGAGGAAGACAATAAGAAATTAATGGAATTGCGGGAAGATGGGTACCAGATAGTGGAGATCTTCCGTCTCGGCCTGGGGGAGGCCGAGGCGGAGGCGGCAAAAGCCCGCAGAAAAAAAGAAACCGAGACTGAAAAGAAGGAAAAACCGGGGGATTCACTGTTTTGAACCGCTTGCAATCTTAAAAGCGGCTCAAAAATCACAAATACGCCACTATTAACATCCCCCGCCTAATCCGAACAACTTTAAACACCATAGCCACATAACCGCTAAACCGCGCAGGGACATAAGATACTTCCCGATAAAGCGCCAGGGCCATTATATGTTCCTTTATCTGGGACAAAAGACCTACTCCAAACTAGTCCTTTTTGCCCTTACCAAAAACTTTAAATCTTCCTATACTATGGATATGAAAACTAAAAAAATATCCCTCACAATTTTGTTCGGATTACTTTTCTCCGCGGCTTGCGGCAATATTTTTGCCGGCGAAGCTTTTGACCAGTTGAAAGACGCGGTTGGAACTGCCGCTCCGGCCGGCGATATAAAAATAGAACTGGCACCCAAAACCGATATAACTAACACGGCCAATCTCGCCCTCGACACAAAAAAGGCGGCCAGCCCGGTTGGGGCGCTCAAGGCCGCCGCGGCCCCCCCAGCGCCGGCGCCCAATCGCGTTAAAGAATTTGTCAGCACTTACAAAACCCATATACTCATGGGTGGAGTAGGCGCATACCTGGGCTTCTCGATAATGGGCACCTTGCTCGGCGCCCTGACCGGAGGACTATTCATAGTAGGACTGTTGTTCCTGGCGGCCGCTTAGACTAAGTTTATTTTTCTTCAAATGAATCCACCGTGTAAACATACAACGCGGTGGATTTTTCTTTCCAGGCGCCGGCGTTTATGCCGGCTTTCTCAAGACAAAGCGAGGTAAGGAATTCCTCCCTGGATTTAAAATGTTCCCAAACCTGGGGCAGATAAGTCCCGCCCGAACGCCCTTTCCGCACATAGACCCCGTGTTGCCCCTCTACAACCTCTTCCCAGCTTCCCACGCGCCGCAAAGGCGACAGGACCGAAATCTCTATCTTGACGGATGCCAGTTCATCGGAGGAAAGAGGCCCAAATCTGGGATCTTCGAAAGCGCTAGCCGCGGCAAATGCCGCCACGGCGTCGGACAACAGCTGCCGCGGAGTCATTGTGCCTATGCAGCCACGCAGCGCCCCATCCTTGTTAAGCGTTACAAAAACCGCCGCCGGCTGGTTTAATTCCGGATGCGAACTTAACGGAAGCTCAAAGCTTTTTTTCCTAAGGCGGCCCTCTATGCTCTTACGCGCAAGAGCCAGCAATTCTTTCTGAAGTTCCCGGCCGAGGACGCGCGGCGCCGGACTGCCGCCCTGCGTGAACAAACCCGCGCCGTAGCCCACCACTCTGGCCTCATCCCCGGAAATCCTGCCCGAGTGAGTGTATTTTATAAGCTCAAAGTCGGCCGCGCCCAGTTCCAGGCAGGCGGCGGCCCCTATAACCATAGCGGCATAACCACAGGCCGCCGTATCCATATAATACTTTGATTTTTCCAACAACAGATCGTTGGCCAGGCCGAAATAAGCCATATCCCCGTTTCTAACCGAGGTCCTGAACGCCTCGATCAGCGCCAGGTCCGATCTCTCGGCTATATCTCCGGGGGGGTAATGCGAAAGATCCGATGAAACGCAGATCACGGTCTTACGTCCCATTACGGCATTTCCGATGCGCCTGCCGATCTCTTCCAGCGTCTTTATGTCCACGGTATTAGCGACCACCGGCATTAATTTAAAATCTTTTCCAAGCGCCTGCAGGAAGGGCAGCTCAACTTCCACGGAATGTTCCCTGGCGTGCGCGGAGGGACGATCCTCAAATAATTTTGAAGAGGCCAGCAAAACGCGGGCCAGGTCAGAATCTATCTCCACCCTGCCAAGCGGCGTCTCAAAAAAACCTTCCGACATGATAGCCGCGCCTTCCACAGCCTGTGTATGCCCAGTGCCTATCATTACCACGGAATCGTAATCTATCTCTTTAAGGAAGGCGAACGCGGCTCCGGCCGTCGCGCCGGAATAAGCATAGCCGGCATGCGGCGCAAGAACACCCAGTACGCGTTCTTTCAAAGGCCGGACCGCCTTCAGGTAAGAATCCACTTCCTTGCGGAGCTTGCCGGCATCGGCTTCATAAAATTGCCCAGCGCCGGCAGGTTTTCGTATCAGCATGGTAACCCCCCGTTATAACAGTAACCAGCAAACCGTAAGCGATAAACCGGCATTTATAGCGATCCATTTCCAACGCCGCTTTCCACCGCTTCATAAAAGATTATAAAAATCCGGTCCCGCCGTTAAAATCTCCCGCCCAAAGCCGCCGACACTTGCAAGTCGCGATCATCAAAAGAGTAAGTATAGGAAAAGCCCAACGGGAGGGGAAATCTCCAGAACTTATACCAGAAGCTGGCGCCGGCGCCGGTCTTGCTTCCGGGCGCCGATCCGGCCCAGGCACGGGCAGCCTCAACGAACAGAGCCCCCTGCCATACACCTCTCCGGGTTATCCTGAAAGGATGGGAATACGCAAGCCCCGCCCCCGCCACTGAAGAACCGCGAAACTCCCTCGCATAATTTCCGGACAAAGCCGTTTCATGCCCCGTGGCCAGAAGGCGGCTTGGCGGAAAATCCTGACCGTGCCCACCCGCCAGACGCAGGGATAGACTCCGGTGGGTACCCCAGGTCAGCGTCCAGTCCAATCGCGACAGAAAATAGCCGTAGTTGAAATCTGATCCGGTCCAGACGGCTCCTCTGTAATAGGAAACCTGCGCGCCGCACGCAAAATCGGGCGCGGGCAAAGGTGCCAGCCTCCTTTCCATGTCGGCCAGTCCGAAACCGAAAATGGCCCCGATAGAATCGGCGGAGCCGGCGCCTCCCCGTCCGGATTTAAGGGATACAAAGGCCTGGCCGTGCCGCCCTGCGTCACCGGGCAAACGGGGGGAGGGGTCCGAATATTTCAGTTCAGAGCGTTCCCATCCAAAAGACGCGGACAATTCAGGGATGCGGGAAGAGCCGCGCGTAAGCGGCAAACCGAAAACAAGCGAAGTTCCGTCCGAAGTTTTGCGGTAACTATCCGTCACTACGCCATATCTGGAAGACCGCTTTTCGTCCGGGGGCCGGCCGAAACCGGAGCCGGCGCTGAACGCGCCATCGGCGTACTGGCGTTCGGTGACGGCGCGCCTGCGCGAGGCGGCGCTCAGGAACCATTTTTCACGAGAAAGGGCGAGCGCTGCGCCGGAACCGGCGGAACTTGAGGAAGCCGAAGCCATAATGGATTCCGTCTGCCTGAAGATATTCCTTCCGAACAGGACCAGCCCGCCGCGCCCGCCTCCGCTCCCCCCTGAAAAGAACGGGAGCGGAATCAGATACCAGCCGTCCGCCACGATTATGTCTATCTCCACATTCCCTTCAATGCTAGAGGAAGAGGAAACTTGCACGTGTTTGAACTGATGCATGTCCCACAGGCTCCGCTGCGCGTCTTTTAGCGTGGCCGGGCCCAGTGGGTCGCCTTCCGAGAACGGAAGATGCCGCCTCAGAAGCTTCTCGTCGGTCCGATTCCCATGAAAAATAATCCGCTCTATGCGGACAGGCGCCGTGGAAACCGTCAAGGTTTGAGAAGCGGCCGAAAGAGTGGCTGAATGTGAAATCAGAAAGCACAAAAGAAGAACCTTCGGTATTACTTTAACGACTTCGATGTCTTTCATAGGCGCGGCATAAAGGAGTGTAGAGCAGATGCCCAATCCACTAAAGTATAATAAAAATGTCCCGGTTATCAAAAACAGGCTATTGCTCTTTTGCCGGATTCCCGGTCTTTATCCTGCCTATTGCCATTGAACTTATAAAATTTTAGAATAGTGTTCCGGCTAAACTCAACTTATTGCGCCGGTTGCCACGTATCAAGTCGCGCTTTCCGGTTTTAATGGTGGTTGTAGCTCAGTGGTTAGAGCGCTCGGCTGTGGCCCGAGAGGTCGCGGGTTCAAATCCCGTCAGCCACCCATTCAAATTTTATCCTTATTTTGTAACGCTTTTTTGCGTTTGCCGACCTGACTGTCTTCGAACATCGTCGAGAAAACGCGATCTTTCCAGAAGACATCGCGCTGCCCGGATTACCCGCAAGAACTGTTTTTCCGTCGGAGAACAGCCCATCCGTTACAGAATGATTTTGTAACGGATTATTTCCGTAGTATTGTTACCATCCCATCAGGACCCCCTTTTCTGACAGTAAACGAACAAGTTCCATATGCTTTCAAATTCCTCAGCATTCTCCACACCGCCGTCCTGGACCATTTTCCGGCGCGCTTGCTGACCTTATCCTCTTGGTTCAGCCGCCGCGCGATCTGCTCCGAAGACAACCCCTCAGCCGCCAGCCGCTGAATATCTTTTATCAGCGACTGCTCAACCTCGTGTATCTCTCTGTCTTGGCCACATTTGCGCTGGCCGAACGGAACCCGTCCCCGAGGCGGCGGCGCAAAGTATCCTTCAAAGACACCATGTGCCAGGTCCACCTTTTCCATCGGGTCAGGCTCAGCAACTTCTTCGCTTGCAGTTGCTGCCAGCACGGGCTTATCGATGCCCTGTCCCGACGCCTCCGCCTGCTGCTTCTTCAGCAGTCGCAGAGACGCCCGCGACATAATTCCCACAATCCGCTGAAACCGCTCCTCTGCCGTCATCTCGTCATACATCTTCTTCCAATAAGGCATAGCCACCTCCATATAGAGGTTGAATACCTTCCTTTTTTGCAACAATCAAGGTAAATGCCCGACTGAAAGGGATAATTTTTCCAACAATCAAGATTGAGCCCATTAATTTGGTTACTCAGGGCAAAAGGTGTTCATTGGGGCATTTGAGGCCGCAAAAGCAACATCCGATTTTGGTAGACTATTGATGCCGCATTAGCGTAGGAGGGAGAATGATTTTGTCTGCGTATTTCGATATACACCGGTATCGCACCATCATAGTCGGCATTTTAATGTTGTGCGTGGTGGCATATCTAGACCACGTCACGGGAACGGACATCAGTTTTTCCATTTTTTACCTTGTCCCAGTTCTATTTACCGCGTGGCACACCGATGAGACATTTGCGATTGTAGCCTCCCTTATCGCCGCAACCATCTGGCTTATTATGGACACGGTACTGGGCGGAAAAACTTATCCCCATCACCTTATCCCTTATTGGAACGCACTGGTCAGAGCGAGCTTTTTTCTCATTTCCGGCGTCCTCCTCGTACGTTTGAGGATGGCATTAAGAGATGCGTTGACATCATCAAAACTAAAGGCGGAAATGATGTCCATAGTCAGCCATGAGTTCAACAACTCGCTGGTCAGCATAAACCTGGCATCCACTCTTCTTGAAGAGGATGACGGCGACAATATATCCGAACATCGGCGCAAACTGTATGGGATTCTGACACAAACACACCGGGCGATGACCCGCACAGTGAAAACATTCCTTGCGAACGCCCGCTTGGACGCCGGGAAATTTACGCTGGAGCGAAAACCGATCAAACTGCGCGAAATAGTCAAACACTCCCTAGATATTATTAAGCCGCTGGGTGAAGAAAAAGGTGTGGAAATAATCACTGATTTCCCGGATATACCCATCCCCCTGGAAGCAGACCCAGACGCTCTCTCCCTGGTTATGGGGAACCTTATTGGAAACGCCATTAAATATACCCCAACCGGTGGCCACATTATAGTAGCCATAAAGATGGAAGACTACCCTGCCAATATGGCAAGGGTATCCATAGAAGATACCGGTCCCGGGATAGACAAGAATGACCTGAGCGCTATATTCTCCGGTTTTTACCGTACCAGTCAGGGCAAACATGCGGCCAAAGGCTTCGGCTTGGGATTGAAAGTATCACGTGAACTTATTGAAAACCACGGCAGCAAACTATTGGTCGAATCCACTCCAGGCCATGGCGCCAAATTTTATTTTACTCTGCCGGTCACCAAGGTCCTTCAGTAGGTTGTCGAACCTTTGCATTTGGCGTTGATAATCGGGGATTATGGTAATCTGCCGCAATGTTCGCTTCGATATCGGGCACCTGTGAGAGGTCGGCGGCAAGGCCATTATGCGCGCCTGAATCTCGGGTGCGAGGCGCAGTAGATTCAGCCGGCGGATCAGCTCAAAGCGGGAGATGCCCAGTTCGGCGGCAAGGGCGGTTTTGGTCAGACCCGGAGTTTTTTCAAGGCGGTCTCTGAGTTGGCGGGCTTCCAGCAGGTCCTGCTGAATCCGGGGCGGGCAGGGGGACTTGGTCCGGCGGGCTCGGATCGCCTGAGCCTCTTCCGGGAAAAGCATGATCTTTTTGCCGTTAGGACCGATTACTACTTCGAAAGACGATTCGTCTATAAGGCAAAAATCGCTTTTTTGTTCAGAAACCGGGTCAAAATGGTCGGAAATTGTTCGTTTACCGTCGGACCAGGGACCCCATTTTTGACGGTAAGCGAACAATCCTTCCAGTTGGGCCACACTACCCCAAGCCCCGGAAACCGGCCTGCCAAGTATCATATAATGAACGTCAAGGGTGTTTTAGGCGCCCGTTGCGATGCCTATCCAAGTATGCGCCGCAAAGGGGAATCGCAGTTAAAAGTCAACGATGTGTAAATTATGGATAAACCGGCGCAATTTATCTCTGGCATTAAATTAAGCAGGCTTTTCTACAAAAAAACTGTTGCCCCAATTTTGCACATCCGTTTTCCACGCTTGAATTATTCCGCAGGCCTGCTAGGGGCAGGGTCTGAAGTTTTAGGCTATGACACCCCAGTTTCACGTGACCATGACTGGGGGCCCAAAGTTTTTATCTTCCTCAGTAAAACCAGTCACAACGAAATTAAAGAGAAAATCGCAAAAGTGCTTTCCACGAACCTTCCACACAGTTTTTTAGGTTATCCCACCAATTTCAGCGCCCCAGACTCCAAGGGGGTGCGCACTCCGCTGAATATTACATCTGGTCCGGTGAACCACAGGGTGGCTATTTTAACAACAAAATCGTTTATTGAAACGCGGCTTAAGGTTGATCCCTTTCAAAAGATTTCCGTATCTGACTGGCTGGCTTTTCCCCAGCAAAGATTACTGGAAATAGTACGAGGAGAGGTGTTTTATGATGGACTTCGCGAATTGCGCAGAATAAGAAAGAAGTTTCGTTTTTACCCGCGCGATGTCTGGCTTTACATGCTCGCCGCCCAATGGATTCGGATTTCGCAGGAAGAAGCATTCGTGGGCCGCTGCGGAGATGTAGGAGACGAACTTGGCTCGCGAATCGTCGCAGCAAGAATCATCAGAGATCTGATGCGATTATGCTTCCTATTAGAGCGGGAGTACGCGCCGTACTCTAAATGGCTCGGCACTGCTTTCTTAGCGCTCAAACCCTCAAAATCCCTTATTCCGGTTTTCAACAAAATATTGAGCGCGGAGACCTGGAGGAAAAGAGAAAAGCATTTATCGGAAGCATACGCGATAGTCGCCAAGTTGTGTAACTCGAAACATATCATCCACCCTCTGCCACATAAAGTCTCTTTATTCCATGAGCGACCATATCGTGTTATTCATGCAGTGAAATTCGCCGAGGCATTCAAAAGTAAAATTCAAAGCAAAGCAATCAAAGCTATAAAAACGAATGCCGGAGCAATTGACCAGTTCATAGACAGCACAGATGTGCTTTCATATCCAGATACTGCGGAGAAAATAAGGATATGGGACCGGTAGTTTGCGCCGGATATGATAATATGCCCCCTCAAAACATATGACCAAAAACTTTCCTGAAAAAGCACCCAATCAATCTGGAATACTGTTTTACCAGACTGAGGATGGCCAGAGTCGTCTGCAGGTGCGATTCGCTGATAAGACTGTATGGCTTTCTCAGATTCAGATAGCCGAGTTGTTCCAAACAAGCAAACAAAACATAAGCCTTCATATTAACAATGTGCTTGAGGAACAGGAACTCTCCGAAACGGCAACTGTCAAGGAATACTTGACAGTTCAAAATGAGGGCGGGCGCCAGGTTCAACGCCGCATTGTTTTTTATAACCTGGACATGATTCTCGCCGTAGGTTATAGAGTAAAATCACCTAGGGGCACCCAGTTCCGGCGGTGGGCTACGGAGCGACTCCGTGAATACCTGATCAAAGGCTTTGTGATGGATGACGAGCGCTTGAAGAACCCGAAGGAGTTCGGTGCGGATTATTTTGATGAACTGCTTGAGCGTATACGCGACATCCGCGCCTCTGAAAAGCGGTTTTATCAGAAGGTGCGGGATATTTATAGTTTGGCGGTAGACTACGACCCCAACGCAGCGGAAACCCAGGAGTTTTTCCAGATTGTGCAGAACAAGCTCCATTGGGCGATAACGGGCAAGACGGCTCCGGAAATTATCCATGAACGCGCCGACGCAAGAAAGGATAACATGGGGCTTACCTCTTGGAAGGCTGGCAAAGTCCGCAAGGCGGATGTGACTATCGCCAAGAATTACCTCAATACCGATGAGATCAAGAAGCTGGACCGGCTCGTAACCATGTACCTGGACTTCGCAGAGGAACGCGCCGAGGAGGGGGTGCCGTTATACATGAAGGACTGGCGCTCTTTACTGGACGAATTCCTGAAATTCAACCGTAAGGCCATTCTGAGCAATGCCGGCAAGGTCAAAAAAGAAATCGCCGAAGCCTTTGCGCTGAAACAATACGAGATTTTTCATTCCGCCCGCATACACCGCGAGGATATTGTCGCGCAGGAAGCGGAAATGGAAGAACTTGAGAACCAAGTCAAAAAGCTTGAGCATAAGCCGAAGCGAAAAAAGCGAGACGAGTAATAAATACCCGACGGCTCCTACCCTTCTGAGCCGAGCAGTCTGTTAAACTCTATTTTCTGCCGCGCGCTATCAGAGATTACGGCAATATTCCGCAGGGCGCGTTTCGATATCTGGCAGCGCACAGACACACTCGGCGGCATGGCCGCGATCTCAGCCTGGATCTCCGGTGCAAGCCGCAGGAGGTTCAGGCGGAGGATCAGCTCAAAGCGAGAGATGCCCAGTTCGGCGGCAAGGGCGGTTTTTGTCAAGCCCGGCGTTTTTTCAAGGCGGTCTTTGAGTTGGCGGGCTTCCAGCAGATCTTGCTGGATTCTGGGCGGGCGGGGGGACTTGACCCGGCGGTTCCGGATTGTTTGGGCCTCTTCCGGTGAAAACATCATCTTTTTGCCGTTAGGGCCGATTACAACTTCGAACGACGATTCGTCTATCAGGCAAAAGTCAGGTTGTTGACGTAAATCCGCCGTATATTTCCGAGAAATTGTTCGAAGACAGTCGGACCGGCCACCCCAAATTTGAAATTGTTGTTTTTTACTTAATTTTTGCGCGCCAATTCTACATTTAACGGCCCGAAGGGTCGCCCTGCTTGTACGCAGGGCATTTTTTATTTCCACGCGTTGCCCCCAGTCGGCATAATCTATACAATCTATCCGTGCTTAGGAGCGGGCAGTCAAGAATCACGACCTGACCCCAATTCCCAATACTTTTTAGACGCAACGACACGTTAATTTATTGACTTACCGGATGGGAAAGGCCTACAATTGCTATTGGCATATGCCAACAGGCTTCTTTGGAGGAGTATATGTGCGAGTCCAGAAAATGCAGAAAAGTCCACGCTAAGCCCGCCTGCTCCTGTTTCGGCCCGGACGGCAAGACCGCGCAGGCGAAAGGCGAGATACTCCTTAAGCTGGACGAATTCGAAGCGCTCCGCCTGGCCGACGCCAAAGGGCTGTATCAGGAAGACGCGGCCAGGAAAATGGGCGTCTCGCGCCAGACTTTCGGCAACATTATAAACTCCGCCCGTCAGAAGATAGCGGACGCGCTGGTAAGCGGCAAGTCCGTACAGATAACCGGCGGCACGGTAAAACTTACCAATGGCGGCTGCGGTTGCGGCAACCACGCCGGGCAAAGCGGCAAGCGCTGCTGTTCTGATACGCAAAAGATAAACCTTTCGGCCGCGAAGAAGAAATCAACCGCAAATAAAACCAAATAACGGCAGCTTTGCACTAAAAGGAGACCATATGCCAATCATATCGGGAAAAGATTTAAAAAAATATTACATAGCCGGCGAGACCAAAGTTGAAGCGCTCAAAGGCCTTAACTTCACGCTGGAGCCCGGCGATTTCGCAGCTTTTGTGGGCCCGTCCGGCAGCGGCAAGACCACGCTACTAAGCCTTATAGGCTGCCTGGATAAACCCACCGGCGGCGTGCTGGAGGTCTGCGGCATGGACGCAGGCAAACTGGACCGCAAAGCCGGGGCCCGCTTCCGGGGCCAGCACATCGGTTTCGTTTTCCAGGACTTCAACCTGATCCCGGTGCTGACCGTCTACGAGAATATTGAATACCCGCTTCTGATAGTAAACCCGCTGCCGGAAGACGAAAGAAAAAAACGGATAATGGCCCTGTTGGAAGAAGTCGGCATGACCGACCAGTTCAACAAATACCCGGACCAGCTTTCCGGCGGGCAGAAACAGCGCGTGGCCGTAGCCAGGGCGCTGGTTACCCGCCCCAAACTGGTGCTTGCGGACGAACCAACCGCTAACCTCGACCACAAAACGGCCTACCTGATACTGGAACTGATGAAGAAAATGCGCGCCGAGACCGGCACCACCTTCATATTCTCCACGCACGACCAGAAAATAATCGGCGAGGCCGAGCGCGTCTTCACGCTTGAAGACGGAGAACTTGTCGGGGCAACCCGCACCGGAGGCAACACCAATGCTTAAGATATTTAAAATGGCGGTCCGCAACACGCACAGGTACGCCCGGCGGTCCTTGCTGATAGTCTCGCTTATCGCCGTGGGCGTAGTTTTCGTACAGGTGTACATGGCGGCTACCAACTCGTACAAGAACCTGATCATCTCGCAGATAACCGACTCCATGCTCGGCCATATCCAGGTGCATAGGAAAGGCTACCTGGTGTCGGTGGAGAACGTGCCGCTGAACATGAACCTGACGGCGGAGCAGATGACGCGGGCCGAGGCCATACTTAAAGCCAACCCGCAGGTGGAATCTTACTCGACCAGGATAAAACTCGGCGGAATTATAAGCAACTTCTCCGAAACCACAAATATCCGCTTGGCGGCTATTAATCCGGCAGAGGAATTTAAAACCGTACCGCTCCTTCCCTCAAGGGTTATTGAAGGGACCAGCCAGCTTAAGCCTGGCGAGGTATTGGTGCCGGAACTGCTGGCGCGCGGCATGAAACTTAAAACCAGCGCTACCGTGGTGCTGGTGGCCACGAACAAAGACGGCTCCGTCAACGGCAAGCAATTCACCGTGGGCGGCATAATAGAAACCGCACCCGGCCCCGGCGGCCGCGACGGCTACATTCTTTTGAGCGACGCCACGGAACTGCTGCGCATGGACCCGCCGGAAATAAGTGAGATCGCCATACGCTTAAAGGACTTCAGCAAGCTGGAGCCGGCCTTCGCCTCGCTGACAAAAGCCTTCGCGCAGGAAAAGACCAACGACGGCAAGCCGGTCTTTGAGATACATCCATGGCAGAAACTTTCCCCGTTCGCCAGCATCGCCACCATGATAGACATGATGACGCTGCTTGTAAAGATAATGCTGGTGGCCATAGTGCTTATCGGCATTATGAACGTGATGATAATGTCCGTCTACGAGCGGACCAGGGAGATCGGGACTATCGCCGCTATCGGGACCCAGCCGGGCACCATCCTCGCCATGTTCATGTCGGAAGGGTTGTGCCTTGGCCTGGCCGGAGTTATAGCCGGCAATATCATTAGTGTAGCGGTAATTTACGGGGTAAGGCTGCTGCATATCACGTTCTCTTTCGGTATGCGCGAGGGTTTTGTTCTGACGCCCTCCGTGAACCCGGGGGACTTCTCCATTATCTCGGCTATCGTGCTGACCGTAGCGGTATTCGGCAGCTTACAGCCCGCCTGGAAAGCCTCCCGGCTGGAACCCGTAAAAGCGTTAAAGAGCATATAGGAGAACCCGATGCTTAGGAAAATATTGGCAGTTTCACTTATCGCCCTGATGGGCGCCGCCGCCCATGCCGTGGATGGCAACGAACTGCTCCGGGAAGTTGACCGCAATTTGGAGCCGCCGTCTTATGAAATGTACCGAAAACTGATAAACATCGAACCGGACGGGCGCAAAAAAGAATTCGTTCTCTACATGGTCCGTAAAGGGAACGAGAAAGTGGCGGGGCTATTCCTTTCGCCAGCCAGCGACAAAGGGCGCGGGATGCTGCGGCTCGGCGATAATATGTGGCTGTATATCCCCAATGTGGGCAAGCCAATACGCATCACCAGCCTGCAATCCGCCACCGGCGGGGTATTCAATAATGCCGACATTCTAAAGATAGACTTCGGCGCGGAGTACACGGTCGATCAGATGGAAGACAAAGGCGAGCAATACCTCCTGCACATCAAAGCCAAAACAAAGACCGTGGCCTATGACCGGCTTAATATGTGGGTGGACAAAAAGACCAGGCTGCCGGTTAAGGTCGAGTGCCTTACCGAAAAACTGATGCTCATTAAAACACTGTATTTCAAAGAAACCAAGGACTTCGGCGGGGGAATTGTGCGGCCTTCCGTGATAGAGACCGAAAGCCCGCTGTATAAGGGCTATAAATCCGTGATGATCTTCTCGAAGATAAAAAAACGCGATCTGAAAGACGAGATCTTCACGGTTCCTTTTATGTCTAAACTGGAAACATTAAGATGAGCCCGCGCCGGCCTTTTATTGCCCTGGCTTTCCTGTCCGCAGCGGCGGGCCTTCTGCCGGCCGCCGCCGAGGATTATTCTTTTGATGTTTCCGAGACGGAAAAGAAACCGTACAGCCTGAACGGTTACGCCGAGTTCAGGCCGGTGCTGGCCGCAATGGACAGGGATGCCGCACTATATAAACTTAAATTTCACAACCACGCCAAAGAACGGACCACGTATGAATACAATTCCAAGCTTCAATTGGAAGGCAGCTATCAGCGCGGGATTTCACGGGCCTATCTGCGTATAAATTCCGACCTAAACAACACTTACCAGGGCTGGGACCGCGATTTACAGATTTACGAGGGTTACCTTTCTGTCAAACCGTCTTCAGAGGCGGATATAATCGCAGGGAAAAAGGTGATGCGCTGGGGCAAGGGCTACGCCTGGAACCCGGCGGCGTTGATAGACCGCCCCAAAAACCCGGACGACCCCGAGCTGCCGCTTGAGGGCTATGCGGTGCTGTCCGCCGACTATACCCGGAGTTTTAACGGGCAGTTGAAAACCGCGTCAGTTACGCCGGTTATCCTGCCGGTTTACGAACATCTCAACAACACCTTCGGCAGCTTGAATCATCTGGACTTCGCATGCAAGGCGTATTTTTTGTATTACGACACGGACATCGACCTGATCTACCGCGCAAGAGGAAGCAAACCGGCCGCTTACGGGGCTGATTTCTCGCGGAATATTTCCACCAACTTCGAAGTGCACGGCGAGGCGGCTTTAATAGCGGATAATCCCCATACCATAACGGATAAAAACGGCAATACCACAAAGAAAGTCTTTGACGCAAAAAGTTACCTGCTCGGTTTGCGCTACCAGACCGAGAAAGACGCAACTTACATAGCCGAATATTACCATAACGGCGGCGGCTTTTCGGATGAAGCTATGACCGATTATTTTTCTTTCGTCGATGCCGCCTATGTTTCTTATACGGGAACAGGCAGCGCCGCGCTGATGCAAAAGGCCGCAGATTTAAGCAATTCCGGTTATGGCGCGGCAAACCCCATGCGCGAGTATTTTTATCTGCGGGTAATCCAGCAGGAGCCTTTTAAGATTCTTTACTTCACCCCTGCGCTGACCACCATGATCAACGCGGGTGATAATAGTTTTTCTATTGCCCCCGAAACAGTGTGGACGCGGGTCACTAATCTTGAGCTCCGCCTGAAAGCCATCTTCCTGGCCGGCTCCTCCGGAACGGAATTCGGGGAGAAAGCGGGAAGCACCAAGGTTGAACTGAGGGCCAAGTATTATTTTTAAAATCAGCGGCATTAGGAGAACTAAAATGAAAGTCTGCATACCCACGGAAACAAAAGACGGACTGAAGGCGAATGTTTACGGGCATTTCGGCAGCGCGCCGTACTTTACGCTATGCGACACGGAAACACTTAAATGCGAGATCATAGACAATGGGAATCTCGACCATGAGCACGGAATGTGCAATCCGCTCAAGGCCGTGGGGAACGCGAAGCCGGACGCGGTGCTTGCGGGCGGAATGGGCGCCGGGGCGATAAACGGCCTACGGACCGCCGGCATAAAAGTTTATCTGGTACCACTGACCACGGTTGCCGAAGCTGTAAAAGCACTACAAGCCGGCAAGCTTAAAGAAGCCGACCCCGCCTGCGCCTGCGCGCATCACGGCGCAACCGGGTGCCATTAAGCGCCGAACAGTATAAACACCAAGAGGCGGGGATCTAAACCCCGAAGGAAGAACAAATGATGAAAGCAGGGATCATTCGATGCCAGCAAACGGAGGACATGTGCCCCGGCAGCACCGATTTCAAGATCGCGCAGGAGGGAAAATGCGCGTTCGCCGAAACCGGGCCCGTGGAAATTATAGGCTTTGTTTCATGCGGCGGCTGCCCAGGAAAGAAAGCGGTCACAAGGGCCAAAATGATGGTGGAACGCGGCGCGCAGATAATCGCGTTCGCCTCCTGCATTAAGAATGGAAACCCCATAGGCTTTCCGTGCCCGCACTTTGAAAAGATGAGGGAAGCCGTCGTAAAAAAGTTAGGGGCGGAAGTGAAGGTTATTGAGTGGACCCATTAACCACGGGATTAGCTGTGATTATTTGAGGGTGTGGAATTATGCCGTATCATAAATGGCCGGGGGCAGGTAAGGCGGGCCAGGACGGGAGCGGCGGCCCCCACGCGGCCAGAGCTCCAGGCCTGGTCCTACCTTATGGTTTTGTAGTTTCCGCCTCTTCCGGTGGCGACAAAACATTAACAGAAAAGACCACCGCGGCGACTGCAGCAGCGGACGCCGGGGTGGTGTTTTATAAATATGGTGGCCACCGGCATCAACTCTTTGCAGCGCGCGCGGGAAATAATTTTCTGCGTTGTACGGCCGCCGAAGGCGGACGGGAGCGGCCAGCAGGCCGCGCATAAGGAGGGCGCACGGTGTCCGGTGGACACCCGGCTGTTGCGCGGGCGCGTATGCGCCCTGGCCCCGAAGGGGTGAGTATGAGAAACACCTCTTTTCTGCTGGAGCAGAGCGAAGGCGCAACGTGCCGAGCCTGCGAACCCTTTTTCCTGCGGCAAGCATGGGCGGCCGCGCAGCGTGGCCGACCGTGCGGCTATCGTGCGGTGCAGAGGAGCGGTGCGGGGCCGCGCCGCGTGGCCCCACGCCCGCGACGGCTTCTCGCGGTCCTGGATGGGGGAACCTGAGGGAAACGACCGGAAAGCGGTATTTATAAAGATTCCTCGGGATGTTACGCAAAGTAGGTTATGACTGAGGCCTGAAAGCCACCCCCCAAATTTAATCTAGTAGCCCGACGGATCGCCCTGCTTGGACGCAGGGCATTTTTTTCGCCATGAAGCGTCGACCGCCCCACCACGGGATCGAGGAGGGGGGCTCGAGCTTACCCGCTGGCCGCCGTGCTTATTTGCTAAAATAAAAATTGCGCCATGACCAGATCTATCAGGGAAATGATCGGGGGACGGAAATATGTGGCAATATGAGAAAACGGAGCAGTATTAAAATGGCAAAAACGCTTTACGGTATTTCACATGGCATTAAATTCAACCATCTAACCCTTGAAACGATCGCCGTACTTAGGAAGTGTGACAGGGTATACAGCAACGCCTTAGATGAGGCCACAGCCTCCAATATTTCCCGACTAACCGCCGATCTGGTTCTTCTGCCGCGCGCAAACAACGCCGCGTGTGTAAAAACGATTCTGCAGGGCTTCCGAACACATGACACTATCGGTTTTCTGACCTACGGGAACCCGGCGTTCATCAGTTCCACTATACATGCGCTGTCCGTTGCCGCTGCGAAAAAGAATATCCGCGTAAAACTTCTTGAGGCCGTCTCTTCGATAGACTCTCTCCTAATCCACTTCAACCTGACCTTAGAGAGCGAGCTAAGGTTGTTAACTGTAGGCAATGTAGCAGACGGCGCGGAACTGACCCCTGAAACCGACACACTGTTTTTCTGCGTGGGGAGCCTTAACGCTTCAGGGCATAAAAAGAAACGGACCCAATTCCTTTCAAAGATCGCGTCCGCCTATCCACCGGAAAAACGTGTATTCCTTGCTGCGTTTTTTGTGAATTCAGACGGCCATTCTGTCATAAACGGCACTATAGAAGAATTGCCCACCCTCATGGCCAAGGTTTCTTCACAACACACTCTTTTCATCCCGGCAACAAAGAGGTGAGAAGGACCGTTGTTCCGTAACCGCCATCAAAAGATGTTCCAGCCAGGTCGAACCCGACCTTACCCCTAAGTTCCCGCAAGTCTAATTGGTTAACAAAAAAAGTTTAAGCTCGGGATAAAGAACGGGCGCGAGGTGGACCTGCCTTTTCCCTTAGGAAGGGGATTATCAGCAGTACCTTAAGAACCTAGCCGGATTATGGGCAAGCGCGGGCTTATCAGGATGGGATGGCTCCTGGGGAAATGCTTTTCTACAGATTGACCTGGGAAACTTACGGAATATTTATACCTGGGCCCATGGTGTGGAATTATTCTCACTTTACCGGTACGCGGGGTGTTTCAGCGGCGGGGGTCGGAGCGTTTATTCCTGCGGTATGCGGCCGGGGTCAGGCCGGAAAACTTTTTGAACCGTTGTGAACCCGGGTTCTCGTAGCCGAACCTGCGGGCGATCTGGTCCACGGTATAACCGGACTGCGTCAACAGCCGTTTAGCTTCCTCCAGCCTGAGGCCCAGCCTGTATTCGTTAAAGCTGGTGCCCGTGCCACTGGGGATGATCAGTTGTTGCCCGGAATATAAAACATCTTAAGAACATTGCCGCCGAAATAGCCGAAACTCTGGTAGCCTTTGCAAATGCGGACGGCGGAGAGTTGCTTATAGGTCTTGATGACGATGGGACAACGTCCGGCCTTCCCGATACAGAGAAGCAGGTTTCCAAGCTTCTTGAGATCCCTGCCTCCAGAATCGACCCGCCCCTTTCGGCAAAGTCCCACATCTACAACTCTGGTGTCCAGAAGATTCTTCTTTTTGAAACCGGGCCGTCCCTGGTTACGCATCGAACCACAAACGGCAAACACCTCTACCGGGACCATGACAGAAATCTGCCGATGGACGCAGATCGCATCGCCCCTGCCAAAGCTCTTAAGAAGCAAAGCCTGACCGAACACGCTTTTGTTCCCGGTGCGGGCATGGCTGATCTACGCGAAGATCTTGTCCGGAGTGTCGCTGAAAAATTCAGGCCCGGCCTGGATGCCAAGCAGGGACTTATTGATTTGAGGCTGGCAGAGCCCCGGAACGGGGATGTGCGTTTGAGTTTCGCGCCACTGCTGCTATTCGCTAAGGACCCGGACTTTTAAAATCCTAGATGAGAAACAACCTTTTTGTTTCTCATTTTATTTTCACCTTACCCTATTTGCTAGTAGTTGATCATGTGACGGGAAAAAGAAATATTAAAAACGGCCTGCTTGCAGAAGCCAAGAAATTCAAGCTGCGCTTGATCCTACTTTCTACGCGAAGCATTCACATCACGCGATTGCGCCGGTGAAACACGAAATTCCACGCCTATATATAAGGAAAGTATTTCATAATTAGCACTCTTGACATTAAACTGCCAGCATGCTACACTATTTTTGCCAGGCCCCAGTCTGACATAAAAACAACCACCACAACGGAGGAAACAACTATGGGCGACAAAGACATAGCCAACCTCGAGAAAAGATCAGCGGCGGCGCTGAGGCCTTTTAAATCCCTTGGCAGGGTTTTTGAAGACCTCTTTGACCTCCCGCTGATAAGCGGCGGCACGAATACACCTCAGATAGACATAAAAGAAACCGACAAAGAGATACAGGTGTCCGTGGCGCTGCCCGGAGTTGAGAAAAAGGACATTAACCTGGACCTCACGGAGAACTCGCTTGCCATCTCTTGCGAACGCCATGAGGAAAAGGAGGAGCAGGGCGCGGACGACGATAACCTTTGACATAAAAACGAGCACACAATAACAGCATCAGGTGTCGCGGTACGGCCTTGAATCCCCGCGCGGACCTAACTTTTGCATGGGCCCGCGCGCGCCGGGCCATAGCCACAACACCCGCAACGCCTGGCATTTTCGGAGAATAATATGAATATACGAACAAAGCTTTTTTTAGTATTCATGAGCATTGCGTTTGTTTTTATTGCCGCTGTCGTGTACGAAAGCGTTTTGGCACATAAAAGCGCCATTTCAAGATCCTCCATGACCAAGGCGGAAGTTACTACCGACCTGATAGCGGATTTGTCGCTGCAGTATATGGCGGGAAACGATTCATCCAGCATGAAGAAGTCGTTATCCTCTATTGCCCGCCTGCAGCACATAAGCTACTTGCAGGTATCCAATACCAAAGGTGATCCCATATTTACGCACGCTAGTCCTGGAATTAAATTTGCCGATCGCAGAATCGATGCCTCCAGCAATATGATAGAGGACGGGGTTTTTGACATAAGAAAAGACCTCGTAAATAATAATCGACTCTACGGAACGCTGGAATTGGGTATACCGGTCGATGCGGCCAGGGGAGAGAGGGAAAACGTACTCTGGCGGGCGATCTTTCAAGGCGTGGTATTCCTGTGCGCGCTTGCGGCACTGCTTTGGGCGGCCAGTTCAAGACTGGCGCTGGATATACGGATGCTGGTAAGCGCCGCCGGGAAAATGAAGGATGCAGAAATGCCTTCCCTCCCAGCGGCGACTAAAGGGTCTGAAATGGGTGAACTTTCTGCGGCTTTCAGGGATTTTCATGACACGCTTGTGGAAGAAAGGAATCTGCGCAAAGAAACAGAGACGCTAAACCATGATTTTTTCGCCATGACCGTGCATGACCTCAAGCAGCCCATCACGGTGCTGAAAGCGGTCAATGAATTCATGCTTGAGGAGATAAATGAAGGCGCGTATGGTAAAAATGGCATGGGCCGAATTGCCCATTTGGCAAAAGACTCATTGAGCCGTCTTAACGGCATGGTCGAGGATATCCTGAATATCGCCAAGCTGAGCGATAAGGATATTCCGGTCCAGAAAGAGCGGATAATGCTGGAAAGCCTGATCAAAGAAAGCGCCGAGGAGAACTCCGCGATCGTAATCGCTTCAGGCAGAAAGTGGTCCGTGGAAATCCTGCCGAAGATAAAAGATTGGTGCATTTACGGCGACGATGTTCTTATACGGCGTGTCATCGGGAACCTTGTTTTGAACGCCATCCATTATACTCCCGAAGGCGGGAAGATAAAGCTAGGCGTCCGATCCCAAGGCAAAGACAACGTTGAACTGTTCGTTCGAGACACCGGAGTTGGAATCCCTGAAAAATTCCGGGAAGAAATTTTCAAGAAGTACACGTCGCTTTCTAAAACCGCTAAAAATGTGGGCCTGGGACTGGCATTCTGCAAATTGGTGGCTGACAGGCACTCTGCCCGACTTGATGTACGATCAGAGCCGGGGAAGGGAACCGAAATATCCATCACCATTCCTGTTTCTATTCCTGAAAAGGCGGCCGCGATTACTCCGGCGTCCTCATAGTGCCGTTCATGTAAGCTGTTAAATATATGCTCCCGAATTTTTTGTCAATATGCGCATTGATTATCCATAAGGAAGGAACCCTATGATTAAAAAAACAGCGTTTACTGCGTTAATCCTTTTCATCTCCGTTGCAGCCGGAACTCAGGAGGAAGCATATAAAGTCCAACAAACTTTCAATATGGTCGCCGCCAAAGCCAAACCGGCGGTGGTCAGCCTGAAAGTAGTGCGTGAAGACGCCGAAACGTTTATAGAACCGGAATTCTTTTTTGGTTATATAATTCCCAGGGAGCGGACCTACCGCTATGACACCCAAGGCGTGGGCTCCGGCTTAATTATAGACCCGGAAGGCCATATCCTGACAAATTATCATGTAGTGGAAGGAGCTTCCCGCATAAAGGTTTCCGTGGCGGATGCCGGTGGGAAAGAAAAAACATATATGGCTTCGTTCTCCGGCGGAGATCCGGCGCTCGACCTCGCAGTGCTTAAGATACATTCCAACGACCGGTTTCCTTATCTAGAACTGGAACCGCTTGAAGCGAAAGTAGGAGATTTTGCGCTGGCAGTAGGCTACCCATTCGGTTTCAGGCAGACGTTCACATCCGGCATAGTTTCAGCGCTTAACGCTGGCATAAAAGTGGAAGGCCGGAAATACGAGAAGCTGATACAAACCGATGCGGCGATCAACCAGGGGAATTCCGGCGGACCGTTACTGAACCTGAATGGCCGAGTTATAGGCGTCAACGCAGCAATCTTCTCTCCCTCAGGGGCTTTTGCCGGTATGGGGTTCGCCATTCCTGCATCGGAGGTCAGGAGCGTCCTACCTGATATGCTTGCCGGGAGAGAGGTAAAACGCGGCTGGCTTGGCATATCACTTACGGCACTTGACCCCGTGATGGCGGCGCGGCTGGGAGTGAAGACAACTTCCGGTGGGATTGTTAACGCGGTGGCTAAAGGTTCCCCGGCCTACGAGGCCGGGATAGCCAGGGGCGACATTATAACAGAAAGCGACGGCGAGCCTATTGAGAAGGAGGAAGACCTTTTTTACCGGACATATACCCGGAGGCCGGGTGATATCATGGAACTGACGATTATCAGCGGGAAGCTGACTAAAAAACAGAAGATCAAGCTTGCTGAGCGGCCAGGCCGTGACTCTTCGGTTATCTACACTTCAGGAAGAGCCGACAAAGTTCGGCCGGGACACAAAAGCAATGCCTATTCATGGGAGGGCCTGGATCTGCGTTTTGAGGAAGGCGGGGCCGTGGTGGAGCGGATAAGCGCGGACTCAAAGCTGTTCGGCTATCTAAAACGCGGCGACACAATCAGGGCGGTGAATCGAACCACCGTCGGATCCTTCGCCGAAATGCCAAACGTTTTCGATGCGGTAAATCTGGCGGAAGGCGTACTGTTTGATATTGAACGCGATGGCGATGGGATGTTTATCAGCGTGCTGGTTCCGGAGGGGAAGGGAAGGCGTTATAAGCCGGGTCCTAAAACTTAGGCCGTCTGTTGCGCATAGCGCTTGATACGGCACAGGCATAGTCTAGAAATATGCGACACCCTCAGCCTCTTTTAACCATCAAACAATGCCGCATATCATATACGGCTGGGCTCACAATATAAAGCATTCAGAGTTGGACAAGAAAGAGCAGAAAAAGGCTGCCTCGGCCATGAAGGTTTCCAGGCAGACGTTCGGCAACATACTCGCTTCCGCCAGGCGGAAGCTGGCCGATGCCGTAGTGTGAACGGCAAGGCGCTTAAAATAGAAGGCGGACCAGTAAAACTGATGCGCGGGGGGACATAGTGCCACCTAAATTTAGAATCAAGCTGGCATAAGGGCGGGCGCGTTCTCCAAAAAAACGGGGACTTGGGGCCTTTGACATGTATTTGGGAATTTGGTAGAATAGCAAATATGAAGAAAACAATTCTCGATGTTTATGAAAAGGAAGCGGCGGCCTTCAAGGCGCTGGGGCACCCGACACGCCTATTCATGGTCCACCAGCTTGGCAGAAAAGATTCCTGCGTCTGCGAGCTGACGGAGATGGTGGGTGATGACATATCTACCATATCAAAGCATCTGTCGGTGCTCAGAAGCGCGGGCATCATCGATTCCGTAAGGAAAGGCAATCAGATAATTTATAGGTTAAAGCTCCGCTGCGTGCTGAGCTTAAGCGTTTGTCCCAACTTCAATAAAAAGAAGGGGGAAATATGAACTGGAAAGACGAATGGAAATGGCTGGCCGGGTTTATCGGAGTGTTTTTCGCTTTTTACTTTCTGCCGGTCGGACTGCCGCGCTTTGACGGGGCCATAACAGAGGGGTTGGAACTGGCTAAGTGGTACACCCGGGAGCATGTAGTGCTTTGTCTTGTTCCCGCGTTGTTCATTGCCGGCGGCATTTCCGCTTTTGTAAGCCAGGCTTCGGTGATGAAGTATTTCGGAGCCAAAGCCAATAAATTCCTTTCTTATGGCGTGGCTTCGGTTTCCGGCACCATACTTGCGGTTTGCTCCTGTACGGTGCTGCCGCTGTTTGCCGGTATTTATAAGCGCGGGGCGGGCCTTGGCCCGGCCATTGCCTTTCTTTACTCCGGCCCAGCCATAAACGTGCTGGCCATAGTGCTGACCGCCCGCATACTCGGCTTTGAAATGGGCGCGGCACGCGCTATAGGTGCGGTAGTTTTCAGCGTTGTGATCGGCCTGGCCATGCATTTTATCTTCAGGCATGAAGAGGACGCCAAGGTGAAAGCGCAGGCGGACTTCCCGGAGCCGGAAGTCAAAAGACCTCTTTGGCAGACTTCCTTGTATTTCGCCGCTATGGCCGCCGTGCTTATTTTCGCCAATTGGGCCAAGGCCGATCCTTCCGACGCTTTCTTCTACGCCTTGTTCCAGGCTAAATGGCTCTTAACCGCTGCTTCCGCCGTTGCACTGGGCTTAATGCTCAAGCTGTGGTTCGGCGCGGACTCCAAAAAGCTGATAATCGCGGCCCTGCCCGCGGTTATACTGGCTTTTCTATACCGTGACCTGCCTGTACTTTCATTCTCAGCCGGTTTTATCGGCCTTTCCTGGCTGTTGAACTCTTCCGGTGAGGGGGAAATGAGTGACTGGTTCGCTGCCTCCTGGGACCTGTCAAAGCAGATCTTCCCGCTATTAATAGGCGGCGTTTTCGTGTCGGGGTTCCTGTTGGGCAGGCCGGGGCATGAGGGGGTTATTCCTTCCACCTGGGTTGCCTGGGCGGTGGGCGGGAATTCCTTCGCCGCCAACTTCTTCTCCTCAATAGTGGCGGCTTTTATGTATTTCGCTACTTTGACCGAAGTGCCTATACTTCAGGGGCTTATAGGTTCTGGAATGGGTAAAGGCCCGGCTTTAGCTCTTCTGCTGGCTGGCCCCGCGCTTTCGTTGCCCAGTATGCTGGTGCTTAAAAGCGTAATGGGGACAAAGAAAACCGCTGTATATGTGACGCTGGTGGTGATAATGGCGACATTCAGCGGCATGTTCTATGGGACGTTTTTTTAACGGAGGAATATATGAAAAAGAAAATACAGATACTTGGTATGGGCTGTCCCAAGTGCGCCAAACTCTATGCGGCGGCGGAAGCGGCCGCTAAAGAGCTGGGGATCGAGTACGAGATGGAAAAGATAGCCGATATCAACAAGATAACGGATATGGGCGTTATAATGACGCCCGCGCTGGCAATAAACGACGAAGTTAAATTCGCGTCCAAGATCCCTTCTGTGGAAGAACTTAAGAAGATAATATCGGAGGCTAAATAGTATGGCAGAACAATGTGCATGCGGCGGGAAAGCGATGCTGGTGTTTCCCTGCTCAGGTGCGGCGGATGTAGGGGAGTTGGCTGACAGGTCTGCGCGGCTCCTCTCCAAAGAGACCTGTGTGAAACTTAGTTGTCTTGCGGGTGTTGGAGCCAATATCAGCGGTTTCATAGCCTCCGCAAACGGGGCTGACCTGGTAATAGCCCTGGACGGCTGCCCGGTGGCCTGCGCCAAGAAAACACTGGAAACTCACGGTGTTAAAAAATTCAAACATCTGAAGGTGACAGACTGCGGCTTTGAGAAGGGAAAAACCGTAATAACCGAGCGTAACATAGAAAAGGTATATAAACATGCAAAACAACTTATCTGAAAACCCCACGCCCAAAAGCACGGGGAAAGCGTTAAAATTCGTGCTCCTGGCCTTTGTGGGCGTGAGCATAGCGGCGGCTGCGTACAAAATGGTCGCAGTTCCCAAAGCACCCGGGACGCCTGTTGAAGCGGTGACTGCGCCAGTGGAACCGGTCCAGCCTGCGGTTAAGTCTGAACCGAAAGCTCCGGCAACCGCAAAAAAAGCGGTTAAGTCCGTCGCGGAAGGGAAAACCGCAGTGGTTTATTACTTCTACACCAATACGCGCTGTTCTTCCTGCAAAACCATAGAGGCATATACACGGGAAGCGGTGGAGAAACACTTTACTTCCGATTATAAAGGCTGGAAAGTGGTTTTTAAGGGCGTAAACGTGGAGGAAGAGCCTGACAAACATTTTGTTCAGGACTACTGGCTTAACTCAAAGTCGGTGGTGGTGCAGAAGTTCTCCGGAGAGAAGGCCCTCAAACATGCAAAGCTGGAAAAAGTATGGCAGCTGCTCGGCGATAAAGACGGGTTTCTGAATTATATCGCTGATGAAACGCATAAACTGCTGGACGAGAAATGAGCGCTGAATTCTGGGCGGCGGCATTGACGGCCTTGTGGACAGGGGTTATCACCTCGGTGAGCCCCTGCCCGCTGGCCACTAATATAGCCGCGCTGACCTATATCTCCAAGCATTCGGGCTCACACAAGCTGGCCGTGCTGCTGCACGGCTTGCTTTACGCCCTGGGCCGGGCGGTGGCCTATATCGTCATAGGCTTCCTGCTGGTAAAAAGCCTGTTAAGCGCGCCCTCCTTCTCGTTCTTTATGCAGAAATACGGCAACCAGGCGCTGTCACCCGTGCTGGTGCTGGCCGGGATGTATATGCTGGACATGTTCGGGCGGGGCTTTGTCGGATTCAATCTTCTTGACCTCTCAAAATTCAAGGCCAAAGGGGGGGCGGTTTCCTCCCTGATCATGGGCTTTCTTTTTGCCCTGGCTTTCTGCCCTATATCCGCCGCCCTCTATTTCGGCGTCATAATACCGCTGGCGGCGAACACCACCGCCCCGTTCTCGCTGCCATTGCTGTACGGCATAGGCACCGCCCTGCCGGTGATAGGCATGGCGGTGGTTCTCGATTTCGGCCTTAAAAAGATCTCCGCAATAACCGGCCTGGCCGGGAAGTTCGAACGCTGGGCAAAACCCGCCACCGCCTGGATATTCATAGCCTGCGGGGTCTATCTGGGACTTAAATACAGCTTCGGCATCCTCTGACACGCCTAACGCCGCCAGCCTTGACCGCCGCCGCGGTTCCTGTTGTCCTGGCGTGGCGCGGTGTTGACAACCATGTTTATATATGCAACAATGTGCATATGGCGAAACACGACAACCGGGATATCAACGCCTCCGTAAAAGCGCTTAAGGCGCTGGCGGAGCCCAAGCGCCTGCGGGCGGCGGCGCTGCTGGCACGGGCGGGCCGGCCAGTGTGCGTCTGCGAACTCGTGGACGCGATGCGTGAGAGCCAGTACAACGTCTCGCGCTGCCTGGGCGCGCTCTGCGCGGCCGGCATAATAAGGAAGGAAAAAAGCGGCCGCTGGGCCATGTATTCACTGGTTCCCGGGGCCGGGCCGCTGAATGCGTTCGTAAAGCGCCTGGCCAAGCCAGCGCCCTGCTGCGGAATAGTGGCGGGCGACATCGCCCGGCTTGAAAAAAGGCTGGCCCTGCGCCGCGACGGCGTCTGTGTGATAGGCTGCAAATGCTGACCATTTACTAAGGAGAACCGACTATGACTGTAAATAAAAAACACACGACCACACACCTGCTGGTGAAAAGAGCTTACGGCGAGGTCGCCAGAAACTCAACCTCCTGCTGCTCTGGCTCTTCCTGCTGCGGCGGAGCCGCTACTTCCGCGTCCGAGGGGGACATGGGGCTTTCCTGCGGCGATCCGGTGGCCTTTTCAAAGTTGAAAAAGGGCATGACCGTGGTGGACCTGGGCAGCGGCGCAGGCAAGGACGTGTTTATCGCCGCTGAGAAAGTAGGCCACAAGGGTCTGTCAATAGGCGTGGACATGACTCCGGATATGCTTAAACTGGCCGCGAAGAACGCGGGGAAGTTCGCCCTGCGCACCGGCCTTAAGAACGTGGAGTTCCGGAAGGGCGTTATTGAGAAACTTCCCGTGAAGAACGGCGAGGCGGACATGATAATCTCCAACTGCGTAATCAACCTGTCACCCGACAAACCGGCTGTCTTCCGGGAAGCGTTCCGCGCGTTGAAACCCGGCGGCAGCATAGTGGTCAGCGATATAGTGCTGAACAGGGAATTGCCGCCGGCTCTTAAAAAGCACGCGGGACTTTACGCCAGTTGCGTGGCCGGAGCCCTTATCCGGCGCGATTATCTGGGCGCGATAAAAGCGGCCGGGTTCGCCTGGATAAAACTGCTTTCCGACCGGCTTTATTCCGCCTCCGGCACCTGCTCCGACCCGATAACGGAAAAGGCCGGGAAAGCGCTGGATGGCGCCGCTTCCAGTATAACGGTTCTGGCGAAAAAGCCGAAAACAGCCTGAGGGATAAAAAATGGAAATAAAAGGCATGTCAAAACAGGGCGGAGGTTGCTGCCACTAGCAATTGGAGATTCCATGAAAGTCCTTTTTCTATGCACGGGAAATTCCTGCCGCAGCCAGATGGCGGAAGGCTGGGCCAGGAAACTGCACCCGGATCTTATTGAGGCTTACTCCGCCGGGACAAACCCAGGCATCGTGGACCCGCGCGCGATCAAAGTAATGGCCGAGGCCGGAGTGGATATCTCCACCCACAGAGCAAAGCATGTCAGCGAGTTCAAGGATATCGCTTTTGACCTTGTGGTGACAGTCTGCGACAAGGCTATGCCAGTGCCGCACAAGGGCAATGCCCATCAAGCGGCCAAAGCGCGTGAAAGCTGTCCGGTGTGGTTTGGCAAAGCCCGTAAACTGCATCAAAGTTTTGAGGACCCGCCCTTCCTCGCTAAAGCGGCCAAAAATGAGGAAGAGGCCCTGGCTTATTACCGCCGCGTCCGCGATGAAATAAAAGAATTTGTTTCGGGTTTAGTGAAATACTGAAAGAAGGAGAATTAAATGAACGGAATAATAGCAAAACTTTCTTTTCTGGACCGCTATCTTACTGTATGGATATTCGCGGCGATGGCCGTGGGTGTAGGTGTAGGCTGGGTTTGGCCCTCTGCCGTTGCCGAATTTAACGCCGCGTCGAGCGTCGGGACTACTTCAATACCGATAGCCATCGGTCTGATACTGATGATGTATCCGCCGCTGGCCAAGGTTAAATACGAAGAGATGCACAGGGTGTTTGCCAACAAAAAAGTTCTGGCGTTGTCGCTGGTCCAGAACTGGGTGGTGGGACCCGCGCTGATGACGGCCCTGGCAATCATATTCCTCAGAGATAAACCGGAATACATGGTGGGTCTTATAATGATAGGTCTGGCCCGCTGCATAGCCATGGTTATAGTCTGGAACGACCTGGCCAAGGGCGACCGCGAATACTGTGCCGGGCTTGTGGCTTTTAATTCCGTATTCCAGGTGCTGTTCTTTTCCGTTTACGCATATTTCTTCGTCACACTGGTGCCGCGCTGGTTGGGGCTTCAGGGCGCGGAAGTTAACATTACCATGGGAGAAATTGCGAAAAGCGTGTTCATATATCTGGGCATACCGTTCATAGCGGGCATAATCACACGCTTCTCGCTTATAGCGGCTAAGGGTAAGGATTGGTATTCGCAGAAATTCATTCATGTGATCAGCCCGCTCACGCTGATAGCTCTGCTGTTCACTATTGTGGTCATGTTCTCCATAAAAGGCGAAAACATCGTGCAGGTCCCGCTGGATGTGGTGCGGATAGCGATACCGCTGCTGATCTATTTCATGCTGATGTTCTTCGTCTCGTTCTGGATGAGCAAAAAAGCCGGGGCCTCCTATAATGAATCGGCCACGCTGTCGTTTACCGCCGCTTCCAACAACTTCGAACTGGCTATAGCGGTCGCGATAGCCACCTTCGGCATAGGCCACGGCGCGGCGTTCGCGGCGGTCATAGGCCCGCTGGTGGAAGTGCCGGTGCTTATAGGCCTGGTAAACGTATCCCTATGGATAGGCCGGCGCTGGTTCGCAACCTCAACCACTTTACCCGAGAGCAAGGCCTAAGAACGCTTGTTGCCCGGCACAAAGCCGACAGAACCATGAAAAAGTCTCAGACCAAGGCAATAAATGACACCACCATAATTCTTCCAGCCGACGCTGCGAAGAAACTGGGCCTGTCTAAGAATGCTCAGCTTGATATCGTAACCACGCGTGGGCGCCTGGAAATATTGCCCAACATCCATAGCTTATCACGTCTCTATATCGAATCCACCTCCCGCATGCAAATATCTCATGCCGCACCTGCATCCGGCAGACCTGGCGCTGGCCTCCTTTATTGCTCGCAGCTATCTGAACAGAACACGCCAAAGCAGATCTGCGCGCTGATATTAGCTAAATAAGCCCGAAGAAGAAAATGCTAGTATAAAAATACAGACACATCCCAGGAGACAACATGGATTCAAGCGTTCTGGTGATTACTGCCGCTTCGATTGGCTTTTTTCACACCTTGCTCGGGCCTGACCATTATGTGCCCTTTATCGCAATGGCCAAAGCCCGTGACTGGTCTTATTTGAAAACCGGCGTTATTACATTAGTCTGCGGCCTTGGTCATGTCGGGAGTTCGGTAGTATTGGGGTTTGCCGGGGTTTATCTCGGCGCGGAAGTAACCAGCCTGGAGAACATAGAATCCTTCCGTGGCGGAATTGCCGGATGGCTGCTGGTAGTATTCGGCCTGTTATATTTTATCTGGGGGATCAAGAAGGCATATTCAGCCAGGGAACACGAGCATTCGCACGCTCACGCCGGATTCAGGCATATTCATACACACGCTCACGCCGAGGAACACGCCCACGTCCACGACACTAAAAAAGCTAACATCACTCCATGGATATTATTCACGATTTTTGTTTTCGGCCCCTGCGAGCCGCTTATCCCGCTGCTTATGTACCCGGCTGCCAAAAGCAGCATGAGCGGGGTACTCGCCGTTACGGCGGTTTTCGCGCTCACCACTATCTCCACAATGATGGTCATGGTTTTAGCGACTTTGCGCGGGATTGAGCTATTGCCTCTCCGGAAGGTTGAAAGGTATTCGCATGCACTCTCCGGTTTCGCGGTTTTAATGTGTGGAGTGGCTGTTACATTTATGGGTCTATGATTAGGGAACAATGAATGTTATGAAAGACTCTAACTACTTACGCTTCGGACGGCAACGATCTCATACTTAGGGACGAGCTTGCGATTGACAGAACTCTTCTGACGAATGAACGAACCTTGCTTGCATACCTGCGTTCAGGTGTGACATTGTTGATCACGGGCGTCTCGATTGCGCATTTTCCGCATGACAGCTGGTTTCTAACCGCAGGAATCGCCTGTATTCCGGCCGGAATAGCCGCCATCACGGTCGGGCTATCGAGATACCGGAAAATGGACAGGGCTTATTTGCCTGATCCGAAACATGCCGCAGCAAATTCAAAAAACGGAAGCGGAGAAGACCGCATCATAATGGCCGGCTATTCTTCAAGTCTCGAATGATAAAAGAAAGCGAGATTATAACACGCGCCCGCAATGGCGATGATAAAGCCTTTGAAACCCTGGTGCTGAAATATAAGGACCGGCTTTACGGGATCGCTTCCAGCGTCTGCGCAAGAATGCCTTCGGAGACGGACGACGTGGCGCAGGAGACATTTGTTTCCGCGCTTAAACACATAAATTCTTTCAAGGCTAATGCCGCTTTCGGCACCTGGCTTTACCGCATCGCCGCCAATAACTGCTGGCAGCGGTTCCGAAAAGCAAAGACCACGGCCAGTTCGGAAATACCCGGGGACAAAAGCGCCAGACACCCGTCAACTCCGTCGGCTGGCGAAAACGCCCTCAAAAACGAGCTCAGCCGCGCGGTAAGCAAGGCTTTGGCAGCGCTTCCGCCAGACTATAGAATAGCCATAACCTTGTGCGATATTGAGGGACTATCCAATTCAGAGGGGGCCGCCAGGCTAAAAGTCTCTCTGCCGGCGTTGAAGTCGAAGTTACATCGCGCAAGATTGCTCCTTAAAAAACAGCTTAAAGATTTCCGCTGATTCATCCCGAAACAGCCACATACTCAATCTCGACATCAGCCCGCTAAAAATGGCGCGCATCCTTTTTGCGTTCTGCGCGTCTAATATTTGAAGGGGAAAAATGCGAAGGAGCCGAAATGCCTGTTTTTAAAATTATTCTGGGAATAGCCGCCGGAGGAATAGCGGGGTATCTCTGGCATAGAATTGTCGGTTGTGCCTCCGGCATGTGCCCGATAGTAAAGAACCCGTATTTAAGCACTATATGGGGAGCCCTTTTAGGACTGTTATTCACTATGAACAGGTAGCGAGGAGGATCTATGCAGAATCTTACGAAAGACATGTTCAAGACAAAAGTGTTCGACTTCGAACAGAACAAAGATTGGAAATTCGCCGGGGATAAACCCTGTATTGTGGATTTCTACGCCGACTGGTGCGGGCCGTGCAAGATGCTTTCGCCCGTGCTGGCCGAGTTGGCGGATAAGTATGCCGGAAAACTGGATATTTACAAGGTGAACACTGATGAGGAGCAGCAGCTCTCATCCATGTTCGGCATACAGAGCATCCCGACCATGCTTTTAATACCGGCGACCGGACAGCCGCAGATGGTAAGCGGCGTTCTGCCGAAGGAAGGCCTGGAAAAGGCTATCGCAGACGTATTGAATATAAAATAAGTTCAAGATCAACCTTTCCTTATGACTGGGATGAAACCGACTCAGAGGGGGAATAATGGCGAATAAAATAGTTCTCATTGACGAAAAGCTGTGTATGGGCTGTGGGAAATGCGTAAACATGTGCCCGAAACAGATACTATATTTGGACAAGGAAAGCAGGAAATGCAAGGCAACTGATGAAACCAAATGCGACCGGCTGGGCGGTTGTATGTGGGCCTGTCCGGTGAAAGCGATACTAATTAAGTAGGCGGCCATGATTTCCTGGTGCCCCTTATATATACCACTGGGAACAATATGATGCGCGTTAACAGTCTGCTGAAAAACCCCACTCGGAGGTATTTTGAGCGGATTTTGAAGCCGAGCCGAAGCGATGCGAAACGAGCATTCTCGACTAGGGACTGTGAGTTGAGCAGCGCAAAGGCGTAGGCAAAAATAGGCCAAAAAACCCCGAAAGGGGGTTTTTCAGCAGACTGTTAAATCAGAGTTGCTTTTAACTGGCGTGGAATTCGCTTGCCGCTACCTTAATGTTATATACGTCATACAGACTAGCGTGCCGAACGGGATCATCAGATAAACAAAGCCCATAAATGGATAGCGGTGCTTCAAGTTGCCGGTATCATCCAACTCCACATGCGCCGGCAACTCGTCTAACAATAAGGAATTCCCCGGTTTTTGAGGATCGTAGATGATCGGTTCCTTGGTCTCGTCCAATAGTCTGACTGCATAAGGAGTATCCATCCAGGTATGGAATTTCTTGCCATTAACCTCATACTCGAAGACCAAGTGGAACAGGGGCCCGCCCCCATGCCTCAAGTCTATTTTTTTTTGAGATTTCAGGATCGCCAGACTTAGCATGCCTTGTTCAAGAAGACGGAGATCGCTTGAAAGGATCCAATGCGTCAGCCGCCCCGCCATGTACCCGATGACCCCGAGGAAGAACAGCCAAAGCGACAGCCACACGGCGGCGAACCCCATAGGCATGCCCCGTTCAACGCAAACCCCGGCTTTCCGGAGCATATAAGCGATACCGCAGAATACGAAGCCAATGGACAGCCAGGACATCAGCATAAATTTATTACCACAAATCGCAGACAGCTTCAGTGTCAGCGGTATCTGTCGCGGCGGGGGCGCAAGATTATCCCGCCTTTTCACAGGCGGACGGCCTTGCGCGAATTCCTCCTCTACCTGAGGTATAAGCAGGTAAATGAAGGTCGCCACAGCCATTACCGCCAGTACATATACGGAAGACCGGTGAGCGGCGCGGGGATACTTCTGGAGGAGGAACAATGTGAATAAAAAAATGAATGGGGAGGATACAAACGCCAGCATCCGGGCCCAATACTTCCGCTTCATCAGGCCGACTCCCAACAGCAGGTAATCAATGCAGAGAATGCTCGGCAGGATGGGGAAATGCCAAACTTGGAGGAGGCTGAAGCCCAGCTTAATGCCACGATATAAAAAGAATACACCCATGAGCAACAGCCCGGCATACCACTTGCTATTTGCCCAGGGCTTAATTTCAAAAACTGGATCAGCATCAACGTTCCGCATATTCGTTCCCATAATTTTTCTCTGATTAATCTGTCCAAAATCCTGCGTGCCAAATATTCAGTTGAGAAAGCGACAACCTCCAGGCCGCGTCAGCCGATCAACACCAACATCAGTGCGGAAAACCCTAACACAAAAGCGAAAATACCGGCTAAAATAAACGGCAGAGAACTCAAGACAAAAATCCACGGCTTGTCCGTTACACCGCTGATGCCGGAAGTCTCCACAAGCTCATGGGTCCAGGGATCTTTCGGGTCGTACTTAACCGCCACAAAGCCGGACTTTCTGACATCATCGCAAACGGAGCGTCTGAGACTCGCCCAGGGATTTTCACCGCGCCATAGTGCCCGGTTAGTATAATACTGCTCCCCATTCTCAACCTGGAATTTGTAGCGAACCTCACATACTTCTCGACGTGACCTAATCTTCCTGACCCTGAGGTCCGTCACGGCCGCGCTGATCACTTTTCCCCGCGTACTCAGGCAATGCTCCTGCCAGCCTAAAGCCAGAATAAAATAGGCCGATATAAGCATAATCGCCGCTATTGCCAACCCGATCGCCGCGATCCATCTTTCCCTTCTGTCGTGGCGCTTCTGTGCGTGTTTGGCGGTCATGTAAGGCGTTTGCTCACTGCCGTCCTTTATCCGCTCATCTATCATTTTCTGCAGGTCAGCGAGGCTTATGTCACGCTGCTTAACCCAGACAGTATGCTTAAAATAGGCCCTCTCGAACTCGCTTGACGCCTCGTCTGCAGAGATAGGCCGGATTCCGTCCTTTGGCCGGCTTACCAGCAGTTCGGAGTACAGTTTGGCAACCGGCTCTCCGGGAAAGCGTAATGTCCTGCTCCAATCGGGGCTAGGCAGGCCAGTTTTAGGAGCTGAGGTCGCGGTCACAATACGCCCATCCTCGTAGATGGTAGTGATATCAACCCATGCCCCGATCCCTGGATGATCGCAGACAGCGGCAGTTGCATCACCCCCAGGGCCCGTCATCATGCGCACTAACGCGCCGGGCATCCTGTCTATGGCAAACGATCCGGCGTCACTAAAGCCCTCCGCAAGCAACTCCTGTGTCAGTTTATCTACAAGTTCCGCTCTTTTCCATTGAGGTTTGCCGACCCTTTGCAGGAGAATCATGTCAGACTGGCTTAGAAAAGCCTGTTTGATGGCCTGAATCGCAGTCAGCATCAGTTTTCTGCGCTGAATTAAGAAAAGAATCAAAATTACTGCCAAGCCTCCAACAATATAGAAAGTCATGTTGCCATCCTCTGAAAATTCTCCGGCACGACTACAATACGATTTACTGGAATGTCAGCGGGGTTGCCGGAGAGATACGCCCGGCTGGGCGTCGGTTTTGGTTTTCAGCAGCCATTTTTTTCCCGCGATGATGACACAGCAGAGCAGCAGCAGGTAAGCGAGATGTTCCCAGGCGGGAACCTGTACCGACGTGATCCGCATGCCCCAGAAACCGGTGACTAATAGGACGACGGTTTCCCCGGCGCTGCGGAGCAGGTTCTTCAGCGTCAGCGGCTGAAGACGGAGCGCCAGGCCCACGAACAGGCAGGTGACACTGACCAGTAAAATCGGTACGGCCGCCGCGGCGAGGAGGAAACTGTCCCTGTATTCTCCGGAGAACACCCCCATAAACGCAAGGACTACGCTGCCGGCGGCCATGAGCAGCAGGACCCCGCCCAAGATGGAAACGCCTATCCCGACTCCCGCCAGCAATTTCTTTTCCAGATCATCGCGCATATATCCAAGTCCGCATATTTTACAAAAAATAGGCAACTTGTTTTTATTCCCGGATAAAAAGTAGAATTCGATTCATGGCCACAAAATGCCCCATCTGCGGCTACGACAACGAGGATGCCGCCCTCTGCTGCAATCTCTGCCAGCATATCTTCCGCCGGGAGAACCAGCCGCCCAAACCCGCCGCGGCCCTGCCTTACGAGGAGATGGCGCGCGAAGCCGCGGAGACCAGCATGCAGGCGCCCCTGTTCGCGAAGCTGGGCATAGAACTGGATTTCAGCCCCGCCAGCCTGCGCGCCATAGACGCGGCCATGAACCTGGTCATGGGCCCCAACGGCGAAGCCCCTGGCGACCCCGATTATGCCCCCAACGAGGGGATCGAGTCGGTAATAATCAAGCTGGGGTCCTATTTCGGCGAGGTCTGCCGGCGCGTGGCGGGCGGAGCCTGGCAAAAAGACCCGGACGGGGCCGTAGAGCTGGTCAATGTCCGCGTATCTTTCGGCGCCAATTTCATCACGCCGATAGGCAGGGCGATGCTCTTTTTCAGGGACGGACAAAAATTCGCTTTTTTCAAGCAGCTCGAAGAGATAGCCGCCGTAAAGAACATTCCGCGCGGCCCCTGGGGCAAAGGCTTTCTTAAACAGGCGGAACTGATACTGGACCGCGGCACGCTGCCGCAGCGGACAAGGATAGTAACGGCCGCCGAATTCTGCAAGCAGGCGTTGGGCTACGACCCGGAACTGGCGGGAGAAGCCCTGGTGCTTATGACAACACTGACCAAGATGTCCGATGAGCTGGCGCAGGCACCCGCGCCCGACCCGAAAGATATCATGTCGACGAAAGCGGCGGACCGGGCGGAGGAGCTCATGTTCAACGGCATAGCGGCTTTTGAGGCCAACCGCCTGGCCGAGGCGTCGGACTGTTTCGGCAACGCCGTAGTGGTGGACCCGTTGAACTACAGCGCCTGGAAGAACCTCGCCGTCACTTTTGGCGCGGCGGGACAGCTGCGCGCGGCTGTGACGCCGGCGCAGCGCGCCTGCGAACTGGCGCCGTCCAATATAGAGGCGTGGGACCTCCTCGCGGAGATCAAGCAAAAGCTGCAGCAATTCCCCGAGGAAGCCGACTGCCGCAAAAAGATCACGGAACTGGCTCCCGGCGACGCTGAAGCTTGGCGGCACAGGGGGCTTGCCTGCATCATGGCCGGACGCGCAGAAGAGTCGGCGGAATGCTTCGTGCGCTGTCTGCAATTGGCGCCCGGGACCCCGCTGGCGCTGCTTGAGAAAGCCGTGGCCCTGGACATGTCCGGTGCGCACGCGGAAGCCCTGCAGCAGGCTGACTCCGTCCTCTCCGTTTCGCCTTTTTTGATGGCGCTGAAGATGAATCTGCTCAAATACTACCCGGGCCTAATGAGCAAAAAAATGAGCCCGGAGCTCAGGAAACTTATATCCGAAAAACTGGGCTGACGACTGCAGAATGGCTATAAAACCACGCCCTTACGGAGGCAGCTTCCTGGCGCGCATAGTGCTGCCCAGCGCTCTGGCCATCTCCCTGTTCATAGCCGCCACTTTCCTGTTCATTATCCCTTCCTTCGAGCGCAATATGATGGACCGCAAGCGGGAAACGATAAGAGAGCTTAATAATTCCGTCCACAGCCTGCTGGCAAAATTTCATCGTGACGAGAAAGCCGGGCTGCTTACGCGCGCCCAGGCGCAGCGTAAATCCGCCGAGAGCGTGCGTGCCATGCGCTACGGGCCGGAGGATAAAGACTATTTCTGGATAACGGACCTTGCCCCAAAGATGGTAATGCACCCGTACAGGTCTGACCTGGACGGCCAAGATCTTTCCGGCTTCACGGATTCTCACGGCAAGAGAATATTCGTGGAATTCGCCCAGATCGGCAGGCGGGACGGCGCGGGTTACGTGGATTATATGTGGCAGTGGAAGGACGATGCCGCGCGCATAGTCCCGAAGCTTTCCCATGTGCGTCTATTCGCTCCCTGGGGCTGGGTCACGGGCACCGGCATCTACATCGAGGACGTCCGGGAAGAGATAGCGCGCCTTGAAGCCAGCCTTATAAAGATTTCGTTGCTGATAGCCGGTATAATCGTTCTTATATTGCTTTATGTCAATCAGCAGAGCCTGCGCATTGAACGCTCCCGCCGCCAGGCGGAAAAACTTCTTTCCGAGTCGGAGGAAAAATACCGCAAACTGGTCGAAGCTTCCACCGAAGGCATCATGATGATCCTGGACGGCGGTCTGGCTTACTCCAACCGCACCATGCTAGATATGCTGGGCTATACTCCGGCCGAGCTCGGGGAACTTAACTTAAACGGGATCCTTCACCCAGGTTCCACCGCCAGTTTTGACTATCTTCAGGAACTCCTGGAAAGCGGCGGAGCGCCGCCCCGGGTAGAGGCTTCCCTTGTGCGCAAGGATGGGGAAACTTTCCGGGCACTTCTCACCGCTTCAAAACTGCTCTTCGGCGGACGCGAAGGATTCATACTTACCATAAAGGATATAGACCGGAATAAGAAAACCGAGGAGGAACTTTCGGAGAGCAGGGAAAAGTTCCGCCTTTTGACGGACAGCATAAATCTCGGGGTCTTCAGGGTGGATCTGTTGGAGCGGCGCGTAACGGAAGCGAACCCCGCCGCCTTCCGCATACTGGGTTACTCCGGCTTTGAAGAACTTGTCCGCGCCGGTGACGCGCCGCTCAAGCCGCTTGACAGCGCAGGCCTCCTCGCGGACGTTTTAGAAGGAAAGACCGTCAGGGAAGCCCCCTTAACCATGCTCTACGGCGGGTCCGCGGAGCGCTCGATTATCGTTTCCCTTATGCCACTGGAGGGAGAGCCGGGACCGGCCCGCTACTGCGACGGGCTCCTTGAGGATGTTACCGCCCGCAGGAAGTCGGAAGCGGAAAGGGAAAAGCTCCTGTCGGAACTTCAGTTATCCCTGGGCTCGCTGAACCAGTCGGTCCGCGGCGTCGCCCGCGCGGCGGCCGCCTGCCCGCTCACCACGCCCATAGGCAAAGCCGCTGAAATAATGACCAGGGCCGCAAGCAGCTGCATCCTGGTGGAGAGCGGCGGGGAGTTGCTGGGAATAGTGACGGACCACGATCTGCGCGCCCGCGTCCTTGCGGGAACGAACACCCCGGCCGAGCCCGCCTCGCGCATAATGAGCTCGCCGCTTATCAGCGTCCCGGACACCGCCCTGATTTTTGAGGCCGTGCTGTTGATGCAGGAGAATAACATCCGCCACCTGGCGGTAAGGGACGACTCCGGAAAAGTGGTCGGCGTGATCGACGAAAAAGAGCTCCTGGCCCTAAAATGGTATTCCCCGGCTGTTCTGATGGAAGAATTCGCCAGGGCGGCGACCGTAAAGGAAGTGATAGCGTTAAAAGAATGCCTTCCCCGCATGATTAAAACTCTTTCGGATAGCGGCGCCGGAAGCGCAGGCATAACCCGTCTTATTTCCTCCGCGACTGACGCCGCCACGGCTCGCTTTGTAAAGCTCGCCGTGGACGCTTTGGGCGCCCCCCCGGTACCGTTCGCTTTCATGGCGCTGGGCAGCCAGGCCAGGGGCGAACAAACCCTGGCTACCGACCAGGACAATGCCATCGTCTACTCTGATCCGCCGCCGGGCCTTGAGAAAAACGCCGAGGAATACTTTCAGACCCTGGGAGAAAAAGTCTGTTCCTGGCTTAACGACGCGGGATATCCGTTCTGCAAGGGCTCCGCCATGGCGAATAATACCAAGTGGTGCCGGCCCATAGCCGTATGGAAAAACTATTTCATTGAGTGGGCGGGGATCACGGACCCGCAGTCATTGCTGGACGTGAACGTATTTTTTGATTTTCGCTGCGTTGCCGGAGACAGTTCGCTTGAGGCGCAATTGCGCAAGCATGTGCGGGCCGCGGTAAAAGGCAAGAAAATATTTTTTCTCAATCTCGCCAACAATGCCCTGCTCTTTAAAGTTCCCGTAGGGTTCAGGGGCGCCGTTACGGTCGAGGACGAAGGTGAGCACCGCGGGACCCTCGACCTCAAACAGCTGGTGCGGGCAATAACTGATTTTGCCAGGATCTACGCCCTGCGAGGTGATGTGGCCGCGATTCCTACCGTTAACCGCCTCGCGGCCCTGGCAGACGCCAACGTGCTTGATCAGGCGGAAAAAGAGTCCTTCACCCAGGCTTTCGATTTCCTCATGCGCCTGCGCCTCAGGCGCCAGGCCGCGCTGGCGGGGGAAGGGATCGCCGCAAATAACCGGATAAAGCCCGCCGAACTCTCACAGGCGGACCAACTGGCGCTCAGGGAAGCCGCCGCGGCCGCGGTAGAGACTATTAATAAACTGACGTATTTAGTAAAATTCTTAATCGTTTAAAACAAAATTGTGGACGCCCACCTTATACGGACGCCCTATTTTAGGAGACCAAATGCTTCATGAACCTGCGGCCCAATCCGGGCCCGACGCTTCGGCGGATTACAAGATGCAGATAGGCGTATGGATGTTCCTGCTCTACGCCGTGGTATACGCCGTGTTCGTAGCCATCAACCTGCTTAAACCCCTCTGGATGGAAAAGATAATATTCTCCGGCCTCAACCTGGCCGTAGTTTACGGCTTCGGGCTTATCGCCTTCGCCCTCGTGCTCGCGCTCATCTACAACCACATGTGCGGCCTGCACGAAGCCGACTCGAAAGACGCTGAAGGGGGGAAATAACCATGGCCATAACCATTTTCCTGGTTTTTGTCGGCCTCGTTCTGGGGCTTTCGTTTTACTTCGCCGCCAAGACCAAGTCGGCCAGCGGCTACTTCGCAGCCGGCGGGCAGATACACTGGGCCGTGAACGGCATAGCCTTCGCCGGAGACTATCTTTCCGCCGCCTCTTTCCTGGGCATCTGCGGCATGATAGCTACCGCCGGCTACGATGGGTTCCTCTATTCCATCGGCTACCTGGCCGGGTGGATGGTGGCCCTGTTCGTAGTTGCCGAACCTATGAAGCGCCTCGGCAAGTACACTTTTACCGACGCCCTGGACGCGAAGTTCAACTCGCGCGGCATTAAACTGGCCGCGGCCATCAGCACCCTGGTCGTATCGGTGTTCTACCTGATACCGCAAATGGTGGGCGCCGGCGTGCTGGTAGAACCGCTGCTGGGCATACCTCATTACGCGGGCGTCATCATGGTGGGAGCGATAGTTATAACGATCGTAGCCACCGCCGGCATGACGTCCACGACTTACGTGCAGTTCATAAAGGGCGGCATGCTCGTAGTGTTCTCGCTGGTAGTCTGCATAGCAGTGCTCTACCGCGGCCTTTCCACGACCCCCGACCAGGGCGGACGCGTTCCATTCCACGAGTATAAGACGATAACCGCCGCCGAAGCCGAGGGACGGCTTTTGATCAAGGACAAGACCTTTGTGGTGATGGGCGGCCAGGAAGTTAAAGGCGCCAAGTTCGTTAAACTGTCCGTCAGCGGCCTCGAAACCTGGTGGGCCCGCTATGACAAGGACGGAAATATCACCCTGCGCGAGACCCAGTATTCCGTCGCCAAAGCCGACGGAACTAAACTGGTGAACGGCCTGCCGGAAACAAAGGAGAACCAGCCGCGGCTGTCCGGCAACCTCGAAGCCATCAAGGGGAAGACCGGCCCGGAAGCCTCGACGGGCAAAGTGGGTCCGTTAGAATTCCTTTCGATCCTGAGCGACCCGGAAACTAAAATTAATCGCTGGAAGACGGTCAAGTTCTCCGACGGCGCGGACAAAGTGACGGTCTACGCCCCCAACGTCACCCCCGGCAACAAGCTCATGCGGCCCGGCCTCAAGTTCAAGGTGGAAGGCACGCCCATGCAGAAGCTGGACTTCTTTTCGCTGATGCTGGCGCTGTTCCTGGGCACTGCGGCTCTGCCGCACATCTTGATACGCTACTATACCGTGCCGAGCGCGGCCTGCGCCCGCAAATCCACCATAGTGGCCATAGCCGCCATAGGCTTCTTCTACGTGCTGACAATGTACCTGGGCCTCGGCGCCCTGGTCAACTCCGTGGTGAACCCGCTCACCGATAATATGTCGGCCCCGCTGCTGGCGAGGTCTTTCGGGACCTTCCTGTTCGCTATCATCTCGGCTATCGCGTTCGCCACCGTGCTGGGCACCGTCAGCGGCCTTATCATAGCCGCCTCCGGCGCAGTGGCGCACGACCTTATGGACCGCTACATGCAGCTGGGTTACAATGAGAAACAGAAGGTGCGCGCGGGTAAGATAGCGGCTTTCGTTGTCGGCATCATCGCTATAGCCCTCGGGATACTCTTCAAGGGCATGAACGTCTCCTTCCTGGTGGGCCTTGCTTTCGCAGTAGCCGCGTCGGCGAACCTGCCGTCCATCATCATGATACTCTTCTGGAAGAAGACCACGGCCAAGGGGATCGCGTCTTCCATCGTCACCGGCATGGTGTCCGCCATAGGAATAATAATGTTCTCTCCGAGCATTTACGAGAAGTTCGGCCTGGACCCGGCTACGGCGCCTATACCGCTGGACAATCCCGGCATCTTCTCGATACCGCTTAGCTTCCTGGTTCTGATAGTCGTTTCATTGCTGACCCAGAAGAAAGAGCAGCCTGCGGTTTAACGATCATTACACAGCGGGAAGGGGCAAGGAAAGTCCTTTCCCGCTTTTATTTGACGACAGCATGAAAATAGTGGTTTTTACCGACACACACGCCAACCTTCCGGCCCTGAAAGCCCTTGCCCGCGAGATAAAGCGTGAGGGCTACGACGCGGCATTCCACACCGGCGACGCTGTCGGCATCGGTCCATGGCCCTCTGGAACCGTAGAATTACTGGGCGAGATTCCTCGTCTCACCCTGCTGACCGGCAACCACGACGCCTGGATGTGCGCGGGCCCGCCCAAAGGCTCCGCGCGCTGGCTGGAAGAACATTATGCGTGGATGTCCGGCCAGATCTCCCGCAAACACATAACCGCGGCCGCCGCCTGGCCCTACCTGGCGGAGTATGAGTTCGAAGGCGTGCGCTCGGCCTTCGTTCATTACGCGTTAAAACCCTGCGGCCGGCAGGTCTCTCTACCTATAAGCGAGCATATAACCAGCGATCTTGACGCCCTGCTGGGCAGGCATTCATCGCTGCTGGTCTTCCACGGCCACAGGCACAAGGCTTCCGACCTGAAGGGGAATGTGCGATACGTAAACCCCGGCTCCCTGGGCTGCTGGCATACTCCGGCAGCTCGTTACGCCATTGTAAGGTTCCACAAAGGCAAGGCCTCGATACAGCACAAGGCCGTCCCCTATGACGAAGCGGAACTGCTGGAGGGTTTTGCGGCCCGGAAAGTTCCCGATCACAAGCGGATATTGTCCTCGTATTTCGCCCGCTGAGAAGGGTAAGAAAAAAGCCCCGGTTTTTAGCCGGGGCTTTTTTTGTTATACGTGCGGCGCTGTGAAGGTTAGAATGGGAATTTAGCGCTGAGCTGATAATGCATATTGAATAAGGTTTTAAAACCGGTGCTCAGTTTGTATTCGGTTATCTGGCGCGCCGCTTCCATCGTAACGGTGACCTTGTCATAGAGATAGACCACGTTGGCCAGCATGGTCATGTTCTTGGTCTTTGCCGTGGCCGCCGCCGCTATCTTTTTGTTGACCGGATCGTCTATGCCGTATGCCGCGTTGTAAGAAAATTTCCCCTCCGGTTTAACATTAATATTGGCGAACCCGCCGGAAGCTTTAACCTCGTCGGAGCCATACCCCATGTTGCCGATGCCGCCCAGGAAGTCATAAAGGTTCCGTCCGGTCCAGAGCTGGCCGTTAAGCGTAACCAGGGAGTTGAGGGGGATATTGTAACCGAGATCAGCGAGCGTGATGTCGCCCCTTTGACCCGTAGTCGTATTGCGCCACTGTCCCACGGCGCCCATAAGCGTGAACTTGGCCGTGCCCGCCTTGAGCTGCGCCTGAGCCTGAACCTGCGGAAAGCCTGAAGCTGTGCCTTCGGAGTCGGTCAATTTGCGCGTGGGCCGGACCACGGCCAGGGCGTAGGTCAGGCGGTCGCTGCGTTTATAGGTGACGCGCAGCTGCGGGGCGCGGAACCAAAGCACGCCGCTGTAGCCAAGCGCGAATTCATTATTGGTCCCGGAAAACTCAAGGGGCAGCAGGTGCCAGGTCTGCCCGGCCAGAATTTCTAATTTCCCGGCCTTGACATTCACATAAGCGTGCCTGAGCCGCAGATCGGTGGTGGATCCGGCAGTTCCGCCGACGCTTTCGCTAAGCCCGATGAAATCCGTTTCAATCTTTCCCGAGACGTTTGCCCCGTCCGTTATGTCGAAGCCAAGGCGGGTGCCGCGGGCGCTCATCCTGAAGTCCCGCTCATTATCGTGCTTGGAAACGACATACTGCATGTAATCGTCGCCGGTGACGCCATGTTCGTCATATACTACGTCGGTTTTTACCTGGCCGTAAAATGTGGTTTTGTATTTTGAAACCATTGTTTCCTCGGCACGAATGGCGGCTGAGCCGTTGAACAGCAGTACAGTCACCAGGGCTGTAAATATGAATTTATTCATAATTCTCCTTATTTGTCCGTAGAATTTCGCTTGCACAACTTGGTGTTATAATACTATTTTACCTTTTTAGCCGTAAATATGAGAGTTATTAAATGCAGACCTGGGCTCCGTTCTTTGCAAAACCAAGAGCCGTAGATATCGGGGCGAAAGTAGACAGCAGTAAACCCTAGAAAAGCTCGCCGGTCATCACAGCGTCAAACCGAGCACAAATCCGAACACCATTTTAGGCCGTACGCTGTTTGATATTTGCCGTAGAAGAACGGTTCCCCAAAGAAGTCCAGCCGCATTATTCCTCTTCAATTAAGCCAGTTTTTAAGGCAATGCAACTCATTTCTGCGGTTCCCTTTAGCAAGCAAAAACCATTTTTCAAGCGTCTTAACCGCCGCGGCAACGCGCTCTTCTTTTTTCAGACTTTTGGATATCAGGGGTTTAAGGCGGAGCCTCGCTTTCTTGTAATTATTCACACATTCGCCATATTTACCTTGCGCAAATTTTAAAAGCGCAAGATTTGCAAGCGCCCAAAAATAGACGGCATTTTCCTTAAGAACCCTTTTTATCAGCCGTTCGGCCAGGACATAATCTTTCTCCAGCCTTGCGATCTCCGCACGGTAAACCAAGGCTTCTAAATCGTGCGGATCATAATTTAAAGCTGTTTCCAGATCGTCCAGCGCAGATTTCAAGTTACCGAGTTTATGATTAGCTATCCCGCGCCACGAGTACGCGAACCTGGGGCACGTCAGTAAAACACCATCAATATTTTTTAAAGCTTCCTCATATCGGCCATCCCAAAGTAAAATCTCTCCTTCCCAGGCCTTTATCTGGGCAAGCGCGTGTGGGTTGCCGCAAACGGCTGTTTTAAAATCCTTATATGCCGCCTTGTAGTTTCCCAAACTGGCCAGGCACTCCGCTCTCATACAAAGTACCAGCCAGTCGCCAGGCTTAGACTTTAACGCAGAATCGAACGCATTTAACGCTTTCCGGGTAAGACCAAAAAACAGCCTCAGGCGGCCCAAGTGATAAAGCATCCAGCCATAACGCCGTATATCAGTTACGCAAAACCCTTCCATAAGGTTATGGGCTTTTTCTTTGTTCAAAGAATCAAGAAGTATTGCCTTAAAAAAAATATACCATAGCGTTCTTTTTATTCTGGAAGGGCATTTATTAAAACTCTTTAGCGTTTTTTCAGCCCAGATCCTGATCCCGGTGTTCCCAAGTGCTAACCCGAGGTCTTCACCCGCCGGGTTGAGCATTTCGCCCACTCCGATGCGCACCCACTTTAAGCTAAGTTCTTCCGCCTTGCTAAAAGCCTTTTCATATTCCCCCATAATCATCAGTGCGCAGAACTGCCTGTAAAGGGTAAACTCATCATTCTGCCGCAGATCCAGCAGCTCATTTAGATGTTTACGGTTATCTCCGCCAGAAGCAAAAGCGATTTTAAAGGCAAGGTAACGTAGCAGCGAATCCTGAGGTGTTTTGCAAATTGCATGACCTAAAATCCTTTCCGCCACTTTGTATTGGGAACGGGCAAGGAATCCGGAAATCAATTTCTGGAGATTTGAGATGTTCAACATAACCTTGTCCCTAAAACTAGACCATGCCTGGGTTTAAAATTCTCAACTAGACGGTTTGGCGGAATTATGAGTATAAGCCGGCGTTGTGCAGTGCAGGTTTAGGACAATTGTAGTCATTCCGAAACCGAGCAGACCGAGCGGTGCGGGGTTAGCGGTGTTGTCATAAGATAGTAATGGTGTTGTTTTGTTCGGTCATGCGGATATCTGCTTGTTCAAACGCAAATAAATTATACCGCAATTACCTCAGTCGAGGCAAAACCGCCGCATACGCCGGTAAAGCAACCAACCGGACTTACTCGCCAGCGTATGATTAAAAGTTAGTATCCGTCGCGAAGCGGCCCCTGAGCACTGCGAAGGGGGAAAATGCCCGCATTTTTCAGGTCAATATGGTGTAGAATGATACTTCAACTATGAAAGCTATCCGGTTCGGATCAATTCCCAGGGCCTTGGGGATATCAGCTGTTCTGTTGATGTTTTTTCCCATGGTAATGGCCTCGGCGCCGCTTCGTTCTACCCAATGGCTTAATGTTGATTATAGCGATCTGGTGGACAAGAGCGCTATTATTCGAACCGGACAGACTTTGGGTTCTGCGCTGAGCAGCGGCGGTTTAAAGGGGGCCTTACAGCCCTTATTGGACAGGTATTCGACTCTTCTGGAATATACTGTCGAACTTGTCAACAATGAAGACTCGCCTTTTGCTGATGTCGCCGCAAAGTATCCGGCCGGGGCGCCACAGCCCGCCTGGGTTGCCTTGTTTCGCAGCGGTCAAATGTCGGCCTTTACAGATAACCGGAAAACGGTCAGGCTTTTTCTGCAGGGCTCAAACCCCCAGACAGCTTACGCTGAAAACTATGCCGTGATCAGACACTTACTCAATACGCTTACGCCCAGATGGGGGAAGCTTAATGTGGAAATTTACACCTTTGAAAATGATTACCGCACGCTGGCGCTGAAACTTAACCCGGTACCGGCATTATTAAGCGGTTCATATTTTGGAACACCCGCCGGCAAAGTTCCTCTCGATCTTGCCGGCCTTGGCGATTTTTTTGCCCAGGGCGGGCAACTGGAAGGGGCGCGCATAAACGAAAATGCCGGTTTGCAATTTTATGCCAGGGCGGCCGCACCGCCCACACTCGCGGGAAAGAGGGTGAGACTCTCTGATCTGGCTGTCGCTTACAGAGCGGTTTTTCATGCCGGAAACAACAAAGCGTTCATCAGCCTTGACCCCCACAAAGACGTTACCAGGGCGGCCGTGAACTTTGGCGGATTCCTGGAAGACACCGCCGTCGGCAAAGTAGTTTTAGAAGCGGACAAACGCTTTAAAACAATTACAAGCGGCCTTGACCCGAATACTTATAACGACATCCGGTCTGATACCAGAAAACATGTTCCCGATTTCCTGACTGTCAGTGAAAGGGACCTGTTTTCACCCAATGGTAAATCGGACTGGATAAAAACCAGATTCTGGTTTTATCCTGATTCCATTGAAGTTCAAACCGATGCGACTAAACATTTTGCCAGAATAATAAACCCTCACTTTTTAGCGGATGCCGAGCGCAGCCGGGACGACTTTCCGTCTTCCGCGGAATTCGAGAAAAAGAAGAAAGCTCTGTTATTGCCCGCGATCAGAAAGAATATCGACGATTTGAACAGCCGCTTTGACTATTATGCGGACGCCTTTCCTGAATACCGGGAATTAGTAACCGTTGGGCGACTGATGGCGGTCTGCAGCTGGCTGCACAGGATTAACCCACGTTGGCTGGACCTTGGCGCGCTCTTGTCCGTTGAACTACCGGCGATGACCACCGAACGTGAGCGGACGCAGCTTATTGCCGCGGCGTCGCCGCGCCCGGGGAACTATGGAAAACGGATGGGGGATATTAAAGAGAATCTATCCATTTACTTTTTGAGCCCTGATCTGGATAAATCAACAGCGGAATATTTCCCGGCTAATAATGATCTGGCGGAATTTTTGGATTTCAAAGCCGAGCGCAATAAAGACAATGTTTTTTGGCAAGCCGAAGCTTCACGCATATTAAAAACCAAGGGCCATCAGCCGGTGAGAGCGCTTCTGACGTCCCAGAAAGATTTACAGGCCTTCGCGGTGTTTGCAGGCAGAAAAAGGCGGGATCCGGGCAATTTGAACATGGAATTGGCGCAGATAGAAGCTGAAAATAATACCATGATGGAAATGCAAAGGGAATTAAGATCGCAAGAAAAACAACTTCAAGATTACCTGGCCAAAATATCCAGCGGCGCGGCGGCCGGGGACAACACAGTTCCGCAGCGATACCACGAAATGGCCGCAGCCATGAGTGACCGGAGAAAAATCTTCCAAACCAGGGGGGATAATTTTAATAAAATGGTCGCCGCTTTTAATACGACTCATGCCATCATCCTGGAAATTAGCGGCGGCATCAATTTGGAAGCTGAGAGTTTTAAGATACATACCGTTGAAAATAGTCCCCAGTTAACAAATTTCATGAACATGACCGCCAGGACCAAATCCGAATGGACCGATATCAGCAGGGAAGAAAAATGGATTACCAATAAAGTCGATCATCATAAAGGAAAAGCGCAAAAACATACCGGCTTTAAGAGTAATGCGAGGAAATTAATAGCCGCAAAATCATCCACGATTCAACCGCCTAAGCCTTCGACGGTGAATAGTATCATCAAAAGCTTGCTCCACGGCAACGCTAAGGCTAAAACATCAATTGTAATTAAAACCAAAGACAAGTTCAGCCCGGTAATCAGCGGTGAGATCGTGGATTCGGGTCATATTGTTTTTAAAAGAGTATCTCATTAGATGCCGCAGGCAATTTAGCGGAGACGGATGGGGGAAAGCATTCATTCGCATGTCGGCGCACGCCTTCCCGCTCAGAAAGGTTTAACAAAACGATTTATCCCTGTGGGGAATTACTTGAATGCGGCTCAATAATCAGCGGCATTGACGGCGTGCAGCAAATAAAGTTTTCCCGCCGGTTTGATTTTTAATGCCGGCAGATTTTTTTTGCCGGAGGCGAAGGCGGTGAAAATTTCTTTTTTTTCTTTTCCAGACACCAGAAAGACGGCCGTTTTGGCGGAATTAAGCGCTTTCAGGGTGAGTGTGACGCGTTTGCGGGGTTTGACGTAAGCCGGCGCTGTCACCGCGGCGGCGAGCTTTTTTTTCTCGCGGAGCGCGGAACCGCCCGGAAAAAGAGAAGCTGCGTGCCCGTCCGAGCCAAGGCCTAAAAAAACCACATCGAAACCCACCGCACCCCCGCCGAAAAAAGATCGGATCGCACTTTCATAGGCCTCGGCGGCCTTGCTGGAGTCCGAAGAGACCGGGATAGGGAAGATATTGGAGCGGGGGGTGTCCGTTTTTGAAAACAAAAGCGTATCTGCGGCCCTGAAATTACTATGCTTGAGGTTCCGGCCCTCCAGCCTTTCATCGGTGAAAAAAAAATATATTTTATTCCAGTTCAGACCTTTTTGCGCGCTTAATATTTTTAAAAAGCGGCGCGGCGATTTCCCACCGGATAATACCACGCTGAAAAAGCCTTTCTTGCGGACGGCTTTGCCATATTCCGTCCGAAAAATTTTAATGGCTTTTTCCGCCATGGCTCGCTCATCCCTGAAACGCCTGATTATTCGCATCATAAAATGGGCGACAGCCATTTCCTCCCGTCTTTTTCAATTAAAGCCCGGGCTTCCGCGGGGCCCTCGGAACCGCCGGGGTAACCGAGCAAAGGCGCGGAACCGGAATCCCAGGTCCAGGTTTCCAGCATGGGGGAAATGAATGCCCAGATAAAACGCATCTCAAAAGAGCTCAGAAAAAGCGTCTGATCTCCGGCCATGGCCTCTATGAGCAGCCGCTCATACTCGGTGGGAGCGGATAATTCCTCCTGATGCACACGGTAATTAAGCTCCATCTTGCGCGGGGTAAAGCATAGTTTAGGCCCCGGATGCTTGGCGATAAGGGTAAAAGCCATTGTTTCTTCAGGCTGTATCGTAAACGAAAACACATTGGGGTAGCCTATGTCCATGGGTTTGAATATGCCATGAGCCGGCTTTTTATAAATCAGGTCTATTTTTGTTTTCTTGGCGCCCATTTTTTTCCCGGCTCGCACATAAAACGGCACTCCGCGCCACCGGTCGTTGTCCACATGGAATTTAAAGGCCAGGAAGGTTTCGGTTGTTGAAGCGGCGGCAACTCCGGGTTCTTTAAGATAGCCTTCATACTGCGCGCGCACCACCTGGCGGGATACTGATTCCTTGTCCAATCCAGTTATGCTTTCGAAAAAACGTTTTTTTTCGCTCTTAAAATCCATATCCCTGAAGGAAGCCGGCAGATCCATCGCCGTTATGGCGGCCAGCTGAAAAATATGGCTCATCATGTCCCGGGCCAGACCCATATGCTCGAAAAAACCAGCCCGGCCCTCAAGCCCCAGCTCTTCAAAAACAGTTATCTGCACATGGTCTATGAAACCGTTGTTCCAGGTTTCGTCAAAGACGCTGTTGGCCGCCCTTAGCGCCAGAACATTCTGCACCGTTTCTTTGCCGGTGAAATGGTCTATACGATAGATCTGCCCTTCCGATACCGCTTGTTTGAGGCCTGTGTCAAGCGAATACGCGCTTTCAAGGCTTGAGCCGTAGGGCTTTTCTATTATCACCCGGGACCAGCCGGTGCGGTTCCCGGGATCGACCAGAAGGCCGCTGGTCTTTAGTTTTTCAGTTATGGGCTCAAAAGCCGACGGCGGCGTAGCCAGGTAAAACAGCCGCTTTTTTCTGATATTGAATTTAGCGTCAAGCTCGTCCAGACGCCTTGCCAGACGCCGGTAAAAATCATCGTTTCCGTAGTCGGCCCGGATATATTCCACCCGTTCCAGGAAACCCTTTATTTCCGGGAGCGCGGGTTTGCTTTCCGTCCCGGAGATCGCGGCGGTTAAGCGTTCTTCAAAATCAGCCAGCTCAATGGCCGTGCGGGCCACGAAAAGAAAGTAGAAATCCTTTGGCGTAAGTTTCTTTTTATAAAGACCGAAGAGCGCCGGTATTATTTTTCCGGAGGATAAATGTCCCGTGGCTCCGAAGAGTATAAAGCCGCAACTTTCCGGGCGTGTTTCCTGGCAAAAACCTATGGTATCCTGCATTCGTGCCTCGCTTTCCGAGACCCGGGTAATTATTTACGCGGGCTTCAGCGACTCTTTTTAACTTCGTGGCCGCCGAATTCCTTTCTCAGGGCGGCAAGCAGCTTGTCGGAGAAATTGCTCCGTTGCCTGGAGCGAAAGCGTTTAAACACCGCCGCCGCTATGGCGGGGACGGGCACGGCCAGGCGCACGGCTTCCTCCACGCTCCAGCGGCCCTCGCCGGAATCTTCGACATAACTTTTTACCTTCTTAAGACCGGGATCTTTTTTGAACGCTTCGCCGGCAAGTTCCAGCAGCCAGGAGCGGATGACGGATCCTGAATTCCATAATTTTGACACTTCCGCCGGGTCTATGTCTCCGTAGGGGGAGGCTTTTAAAAGTTCAAATCCCTCGCCGTAAGCTTCCATCATGCCGTATTCTATACCGTTGTGCACCATTTTCATGAAATGGCCCGCGCCCGGAGCGCCGCAATGCATATAGCCGTTTTCGGAGCAGAGATCTTTTAACAGGGGCTCGATTTGTTTAAATACGGGCTTTTCTCCTCCGGCCATGACACAGTAACCGTTTTCAAGACCGCGGATACCGCCGGAGACGCCAACGTCCAGAAACCCTATTTTTCCGGCTTTAAGAAATTTATAGGTTTTTATTGAATCCTTGTAATGGCTGTTGGCGCCGTTTATCAGAATATCTCCGGCTTTAAGCAGGGCGGTGGATTTTTGTATATAAGCTTCGGTGACACCTCCGGCCGGCAGCATAAGCCATACTATTTTGAAAGCATCAAGTTTATCCGAAAGTTCCCCGAGGCTGTAGACGCCGATAGCGCCTTCTTTTTCAAGTGCCTCGGTTCTTTCAGGCGTCCTGTTGTAAACCGCGACTTTATGGCCTTTTCTCAAAAGCCTTCTTGCTATATTTGAGCCCATACGGCCCAAACCTATTAATCCGATTTTCATATATCCTCCCAAGGAGCCTGTCCGACATAAGGCTTTCATGTTCCCAGCCTCCCTGTATATAATATTATATAATGAGACTCGGAATTGTCAGTGTCTCAACGGCGTAGCGGCAATAAAGTTTTTCGGCAATGCGCCAATATTTTCCGGCGCAATAGTACGGCTTAAATATCGCTGTTGGCGGAACACCAAGAAATCGGAATATGATCATTAAGGAAGTTTTTAAAAACCAGAGGGTCAGGCCGGAGAAACATGCTTAAGAACGGGGATTACGGCCAGTTGTTCTTCATGCGCGTTGACATGGTCAACAGCGAGCAGATAGTGGCATCCATAAGCCCGGAACAATACAGAAAGCTCAACAGTCTCTACACGAATACCGTAGTGGAAGAGGTTCAGCAGTGGGGGGGTATAATAGGCGCCTGGCAAGGCGACGGAGCCGTGGCGTTTCTGGGCACCACCGGGGATGAGGACGACATTATGCGTTCCGGAGAAGCCATGTCCCGCACCATTCTGGACCGGCTGTACGCCATGCTGCCGGAGCGGCGCTTCAGGATCGGCGCGGCCTCTTCGCCCGCCCGCTTTTGGACGGACGTGGGCAGACTTATAAAAAGTTCCGGATTAGTGCTGGCGGCTCGTCTGGAAGATGAAGCGCGCAAGGTAGCCAGCGGCTCAGTGCTGATCATCCCCGCCGAAGTTTACCACGTACTGGACGATTCAGTGAAAGAACTTTACGCGCCAGGCGGCGTTCTGCTGGGCAATGTGGAAGTCTACGCCTACATCCCGTATGGAGCGGGCGAACTGCGAAAGAACCGCCAGGCGGCGCCCGCCGCACATACCAAGGCAAAAATAATTTTTTTCGACCTTTTCGACCCGGATTGGATATTCAACGGCTTCTCCGAACTTTACACCGCCCTTACCATCCATCCCGTGGAACCCATGCGGAACAATTTCAGCGCCGCCAGGCATAAAGATTGGCTGGAAGCCCGCTATCGCGACATACCTCTGGCCGCGCCGATCTACTCGGAGGAGGGGCATACCCTGAACAAGCTCACCGTTTACCACGCTCATGCCCAAGGCGAAGAAGCCATCCAGGCGGCCTGTTTCTACAAAAACGGAGTTTTAGCGTTCGCGGATCGTTCCTGGCGCGAACGTTACGGCGGAAAAGATATCTTCCGGCCCGAAGACACTCCTCAATTTATGAAATCCGTCCTGGACTTCGCCGTCGCCTATTATGGAGACTGCTTGGGTTACTCCGGAAGGGTGATGATGATGCTGCATGTTATAAATATTTCCGGACGCAAACGGGTAACTTCCGCCGGAGAACAAATGCCTTTTGTTTACCAGCATGACCTCTGCGCCACCATCAACTCCACCGCCCGGGACATGGGCGCCGGCCCGGCCGCGGAATTCCTTTACAATCAGATCATGAAACAGTCGGAAATGTAATTATGGAAATACTCATAACAAACGACGACGGGATATATTCGGAGGGCATTTTCGCCCTTTACGCGGCCCTGAGGAAAGTGGGGAAGGTGACCGTTGTCGCCCCCGACATACAGCGCAGCGCCGTGGGACACGCTATAACTCTGACCGACCCGTTACGGGTGAACGAAGCCAGGCGCCGGGGAAAATTCTTCGGTTACGCTACCAGCGGCACCCCGGCCGACTGTGTTAAACTGGCCATACGCTCCATCATGAAAAAAAAACCGGATATGGTTTTTTCCGGCATCAACCTGGGAGCGAATATGGGCTATAACATTCTATATTCCGGCACGGTTTCCGGGGCGACCGAAGGCGCCCTGTTGGGAATCCCGTCCATAGCCATCTCGCTTGCCACGTTCGTAAAACCCGACTTCAGCCGCGCCGCGTCCTTCGCCGTTAAGCTGGCGACCTCCGCATACAAGCGCCGCCTTCCGCCGGGAACCCTGCTTAACGTGAATATTCCGGCCGGACCTGCGAGCCGGGTAAAAAACGCCGTCAGTATAACCAGACAGAGCCATACCCTCTTCAAAGACCGGTTCGACAGACGCACGGATCCGCACGGCCAGACCTACTACTGGCTCACCGGCTCCCTGGACCAGAAGGACGCGGCCCCAGACAGCGATGTCGCCGCCGTATGCCGTGGCCGGATATCGATAACACCTATCCAGTTCGACCTCACTGATTACAAATTTGTAACCGAACTGGAAAATTGGGAATTTTGACAAGATCATGTCCAAGCCCCGTGTTTTCAGCGCGGAGCCGCGCATCTGGAGGATAAAAGTGCTGAAGAAAACCGCTATCTCCGCTTTTTTGGGATTGACCATTTTAGCGCCGTCCTTCGGGGCCGGCGAGGACATGATTGCGGCCCAGCAGACTTCAACGGCGCCCGCGGCCGCAACCGCTCCCGCCGCCGCGCAGCCGCCGCGATACTCTCAGGAAATACTAAGCGCCGTAAAACATCTTTCAGCTTTGCTCAGCAAAAGTTCGCGTGTGGATCAGAAAGAACTGGACAATGTGGCCGGAGAAATAAGCAAGCTTGACGCCAGGATAACAAGCCTGCTCGGTCCCGACATTATCCGCGAACTGGACGAGCAGGAAAAAGAACTGCTGTCAACAGCACGGATCGCCGCGGCTAAAGCGGAACTGCTCAACATGCGCTCGCTCCTGATCTCCTACTACGGAGATACCGAAGGCAAATACCCGGAGACCCCAGCGGGACTTGTTCCCAAATATATCTCCAACGTGCCGGAACTGCAACTACCGTGGCACGCAAAGACGGCCGCCGTGACGCTGGCCCGCGGGACCGGACATGATCCGGGAAAAGCGGTCACCGATACCGGCGGCTGGCTTTATTTCACGGATCCGAAGTCAGCCGACTTCGGCATGCTTATCCTGAATTGTTCGCACAAAGACGATAAAGGTATTGAACTCTTTAAACATTAACCCGAATCCCGCACCGCGCGAAGCGCACCTGAGCTCCGCGAAGGGAAAAATTCAACTGAATTTTTCAGGTTAAGCGATATTAGGAATCCGCATATGAAACTTTTGACAACTTTTTTCACCACGGCGATCCTCCTCAACGATTGCGCGGGCGCCGTGACAAAGGTCTATGGCCAACAACCGGTTGCCGCGGCGCAACAGACGGCCGCGACGGCCGCACAACCCGCCAAAAAGCAAAAAAAGCCGCGCCGCAGACCCGTTGCCGCCAAACCGGCCGGCGTTGATCCCAGGAAAATAAACGCCCTGCTTTACGGCACCGCTGAACGGCTGGAAATAATATCTTCACTTTATGAGAACCTCGGCCTGCGCATATCAACAGACACCCTTAAAAAAGCCTATGACCTGGACAAAGCCGTCAATAAAACCGCCGCAGCGTATTTCATGGCTCCGGAACCCAAGCCTGACCGGGAAAACATAAAAAACTACCGCGGCCTGCTTGAAAGCGTCCTGCGCAGCGTCAGGATCCTCAAAGAATTAAAAGACCGTCTGCCGGCCGCCGACACCGGAGCGGCCATACTCTCGACACGCGATCTTTACCTTGCCATAAACGACGAACTGGCGGCGCACAGTCTTATTCCCGTGGCCATAGACCCTAAGCCGCAGGCCGGAAAAAACAGAGCCTCGGCCGACGGAGAAGAGATCTCCAACCAAACAGAAACGCTGCTGACGATCTCGGAACTCACCCTTGCCCTCTCTAACTTCCTGAGAGAAGAGGGGAAATACCCCACCCGCCTGAAAGACCTGGCGCCTAAATATATCCCCGCCATCCCCGCCGTAAGTGTCGCCGGCCATCCCAAGACGGCGGAAGTAGTGGAGATAGAGTCCAGGGATTACGACGCGGACCATTCCCGGGCTTTCAACGACACTGGCAAGTGGCTTTATTTCTCCCATAAAAAATCAAGATATTACGGCAGGGTTTTCGTGGATTGCTCGCACAAAAACTCGCAAGGCGTGGAATTTTACAAAATCGGCGAAGCAAAATAATGAATGGAATCCATAAGAAAAGAGGACCTTAGAAAAGCCTGGCTCACCGCCGCCGCCATCAGCGGCGCCGTCATCAGCGCCATCTTTGTATACGCGCTGGTGGTGGAGGCGGTCTCCCGCTCAATGCCGTTCAAGCCGCCGTTGGCGGGCCCGACCGCGGCCGCCGTCAGATACGCCTTTTACATTTTGGGTACGGTCGCGGTCTTCGCGCTAAGATTTATCAGGCCGGTCATGAAAACCAGGGCGGAGGAACCCACAGGGAAAATTCTCCAAACCCTCGTAAAACGGACCGCCCTTACCGCCGCCATGGCAGAGATCCCGGCTTTTCTGGGCTTAATGCTTTTTTTCCTGGCCGGAAGCCGCTGGGATTTCTATTTGTTAGCCGCTTTTTCCACGGCGATCGAACTGATTTATTTCCCGAAATACCGGATCTGGGAGGAGAAGCTGCGAGACGGTTAAATTCAGGCCTATAGCCGCACCCCGGCAGGCATAAAATCGCAGTTGAGCGCCGAAAATAGCGGTCACGGAGGGAGAAAAATGGATCCCAAAACTTATAAACTAATAGCGGTCGTGGGAGTATCGGAAGACGCCGGCAAATATGGCTACAAAATATTCCGGGATCTCCTGAACTCCGGATATCCGGTCAAGGGAATAAATCCGAAGGGCGGCTTCGTTCTGGGCCGCAACATCTATAAAAGCCTGGAAGAGATAGAAACTAAGCCCGACCTTGTTATTACCGTGGTACCCCCGGACATCACCGAAAAAGTGGTGGAGCAATGCAATAAGCTCGGCATCAAAAACCTATGGATGCAGCCCGGCTCCGACTCCGCCAAAGCCGTGAAGAAAGCGAGAGAATACGATATAAACGCCATAACCGCCTGCTTCATGATTAAAGAAGGGATCTGGTAAAAAGGAAATTATGTTCAAACACATCCTTAACGCAAAAATTGGAAAATACCAGGCTTTTATCCGCCAAAAAATGCTGGAAGATCAGATCATCAGACGCGGAGTGAAAGACGGCATGGTCCTTGAGGCTATGGAAAAAGTAAAGCGCCACGTTTTCGTGGACGACTATCTCAAAACCCGCGCCTACGAAGATCAGCCTCTGCCCATTGCCGAAGGCCAGACCGTTTCACAACCCTATATCGTGGCTTTGATGACGGAGCTATTGGCGCTCAAGGGCGGGGAAAGAGTTTTAGAAATAGGCACCGGATCGGGCTATCAAACGGCCGTTCTGGCCGAGCTGGCCGGGGAAGTATATACGGTGGAGTTCTTTCCGGCGCTGGCCGAGAAAGCAAAAGCGGTCCTGGCCTTTGAGAGCTACTCAAAGATACGGTTCAGAACGGGCGACGGCGCCGCGGGCTGGCCGGAAAACGCGCCGTTTGACGCGATTATCGTAACCTGCGCCCCGCTTGAAGCGCCGGAAACGTTATTGAGCCAATTGGCCGACAAAGGACGAATGGTGGTCCCGGTCGGAGAGGCGGGCGGCGCCCAGCGCCTTATGCTCTATACTAAAGACGGGGCGGACATAAAAGAAAGATTCATCACCGAAGTACGTTTTGTACCGATGCTGGCAAATAACCGCTGAAACCGTTTTTTTAAATCCCAGGCGTGCCGCTTTTCACCGCCGCTCAATTATAATCCGGGGTTACTGAACGCTCATGTCGCCGGTTCCGGCGCGCGGGAACGCTGTTTTTAGTAAAATTTATTTATGGCCGCCATTAAGACCGATAATCTGGTGAAACGATTCACGGAAGTTACCGCCGTCAACGGCATTTCTTTCGATATACCCGAAGGAGAAGTTTTCGGCCTCCTTGGCCCCAACGGCGCCGGCAAGACAACCCTCATCAGCATGCTTGCCACGCTGATCGAACCCACATCGGGCTCGGCCGTAGTGGCCGGCTTTGACGTGCGCCTCCAGCCGCTCGAAGTAAGAAAGAACATCGGCATCGTCTTCCAGGAGCCGAGCGTTGACGATCTGCTGACCGGACGGGAAAATCTATATCTGCATTCCATGCTCTACGGCGTGCCCCGCCCTGAGATAGGTCCAAGAACCGACAAAATGCTGGACCTGGTGAACCTTGCCGACCGGGCCGATAGTTTGGTCAAGACCTATTCCGGAGGCATGAGACGGCGCCTTGAGATCGCCCGCGGCCTCATTCACGAACCCAAAATACTTTTTCTGGACGAACCGACGCTCGGCCTTGACCCCGTCAGCCGCCAGACGATATGGGGCTATATAGGCCGGCTGAAAGCGGCAAAAAAAACCACCATCATACTTACCACGCATTACATGGAAGAAGCCGACAATCTGGCCGACCGCATCGGCATCATCTATCAGGGCAGGATCATCGAAATGGATACGCCCGCGAACCTGAAAAAAAAGGTGGGCCGGGACCTGGTTTTTATAAAAGGCGCGGTAAACGCCCAGGCGGTGCGCGGGCTCTCTTTTGTCAAAAGCGTGGAGTTGGAAGAAGGAAGGTTCAGGATAAGCATCAGCGATTCCGGCAGGAATCTGCAGGCGCTGCTCAACTCCGCGGGCGCTATAGAAGAAGTGGAGGTCAGGCCGGTAACGCTGGACGACGTTTTCATGAAATTCGCCGGACACCAGATAAAGAACGACGTGGAGAACAACGGTATTTTTCAGCGGATCGTCTCGGCAAAGGCAACCAGGAAATAAAATACGAGGGTTTACAAGGATGGGACGACTTTGAGAGCAAACTCCCCCGGCCCGCCCTTGAACCTTAAAATCGCAATGTTTAACTTTAACGCCATCTACGCCCTGCTCCTTAGAGAGGCCAAAATATTTTTTAGGGAGAAAGAACGCATCATCTCTATTTTAGTCTCGCCTCTGCTGTTTCTGTTCGTGATGGGACGTGGAATGGTCTCCGGCACCAGCCCCGTGGCGGGTTTCACTTATCAACAGTTCATCTTCCCGGGTATTCTGGCGATGGTAATACTTTTCACTTCCATCACCTACGGACTATATATCATCTGGGATAAAAGGCTGGATTTTCTGAAAGAAGTGCTGGCGGCGCCGATATCCAGGAGCACGTTGTTCATAGGCAAATCTTTAGGCGGAATGCTGGGCGCTATAATAGAGACCTTTATACTGCTTATTATAGGCGCGTTTTTCATACTCCCGCTGGACATAGTTAAGGTCGCGCTATGCCTGCTGGCGGCCTTTCCGGTATCCTACATGATAGTAAACCTTGGCCTGACCATAGGCGCGAAGATGAAATCCATGGAGGGCTTCGGCCTTGTGATGAGTTTTCTGACCTGGCCGCTTTTCTTTTTCAGCGGGGCGCTGTTCGACCTGGCCGCCGCCGCGCCGTATATAAAGCTCATCAGCCTTTTAGACCCGGTGACCTACGCCGTGGACATCATGCGCATCATCATGCTGGGCCGGGGCGTGTTCTCGGCATGGACGGATCTAGGGGCAATAGCCGGCTTCTGCCTGGCGACCACTTATATCGGCGTAACTTCCTTCGGAAAACTCCAGCAGGAAAAATAAAACGTATCAGAACGCCTTGCAGGTTAAACAACCGCACCCTGCTTTTTCAGCGTATTTCTAAGTTCAAAAGCGGACACTTTTGACGGGGGGATTTTCTTTTTTACGGCTATCGCCGCCGCGGTGCCGGCGGCCTGTCCTAAAGCCATGCAGGTGGGCGAAACCCGGGCCGAGGCGCTTGCCTCATGAGTGGCCGAAATGGCCCGGCCTGTGACGATCAGATTTTCAATTTTTTCCGGCAGCATGCACCGATATGGAATGCCGTAGGAGGTTCCGGGCTTCATTGCTTTCATCTCAAGCGCGGAACCGTCCGGGGAATGTATATCTATCGGGAACGCTCCGCGCGCTATAGCGTCTTTAAAATCCCGTCCATACAGCACATCTTCGGCCGTAAGCGTATAGAGTCCTCTGATATGCCTTGTCTCGCGTACTCCTATTTTTTCCGCGATCCTGACGATATATGAGTTTTCAAATCCCGGAGCATATTTTCTCAGGAACTCCACAGACTGCAACATTTGCTCGAACCCCAGCTGTTGGGCTCGGGAGATGTCTTTCGGATCAAGGCCGGACATCCCGGTTATACGCGTCATATTCAACGCGACTTCTCCGCATCTGGGCATCTCAAAATAGAGCACCCTGTCCCTGAAATTTTCAAGCTCGCCTTTTTTTTGCGCATTTTTCACAAGGCTGAAAAAGCCCGATACAGCCAGGAATTTCACTTTGTTTATATTTTTTCGCGCATAGGCGCTAAGGATAAACTCTCCGGGATGATTTTTGATATAAGCGCGGACTTTCTCATTATCCACGCCGCCCACCACCGCCATCAGCGTCATAGGCTGGGTTTTGCCGTCCCGCTCCCTTCCGATCGAAAAAGGGACGCCGGCCGCCGCCGCGACATCTCCGTCTCCGGTCGCGTCTATTGTTACGCCGGCGGTTATCGCCCGCCTTCCGGATTTGCTTTCAATAATTATCCCGGTTACGCCGCTATCCGCCTTCAGAATTCCGGAAATACAGCTGTCGTTAAAAAGCTCGACTCCGGATCCGGCGCACATTTTAATTATGCAGATTTTAAGGATCTCCGGGTCGATCGGAGTTATTGTGGCGGCGACGCCCAGCGGGTCGGGGACGTGCCCCGGAGAGCCGCCCATCTTTACGGCATCGCGGACAAGTTCTTCGGCTATGCCTTTTACGATCTGCCTGCCCGGACTCGCATGAAAAGTCATAAGCGGGGTCACAAGAGAATGCACCGGGGTCCCGCCGGGAGAACTTTCCCTTTCGACCAATATCGTTTTAGCTCCGTTTCTGGCGGCCGCGATCGCGGCGCATGCTCCTGAGGTTCCGCCGCCGCATACCAGAACCCCGCAGGAAGCGGAGACCGGCGTCTTTCTTTCTGGTTCTACGATATATTCCATATATCCATTTCGAACGTCCTCGCCCAAGGGAGGGCGGCGCTAAAGGAATTTATATTAAAGCGGCTGAGATTTTTTTTGACCCAGCGGCAGAGCCCCGCTTTAATATATTTTTCGGCCTGGATTTTTTTCCGCGGGGTCAGGCTCCACACATCGCCCTTCAACACCGCTTTCACATACAGGTCGGCTGCGGCTCTTATTTCAGCCTGATACCCCCAATCTTCCATCAGCCTCAAGGCGAGGAAATGTTTATCTTTAAGGTTTAGCGCGCCTTGCGCGACCGCATAACCTGCCGCATTCGCGGCGGTATTCCAGGCGGAATACCCGGCCAGGCGGGGCAGCGCCACAGTCTTGGAAAGCATCCGGCAGAATTCCGGGTCCGCCCCGTTCGCGTAAGCCAGATCCGCCACTACGACGCTGCGGCCGTTCTGAACGGACTTCCGGATCCAGTTTACAAAACGCGTAAGTTCAAGAGGATTGCCGCTTACTCTATCTTGAAATACAAGGTCAACACACGGCCTGTCCGGACACCAGACGTATAATTCGAAATCCGGCTTTGTGGAATTTACCGCAATTTCCGCCCCGATCGCGTTTAACTGCCCGAAAACCGTTTCCCTGACAGGCCGGTCTTCATACAAAGCTATGCGATCCGCGCCTTTTTCCGATGAAAAAATGACTTTTACTTTTATTTTTTTTCCTTCTAACCGGTTGATGAGCCGCGTGAGCAGAACCAGGGCGCCTTCATCCGCGCCGGTGGTCAGGCAAAGCTTGCTCCGCGTTTTAGAGGCCGCGGCGAAAGCAAGCAGCGCTTTCTGCTCTTTTAACTGCGGGCCGTCCGGCCGTGCGTCTTCCTGCAAAAGCGAGAGCCTGTCCAGCGCGCCGGTTTGGAGATACTTTATCGCGCGCAGATTTACTTTATGATTTCTGGACCGGTATTTTTTGAGAAGATCGTTTTCGTGATGCTTTTTCCAGTTGCGCAGATCGGCGGAGGATTTTACCGTGATAGAAAGCCTGCGTATGGCCTGAAAAGCGTAAACGGGAATTGCGGGAAAGCATTTTTTTGCTTCGCTTATCGTATCTATACGCCGCATAGAGTTTGAAAGGCTTTCCAACAGTTCGCGCGACGCGACAAGCCCGCCGTAAGCCAGCATATCAAGCGAGACAACCCAGCCGTCAGCCTTTGGAAAGCTCTCAATAAACCATTCCGATATTTTATCGCAGTCTCCGGGCTTTGTGCGGTATCCCAGAAGTCCGGAGGGGGGAGTGAGAATTTTACAGCCCGCCAGCCGCGCGGCCATTACAGGCTGGCGGAAAGAAACAGGCCTGTTGTCCTGGGGAATAAATCCGATGGTTTTATTTTGCGGCATCTAAAAATAACGGAATTCGCTCGGCAAAACTTTCAGGAGTGGCGCCTATGGCGATAGTGCCCAGGACAAGTCCCTTTACTCCGGTTTTCTTCAGGAGCGTAATTTCGGACGGCTCTATTTTTTTCTGCGTGGGAACAAGAACCGGTTTTTTTACCGCCGATGCCAGCAGCGAATAATTTTCAAGGTCCTTCACTTTAAGCGTGGTTCTGTATAATTCCGAAGGCACCACGGACGCCTCAAGAAAATCCATTCCAAGTTTTTCAAGAGCTTGAACCCGTTTTATCGTAAACTCATGGCCGGCGGCCACCATTTTCCCCATATTAAGCTTCAGCATCCAGGCGGGCATATCGAAATCGTATATATCCAAAAAATCAATACCCAGATCCGAGGCTTCCTTCATTTCGTCTAACGACGGCACTATCGCAGACCCCGGCATGATCCCCACCGGGCCTTTTGCGTTTTTGATTATGCGGCTGATGACGGCTCTTTCTTCTTTCCAGCTTCCGAAAAAAGTTCCGCTCGCCTTGTGCGTCACGTTCGTGTGGACCTTTACCGCATGAGCACCGGCGTCAAAAGCCGCCCGCGCCAGCGCCGGGTCGTTTTTGGGAAGGCTTACCACTACCAAAAACTTTTTTTTATCAAGCAGCTGTTTGATCCTGCTCATATAGCTCCTTCCAGATTGACCGCTATAACCACATTATCTTCCATTTTCATCTTTTTTAGCTCCTCCTGGCAGATGGGCGCCATCTGCTCGGCTGAAACCAGCCCTGAAAGATCCACGGTCCGGTTGTTTGTGACCAGGAACGCGGCGGGCAGGATCTTACCGGCGTCGCCGAACGCGGAATATTTCTCAAGCGTGGAAGAAAGCGCCGACAAAAGATGATTAGCCTCGATAGAGACTATTTCGCCATGCGAGGCGCCGAAACGCGCCCGTCCGCGCTGGTCCAGCACAACCCATGGCTTTCTTTTCGTTTTTATGAGGCCCCATAATTTTTTAGTTTCAATTTCAGCTTGAAACACGTAAAAGTTAGCGGTCTTTGCCGCCACTACAACTTTGCCGATATCTGATTTCAACAGTTCGGCGGCTTTAGCTTTCATTTCGTCTTCCGTAAGTTTTGAGCCGGCAAGCGTCATTTCATGCGAACCAACTGCCGTAGCCCGGAGTATGCCGCGCTGGCTGTCAACCTCAACCCGCACCTCAATGGCTTCCGGGCTTGCGCCTGATTTTATAAGCACAGCTTCGGCATCATGCCGGATCTGGGCAAAATCCTCGGGCTTGGGGTCTATAAGCGTTCTTTCAACGGTTTCCTGCAATAAGGCCATGGCCGCGCCTATAGCCGAGATAACGGGAGCGTATTCTATCAGTTCAGCCGGATAGCCCATTTTGTTCGCCACATAGTGGACCCAGACGCTTGCACCGCCTCCGCCGCCCACAAGCCGTATCCTGTCCTTGTCCAGTTTCTTTTCCGAAAGCAGTTCCGAGACGGTGGTTATTATCGGTTTGGCGCCGCTTTCCATTATCCGGTCCACTAGCGTTTCAGGAGTTATGCCGAGAAAATCTCCCGTCAGCTTGGCCGCGCGTTTCACCGAAGCCAGATCGCCCCGTGAATAATCGTTTTCAGGCAGAAGGCCGGCAAAATTCGCCGCGTCGGTGGTTGTGAATGTCCATTTGCCTCCGTCATCCTCTATGGAGGTATAACACTGCGGCTCGTTCGCTCCGGGAGAAAACATTTTTATAGCCGCTTTTTCAGTTATAGGTTTTGCTCCCGGAAAAGCGCTGTATTTGAGCCCCGCGATATGCGCGCTTCTGGGGCCGACGCCTTCAACATGCTTGTGCGCGTTTATCCTGAACAGCGAGCCGCCCGCTATGCCCAATGTTCTCACGTCAAGCGTGTCAAGATAAAGCCTGTGGCCGCCCACCTGGGCCATCTTAATGGACGGATGGCCGTTGACTATACAGGAGATGTCCGTGGAGGTGCCGCCCACTTCCAGAAAAACGCCGTCGGAAATTTTGGCGGCCATAAGCGCGGCGGCCACTCCCGCCGCGGGGCCGGAAAGGAGAGTGAGGATCGGGCGCTTTTTCATTTCGTTTATATCCATAGCGCCGCCGTCGGAACGCATCACCACAAGGGGGGCGGTGATGCCCATTTTCCTTACGGCTTTCTCGGTCTGCACCGCGGTATGGATCATTTTCGGCAGAATGGCCGCGTTTATGGCGGCGGTTCTGGTGCGGGCCTTAAGCCCGTAAAGCTGGGACACTTCATGCGTGGCCGTGGCGGGAAGCCCCATCCTCAGGGCCGTTTCCATTACTTTTTTTTCAATTTCAGGTTTATCAACGCTGAAAGCGGTCGCGGCCACTATCGCGCCCGCGCCTTCCTTCACAAGCTCGTCCAACGCCGCTGAAATGGTTTTATCGTCGGGCGCGTCCTTTGAATCTATGTACCGGTGGAATATTTTCAAAAATCTGCCGGGCGCAAGCTCTATGGGATCAAGATTGGCCTGCGATTTCACGCCTTTGCCTTCAAGGCCGTATCCGACGGAAAGGATGCCGACCGCGCTCACATCGCCTTCAAGAAGGGCGTTCGTGGCCTGGGTTGTGGAATGGGCCACCCGGATAACATCCGACGGTTTAATACCGGCTTTCATTATCTCTTCAAGGCTGTGTATTATTCCGAGCGCGACCCCTTCTTCGGCCGTATGGGTTGTGGGAACCTTGGATTGGCTCAGCATTTCATATTTGTCGCCGGCCAAAGCCACCGCATGAGTGAATGTTCCGCCTACGTCTATTCCGATCCTTACTTTATCCGCCATAAGCCCCCAGTATTAATCCTAGAAATGCGAGTACCCAGATATAAGGCAGTGTTTTCGTAAGTATGGCGTTAAGCTCTATTTTAAGCTGGTTTGCGATCCACACGTTATGAGTATTTGTCGGGTCGCACACCCCCTGGATCTGCCCGGTAGAGAAAAACGCCGCCAAAAGCGAAAACCCCGATAAAAGCCCCGTCTGCTGCATAAGCCCCATCAGGCCGCTGCCCATACCCCAGAGATTGAGCGGGCCGCGATATAACGCAAGCGGCGCGAGTATGGTGAAAAAAGCTATATAGTACAGTTTGCTCTGGGGCAGCACTATTAAGAGCAGGGGGTTCAGGCTGGCTTTTATGGGCGGCTGGTTTACGGCGATAAGAACCATGCCTATCCCCATCATAACGGCCACCGCGGGAATTACGCTCTGCATGCCTTCGATCATGGATTGTATAAGCATGCGCGAGCGGCCGCTCAGGGATTCCTGCCCCGGCTGGTTTTTTATGGCGATAAAAAGGAAAGCGATGCCCAGAAGAAAAGCCGGATTGATGGACCAGCCCAGAACAAGCACAAGGCTTATCGGTATAAAAGGAGTGAGCATGGCCAGCCATGGATATTTTTTTGTGGTCAGCGGCAGGCAGAAGAGAAGGACCATAAAGATCTTAAACAGCATTTGAATCGCGGCATACGAGCTTTCGCCCAAAACCGCGCCCGATTTAAGCCACACGGCCAGTGCCACAAGGAGTATGATACCCAACACGGATTTAACAAGCGAGTCCACAGGCACAGGCAGCCTCGCCTTTTTAAATTCCACCACAAGGAAAACAAGCAGTACCGCAAAGAAGATCATTCCGAAAGGGAGCGCGAATTTCATCACATCCTGCTGCGACATATTAAGAAGGTCGGTATAAAAAGCCCAGTTCACTATATTGAACACGCCGCCGAGGGAAAACCCCATAAGGAACAGGGATCCCGCTATAAGCGGGGGGACTCCGAGAGAAAGCAGCACCGGGAAATAAACATTGGCCACCAGAATGACCGAGCCCAGGCCGGAAAGGGTCGTAAAAAGGAAGGTGACGACCAGCGTCAGGATCAGGCACAGGCTGAAGGGCTTATCGCCCGCAAGCTCGGCCACTTTCCTCACCAGCGATTCGCCCACTCCTGAAAGCTTGAGAAAATATCCGAACACTCCGCCTATCATCACCGTGAAGATGGCGACCTGCAGCCGCCCTATACCGTCGGCCACCACAACTCCGAAAGCAAGCTGCATAGAATCGCTCAACGCTCCGGAAAGCCGGTTCAGAAAAGAAAGATCCGCCGATGAAGCGGCAAAGTAAAACGGAGTTCCCGCCGCGAGGGTCAGCGCGATGGCGAGCACCGGCAGCGCCAGAATAGCCGGCATTTTGCCTAGATACATCATTACCGCAAGCGCGACGAATACAGCCAGTATCAGCAATCCTGTCATTTTGTGTCTCCTCTCAGAGGCGGATATAATATGATCTCTTCCCAATCGGCCAAAGCTTTCAAATCCTTGCCCTGGTTAAACTCAGGCGGCGCCACTAAATCGGATGAGCCTGTTTTTCTGACTTTAATTTCGCCTTCGCGCGGGCGCAGCCAGCCCTCGCCGAAAAGCAACCCATGCGCGTACATCGGCTCTTCTTTTTCCGCCGGACGCACCAGCCTGCCGAACACAGCGGAGCCGTCCCTGTCGCCTATTTCGAAATAGTCCTCGATATTTTTATACCGGGCAGCGACTTCTTTTGCATAAGGAATTTCGCTGAACGAGGCAAGCGTCTGGGGGGGGGACATGCTGTTTTTTCTAAGCTCTTTCATAAACCGGCGCCTCAGAGCGGCGGTGGGGTCTCCGTCCGGGAATTTATCGAGCGTTTCAAATTTTGTACCGGGCGCGTCCAGCAGCAGATACACCGGCACCGTGCGCGCATAACCGAAAAAGCCTTCTCCGCCGAAACCGTCTCCGGGCCCGGCATAATCTTCCGTGTGGGCGAACGGCACGATCTGGAACGCGCTGGGCTTACCTTCCCCCTGAGGAGGATTAAATGCCGCGTCCACATGCACAAACCGCTTACTGGTCGCGATTTCAACCACGCCCGGATGGTGAGCCCGCATCTGCCCGCTGCCCGCAAAAACCGCTCCGGTAAACCCGCCCACTCCGCGGACTGGCCTTATGACCCTTGCCGCCAACCGGGCCGTTCCGTCCTCAAATTTAACCGTAACCTCGCCGTTAATCTTGTTCTGGAATCTAACTTCGGTAATTTGTTTTGCGGGCAGGGTGATCTTTATCGCCCACACATCTCCAAGTTTTGGTTTATAACCGGGAACAGAATCCATTTTAGCCCAATTCCCGTCCCTTTTCACAAGGATCTCATTGCCCAGGAAGGGCGAATATTCCCTGCCGAAAAGACCGGTCCCGCCGGGAATATCCGTATAGACAGAGGCTCCGGAATAGCTGGTATAACTTGAATGATCCAGTGAATAATACTCGTTGGGAACGAAAGAGAAAAGCATCGCCATTCCGCCGGCGTTTTCTCTTACTCTCACATGTATCGCATTAGCGGCGGAAGCCACCACGCAGGAATTTTTTTTAAAAAAATTTGCGGCGGTAAAACCCGGAACCGTTATGACGGACAGGTCTTCTTCTAGCGGCTTTAAGACGCTGCCGATCCGGACAGGCTCGGCGGCACTCTTAAAATAGGCCAGTATTTTTCCGTTTGCCGTATTTTCTATTAAAATTTGTTCAGGAATTACCGGTGTCTCTAATTTAACTTCCGCTGAACAAAGATGGGGGGGGAACAATATAATCGCCGCAAGGAGAAGCTTGGCCATGCTCATGGCATTAGTTTAACAAAAGCGGCTCTATTTTTGCAAACTGGATTTTTCCGCCAAGACCAGGAAGACAAAGCCTCTAAAAAGAGGGACCGGCAGACCGCCAAGTCAATGGCCGGTAATCTCGGATATTTTCGCTTTTAACTCTACTATTTCTTTTTGCTGGGAATCTATCTGCGCCTGCTGTTCCTGTACGGCTTTGGTAAGCACCGGCACTATTTGTTCGTACGATATGCCTTTATAACCTTCCTTATTGGTTGTAACCACTTCGGGTATAACACTTTCAACCTCCTGGGCTATAAATCCTATCTGGCGGCCTTCAGCTAAATTCAAACCCGGGAATTCATCTTTGCGCCAATCAAAGTCCACGGGGTTGAGCCGCATAATTTTACTTAACGAACTCTGCAAGGGAGTTATGTTCTTTTTCCAGCGTTTATCCGAACCGGACCAGGCGGAGCTTGTCACCCAGGCGGTTCCGACGACGGTTAAAGCATACCCCGGCGCCGTAGTACCGATGCCGACATTGCCGGCGGCTGTTATACTTATTCTATCCGTGTTATTGGTACGAAAATACATTGGATTATTAAGTTCAGTAACCAGGTAACTGGCACTGGTGGTCATCTGGAGAAATCCGGTCCGGGCCGTACCAGCGGTGTTATAAAATGAATGAAAAGCGGAGTCATAACGGTGCCTTATTTCGCCACCTTTTACATCCAGTACCGCCCCCGGACTCGCCGTCCCTATACCGACATTGCCGCTATTGTCTATGCGCAGCCGCTCATTACCCGCGGTAGTCATATAAATATGCGACGCTACCCCTGTCCCGTCCCATCCCGACACGCTGATTGCGCCAAAATATCCAGCGCTGCTGCCCGCCTTCAGGATGAGCTGAGAATCATCCATCTCTCCCTGTGCTTTAATATATGCGGGCGCCGCCCGTGAACCGTGCATTTCGATATCTCCGACAGCCCTCAATGCATAATTGTAAGTCGCTCCGGTTGCATAAAAATATCCGCCATAATTTGTTGTCGCTCCCACACCGGTCGCTTGCCCGTACACTCCATAATTTGTCCCGGATGTAGCGGTTATAGAGCCGGAAATCGCCGCCTGGCTGGGAACTGTGGCCCTAACCTCCAATTTATCCGTAGGCGCCGTAGTACCAATACCGATATTGCCGGAAACCAGATCGCCGTCAACAATGCCGCCGATACTAAGGTGATTGCTTGTGGTAGCGGCAGGCGCGGCTTTATCATAACCAATAATAATATTGCCTGTGCCACTGGTTATATTGTATCCGGCCTTGAAGCCCACCAGAATATTATCATTGCCGGTCGTAAGCCCGAATCCAGCCCTGTAACCCACAAGCGTTGTACTGGAGAAAGATTGGCCGGTTGCACCAAACCCCGCGTCATTGCCGAATATGGCATTAGCCGAACCTGTCTGGGTGAAATAACCGGCCATATACCCCACGATAGTATTAGTGGAGCCTGTGGTATTACTGAGAGCGGCCCTATACCCCACGAAGGTGTTGTTTCCACCCGTAGTAGTACCCACGCCGGCCTGAGTCCCCAGGAAAGAATTCTCTTTGCCGCTACTGTTATTGTAACCGGCATTATATCCAAGAAAAACGTTATATGAGGCCGTGTTGGCGTAGCCGGCAGATTGCCCCAGGAAAACATTACCTACTCCCGAAACGTTGGTGCGGCCCGCATTATACCCCATAAAAACGTTACTCGATCCAGTTTGATTTGAACCGCCGGCATACCAACCTACGAAAGAGTTGGCGCTGGCAGTGGTGTTTGTGCCTCCGGCATAATACCCAAAGAAAGCGTTGGCATACCCGGTGCTTTCATTGTAACCGGCATAGGCCCCCACAAAAGTGTTGCTTGAGGCCAGTGTATCCTTATATCCGGCCTGAAACCCCACAAAAGTGTTGCTAGTACCCCTACTATTACTACGGCCGGCATTATATCCCAGGAAAGCATTATTATTGCCATCAGTGAGGCTGCGGCCGGCGCTGGAACCGACAAACACATTATAATCCCCCGTACTGCCGGTGCTTATATCCGGCCCCACGGCAAAATTGCCGATGCCGGGCAAGATCGCAAGCACCGTGCTGCCGTTTATCATGTAACGCGCCGCGGAGATGTCGCCGCTGGCCGTTATTGATGATGTCGCCAGTACATCTCCTTCCACTCTTAATCTATGCGTCGGGTTCGTGGTACCGATGCCTACGTCACCGCCCGTGTCAACCGTTATAGGCTGTGGAGACATCCATGACGAACCGTTGTAGTAAGCCAGTTGAAAGAGATTATTGTTCGAATGAGATATAGCCCAAGTCCTATTGTTCGTACTATCGGTAAGATATATTCCTTTGTTCAATGTGGAGGGGCCTTGAACTTGCATGATCGCAAGTGTGCCAGAGTAGATATCCAACGGAAGTTGCGGGGTCGTAGTCCCGATACCGACATATCCGCCTGAACTTATGGTTACCCTCTCGGAACTCGCCGTTCCCAATGCAAGCCGCCCATTAGTATCGGTAGAATAAACAAACGAACCGCCGGTCCAACCAGCATATGCGTCGTCAGTAACACCAAGCCTTAATTTAGACGCGCCTGAAACCACATTAATTTCAGCATAAGCGGAACTGCCTGTATTTATATTTCTGAATACCGCCGGGATAAGCGCCCCGTTTGTATCTCCATCAGCAACCAACTTATATCCGGGATTCGTATTCCCGATGCCTACGTTGCCCACGCTTCTGTAAATATTAGACCCGTCAACGCTCCAGTTGGAACCCGTGCCAGGGGAAAGCAGAACGCCGTTGGCATAAACGGACGTGGCGTTAAAACTTCCGTTTACATCTAATTTATAGCCTGGCGTCATAGTACCGATACCTACGTTGCCGTCGCTTTTCAATACTAAACTTGGCACCAAAGCCGTACCTATAAAATTGCCGGAAGTCGCATTGACATAGCCGAATTCTCTGTAACCGCCAGTGGGAGTAAACGCCTCATAATAAGGTTTATAGGCCAAAGTTGAATCAACCGTTCCGGCCCTTTCACCTGTCCAGACGAGGTTTTCTCCATATAACAGCGAGGGATTATCATTTGTGTTCGTATAAAAATGAGCGACCGCTCTTTTGGAACTGTATCTTTGCAATTTAAGGCTATATTCCGTTACATTATCGTTACCGATCTGGACAGGGCCCTGTACTTCCAGCTTTGCACCCGACGAAGTTGTGGTCCCGATACTGACATTGCCGCCGCTGGGTTGCAGGAGGAGAGGACGATAAGTATTAGCGGTGTTAATATTTTGTACCTGGATCCACCCGCCATAAGGGGATGCGGGATCAAGGCCCATATTTATCCCTTCGCTGCCGGCTTCAACCATCAAGAGGCCGTTGGCTACCGCTCCACTGTTGGAAGGCAATGCGCTGCTTCCGGAAACATGCGCTTTAAGTTTGGGCCCCGTAGTCCCGATACCGACTTTCCCGGTGACCAGATCTCCATCAATAATGCCGCCGATATTAAGATGGTTGCTTGTGGTTGCGGCAGGCGCGGCTTTATTATAGCCGATAATTATATTGCCGGTGCCGCTGGTGATATTGTATCCGGCCTTGAATCCTAACAGGATATTGTCGGAGCCTATGGTAAGCCCATACCCCGCCTGATACCCCACAAGCGTCGAACTGGAAAAAGATTGGCCGGTTGCGCCATAACCCGTTTCATTGCCGAATATGGCGTTAGCTGAACCTGTTTGATTGTAATAACCGGCCTTATAACCAACAATAGTGTTGGTGGAGCCAGTTGTGTTGGCTAACCCGGTCAGATAACCTACAAAAGTGTTGTTCCCACCAGTACTGTTATTATACGCGGTATTACTCCCCAAAAAAGTATTATTCGCACCAGTAGTGTTACCATAACCCACATAACTCCCTACGAAAGTATTGTTAGTGGCAGTGTTATTGTAGCCGGCAGCAGACCCCAGTAAAGTATTTGAGGAGTTCGTGCCCTTGTAGCCGGCCTGATACCCTAAATAAGTATTATCCGAGGAATTACTGTTAGTGTAGCCTGCATTAGCCCCCACAAACGTGTTGGCCACACCCGAAGTACCGCTGTTTGTATAGCCGGCATAAGACCCAAAAAAAGCGTTACCCCACCCTGCGGTGTTATTGTAGCCGGCCCAAGCCCCAACGAAAGTATTGGAGGAGACCGTGGTATTCTTGTAGCCGGCGCCAGTTCCCAGAAAAGTATTTACCAGACCAGTGGAGTTAGTACGTCCGGCATTATATCCCATAAAAGTATTACTTGCGCCCGAAGTGTTGCTGCGGCCCGCGCTGGAACCGACAAACAAATTATAATCACCCGTATTGCCGGTGCTTATATCCGGCCCCACGGCGAAACTTCCGCTGCCAGGTAATATCGCCAGCACCGTGCTGCCGTTTATCATGTAACGCGCGCCGGAAATGTCGCCGCTGGCCGTTATTGATGATGTCGCCAGCACATCGCCTTCCACTCTTAATCTGTGCGTCGGGTTAGTGGTCCCTATGCCCACATTGCCGCTATATCCAACTATCCGCAGT
>MGVA01000058.1 GCA_001800245.1 Elusimicrobia bacterium RIFOXYA12_FULL_51_18 | reverse complement strand
AAGCAACGCGAAACGAGCAGGCTCCAATGAACCTGTAAGTTGAGCGGTGCGAAGGCGCAGGCAAAAAGCGGCAATTGCAGGCGAAATTGCTTATGTTGGACAGGCTCCTAGTGGGCTTTGGGATGGTGAGCCGCGAGATGCCCAGTCGGGGGCCTGCCGAGTGGTTGCCCTTGCGCCGCGTAGGAAACCCTCCCGTGGTTTCCCCCCGAAACGGGGCCCCCCATCCGCTATGCGGCTCCAGAGCAACCCCTCGGCACCCCTCCATAAAACTTACGCGTATTATGTTCGCTCGGCTTTATCCTCCGGCGTTTTCTCATCTTGCTGCGGAAATTTGAGGATAAAAGTAAAACCGGAGGAGGCGAGGGCGGATTCCCTGCTCGCTCCATTTAGGGTTTTAAGCCCGGGGTCTGAAGCGTATCCCTCCGGGACGGCGAGGACTGTTTGAGGGCAAAACCTTTGGCTTTTGCCCGAGTTCCGCAGCCGGCGCAGGACCCCGGGCTTTTTTCACCATAAACCCCGGTCTCTGAGCGAGCAGGGAATCCGTCATCGACTCCGACTTTACCATCCTGCGGTTATTAACCCAAAGTCATTCAGCCGGCGTTATATTGTGTTTATTGATCTAATGGAAAAGGGAGAGTGGGAAATTAAAAATTTTTTTGAGTCGCCACGGATGGGGCCTTGAACTCCGGTGGGTTCGAAGGTGTTATCGGATTACCACTTTATTGCTTTAAGGATATTGCGGTAATCGTCCGTCCAGACGCGCCAGCCGCCGGGGACCAATGGGGCGCTCCAGCCGTTCGCTGCGAGCTTTTTGAGATAAGCCGGATTATCGGAGACAACCAGCCATTCGGAACTGAGCCGCGCCGGATCGTCGGGGTCGAAAGAGATCGTTTTGAGCAGGCTCCGCATGCCGGCCGCGGAGGCGGAAAGGGTGAGCACCGGTATGATGTTTAAAAAGTTAGTTGAGACGTGGAAAACCATAAGGCCGCCCGGTTTCAGCCGGGAGCGGTAGAGCAGCATGGCTTCCCTGGTGAGCAGGTGAAAAGGCACCGAGCCTCCGCTGAAGGCGTCCAGGTAGAGCAGATCGAAGCGGCCTTGCGGTTCTTTCTGCAGGTTCACGCGCGCGTCCCCGGTTACCACGCGGACATCTGCGCGGCATTTATCCAGGAAAGTGAAGTATTTGCGTGCGATATCCACCACGTCCGGGTCCAGTTCGTAGAAGACCCACTCCGTGCCTTTCCGCGCATCGGCGCAGGAGACTCCGACCCCGAGGCCCACGGCGCCTACGCGCCCTGCCGGGAAGGATCCAAGAATCTCGCTTATGGGCGACCCAGCCGCATAGTAGACGGTGGTTTTCAGCTCATCACCGGCTCCGAGGTGTTGTACTCCGTGTACCGTGGCGCCGTGAATGAAGCGCCGCAGACCCTGCGCTTTGTCGTCTTCCACGCGGTAAACACCGTAGAAGTTGCGTATTCCGTAAACCTGGGTTTCTCCTGACAGCTTCATCCCCAGCGCCAACAATCCTGCGAGCAAGGCTGAAGACAGGCTCATCGCGCGCAGGCCCAAGCCCCTTTCACGGCTTACGGCGTAGGCCATTGCTCCGACGAAGGTTATGAGGGCGATGTAGAGATCGGCGAAGCCGAACGATAAGCGCAGCGCGCCTACCGGCGTAACCAGGGCTGTGCCGGCGACGCCGCCTAGTCCCATCATCAGGTAATAGCGCGGCGCCAGCGCCGCCGAGCGCGGGCGCGCCAGATAAAGTTCGCGATGGGCTATGATGCACGCAAAGAATAGCGCCCAATTGAGCAGCGTAACCAATATAGTCGTCAGCGGACTTTGGAGGCGCCAAAGCATCCCGGCCAGTATGGCCAGCAATGAAAACAGGATTATGCGTAGCGTATTCACCCGCAACTCCATGCCGGAGAAGAGGATAGCGTAGGATAGCAGGTATACGCAGAGCGGTATCATCCAGGTTAGAGGCATGGAGGCTGTTGTCGAACTCTGGTAGCTTGTGACGGCGGCAAGCAGCGCAGCACTGCCGGCCGGCAGTATGAACCAGAGCAGGTATGGGCGTGCTTCTCCGGCCGCCTCTTCCGGAGGGGCGGCTGACGTATTCTCATTCTCGCGGAAATCCAGAAGCAGCGCCGCTGCAAAGACGAGGGTGTAAAGTATGAGGAGGGTGCGCCAGAGCATTGAGACCGAGCTAAGCGGCAGCGAGGGCTCCACCAGCAGGGAATATGAGAGCATACCGGTCAGGGAGCCCGTGTTAGACCAGGCGAAGACTTTAAAAGAACTTCGGCCGGAGGTTTCGGATAACAGTTTATGGCATAGGGTTGTGGATGCGGAAAGAAGCAGAAAAGGCAGCGCTATGAACCGCGTCAGCCGCCATAGAAGGTCCGGTACCGGGCTGGTGAAAGTTTGCGCGGGGAAGTATGTGGGCATGAGGAGAAACGCAGCCGCCAGCAGGACAACGTGTATGCGGAGAATGTTTTTGGGCCGGAGCCGTTCTGAAAGCAGCAGGGCGTAGGCGTAGCCGGTAACCAGCGCTACCTGGTAGAAAAGCATGCATGCCGTCCAAACATAGTAACTGCCGCCGTAATGCGGGAGCACGGTCTGCCCGGCGATCAGTTCAAGCTGGAAAAGGAGGAAGGATCCGAGGAAAGCGGTGAAGTAGAAGATCTTGGCGGGAACGGGGGCGGCCAATGGTTTAACATATTGCCTAAGCGGTTCCATAGCGTTATAATACAAAAATGGTTTGAATTTATAAAATTAGCGATAACTTCCCCGACACAAATCATCCCTCAAGTCTGGAGAATTTTAGGATATGGCATTGTAGTTACAGTGAACTTTAAAAAATATAGAATTGTCCATATGGAACAGGGAGAACAGAAGGTTAAAAAAGGTTTTTTGGATTCGCCGCTTCAGGCGGCGGCTTTTATTTTTGTTTCTGTTGGTCTGCTTTGGGTTTACTGCCTGCCTCCGGGGCTTGCTCCTTATCGCGATGCAGGGGAGATGGCTTGCGATGCCTACACCATGGGCATAGCCCATCAGCCGGGGTATCCGCTTTATATCCTGTCCGCTAAACTGGCGGCACTTATTTTGCCAGGCAATTTCGCTTATAAGCTTAATTTTTTTTCCGCCTTGGGTGGGCTCGCGGCTTTATTAGCTCTTTATTTCCCTCTCGCCGCCCGTTTCGGCATTCTCCCCAGCCTGGCCGCGGTCCTCCTTTTCTCGCTTAATTTCACCATGCAGACCATCTCCAGCGTCTCCGAGATGTATGCGCTGAATCTTTTCCTTGTGTCGGTCCTGTTATGGATAGCATTGTCTTTCGAGGAATCCTGGAGCCGGCGCCGCTTATGGCTGGGCGCTTATCTGCTGGGCCTTGCGATGACCAATCGTATGGATATAGTTTTGATCTCCCCCGCTTTGCTTCTGGGGGTTTGGCCAGGTTTAAAGCGGTCAACCTTCACGGCCGCGGCTAAAATCATATTCGGCGGCGCGCTTTTCTGGCTGGCCGGATTTTCCCTGTATCTTTATCTGCTAATCCGGTCAGGCGCGAATCCGCAGTTTGACTGGAGCCATCCCGCTGATCTGTATACCTTCCTGGGGGTTATCACCCGTAGAAGTTACGGTTCCACTCTGGACCTTATTTCTAAGAATTACGCCGTTGGAGAATTGTTCTGGGCTAATATTAAGTATTATGGCTTCCATTTGGCCCGGAATTTTAATGCTGCTCTTGTTTTTGCCGTTGTCGGCCTTTTTTCCGAGTTTACCCGGAACCGCGGTCGTTTTTATATGTTCGCGGCTTTGTTTATCGTGTCCGGGCCGGGTTTCCTGTTTATGGCCAACATGCCGCCAAACCCGCACGCTCGCGCCATAGTAGAGCCAAATTACCTTCTCCCCGACCTGGCGGTGGTGTTGTGGGTCGCCGCCGGTCTTGCTTTCACCGCGCGGAGGCTGGATGCGCCGCGTTGGGCCGTAGCCGCGGTCGCCGCCGTTTTTGTCGCACTGGCCGCCTGGCATAATTTCCCAAGTTCGAACCGGCGGGAGCTTTTCGCCGCGGAAGACTGGGGAGAGGACGTAATGAAGAGCGCCCCTCAATCCGCGTCGCTGGTTGCCAAAAAAGATGTTCAGCTCTTCACAATCTGGTATCTTCAGACGGCGCGCGGCTTGCGCCCGGATCTTAAGGCCGTGGCGCAGGGGTTGAGCGGCGCCAAGTGGTATCAGGATTCAAAGAGGTTGTGGCGGCCGGAATTAAAGTTATCAAATCTTAACACCGGCGGAGCCCAGGATTGGGAAAACTTCAGCAGCGACAATCCCGGGGGGGTTTACGCTACCATGGACGCCGAGTTTCCAAAGACGATCCCGGCTTTGCCGCGAGGGCTTATTTACGGACTCTATCAGAATGAGAAGCCGTTAGATATGTGGCGCTTTTACAATTTTAGATGGCTGGGGGGCGGGTATAATGATTTTTTCGCTAAAGATCTGGGTGCGTCTTACGCTCAGAGCATAGTGGCGCGCGCGGCCTGGCTTAATAACAACGGCGGGTTGTCCGTGGAAGAGGCCGGGCGGCTTAAATTGGCCAGGATCATGGACCCTGATCTGCCGGAAGCGGCTCTTTATCTTGGCTTTTATTACTCCGCCGTTAACGATTGGGTGCTGGCCGGCAAGTATTTTCACCGGTCGGCAGGTGTTTACGAACGGCTGCTCATCCTTGCCGCAGAATATTATACGCTGCCATCGCTTAAAGCGAGTTTGGCCAAGTCCGGCGCCTATGCCTGGGTGAATTACGGTGTTGCGCTGGAAAAGACGGGTGACCCGCAGGGCGCAGAGAAGGCCTATAAGAGTGCCCTGGCGTCAAATCCGGATATGGCTGACGCGCACTACAACATGGCTATACTTTATTGGACTAAGGACCCCCGCCGGGTCTATGAAGAGTTGCAGGCGACTCTCAGGATAAATCCCAATCACCAGCAGGCGGCGTATTACCTGAGCCGCATTAAAAGCAAATAGATAAAAAAGGATATAAAACAGCGAAATTAGGATTAGAGGCTAAGCTGGTTTCTATTTCCGGCTTTATTTCGGGAAATAGCCGTAGCGGAACTGGAACATGCCCAGGACGTCCCAGCCGCCCCGAAAAGTAAGGTAGGAAACCTCGAAATTCATTTTTAGAAGAGTGCCGAGGTGGAAATTGAATAGTTTGGGGTTCTGTTGCGCGCCTTGAGGGATCATCACTTCTACGCCCAGCGGGGAATTTGGCTTGGGGAGCCACATTATGCCGCCGAAAATCATGTTTACGGGGGTGGCGAAGTCCGTGACCCGCGGATCGGTAAAGTGTATGGCTTCCTTTGAGAGGAATTCGGAGAGCTGATACATGATTTTCGGCATATCCCCGTCCGAGTAGCCCGCGTTCAAAATGATCTTGGGGTGGAGTCTTTTAGTCAGGACCAGATAGGCGTTGGCGTAGGTGGCGGTGTTTTTGGCGTCAATCTGGACCGAGACGCCCGGCTGGGTCAGGGTCGGTTGCGGGGAATCACGGAACTGCAGTATGCCTTGCGCGCCGGCCGCCATGGCCGGGCGCAACTTGCCCTCGGTCTGTATGAGCATCTTGGCCTCAGCCATCAGCAGCCATACTCCTACACGGTCAAGGTAGTTGGTTTTATCCACTGTCCAGTCGTATTTGTTTTTTCCGTAGAGGCGGCCGATATAGTAGGCGGCGTTGAAATCAAGTCCGAGTCCTATGGAGTTTTTCCCCCGCCCTCGGTAGGCGGTCGGCATTAGTACGATGCCGCTCAAAGGAGATTTTGTTTCTTCGTATTGTACGGGTTTTGACGGAAGACCGGGTTTAACGGCTTTTAAGGATGTAAACACATTGCTTGTTGAAAGAGACAAACCTTCGAGCGCGGAAGTGCTTGGCGCGGGGATGACCTGCATCATCTGCGCGGAGGCGGGCCCGCAGAAAAGGGCGGCAAGCAATAACGCGGAGATCAGCAGTTCTTTCATAGGAAGCCCAGTAATAATCTCGTAAACAAATTCGCCTCCAGGCCGGCCAGCGCGTCGTCGCAGACTATACCTAAACCGCCGGCTATCTCTTTCTCGAGTTTTTTTATAGGCCAGGGTTTGAGCGTGTCTAATATTCTAAAAAAAACGAACGCGGATGTTAAGGAAAATATCGTACGTTCCATGAATGCCGTAGCTATCCAGTACCCGGCCACTTCGTCTATCACTATGCGTGGATCGTCGTGCGTGCCGTAGATGCGCGACGCGGCGTCCGCCGTCTTCACCGAGAAAAAAAAGAACGCCGCCAGAAAGATCCCGTAAGCCAGGTTCCCCTCCGGCAGGAAGGGGGTTAGCAGAAACGCCAGAATTGTGCCCAGAAACCCGGCTCCGGTGAATTTTTTAAAACCGGTCAGTTTTTTCGGGATAAGGCTGATAAAAAAACCGGTAGCCATAAAAACCGCGAACACATCAGTGAGCCTTGCGCCTAAAGCTCTTTTGCTCTCAGCGGCGGGCGTCACTCTTTCTTCTCGCTCCAGGATGTTCTGATGAGATCCCGGTGATTGTAAATATAGATGACACCGCTTATCAGCGTAACCAGTGCGGTTAGGACCGTGAGACCATGGGCGATTTTGCCGGAATGTCTGGTGAGCCAGATGATCCAGTCCCAATCGACCGGGTGCTTGCGCAGCCATGCCTTGAGAACCAACAGCGCCATGATAATAAACGCGGAGGTGAGCTGTATAGTGGTCTTGAGCTTCCCAGCGGCCTCCGCTTTCATAACCTCACCGTGCAGGGCGGCCAGCACCCGCAGCGTGGAAATAGTGAATTCTCTCAGGAGAATAATAAAAACAGCCCAGAGAGGTATGGTCAGTTCGCGTATCGAGGCGAAAGCCAGAAAGGTCGCCAGGATAAGGATCTTGTCGGCTAGCGGATCAACTATGGCGCCGAAGGGCGTGGTAGTGTGGGTACGGCGGGCTATGACGCCGTCCACATAATCCGAGATGCTGGCTACGGTCAGAAGGATGAACGCGAGTATGACGGACCAGAAGCTGCGGTAAAATATCAGGGCGAAAATCACAAGGCTTAGTGACATCCTCATGAGAGTTATGCGGTTGGCTAAGGTCATATAAATATCTGTGGTACAACTTAATCGCAAGTAGGCAGCAGATAGGTGAGAAAATCCAGGTTTCTTATTATCTATTGTCGTTCGTTTCCCAATTTATCTTCCTATTAATTGTTAAACTCAAGCACTTCGGTGCCCTTGGGCGGGATGAACCGGAAGAGTGTCTTGTCAAGCGGGAGATTCTTCTCCGGGTTTTCCAACCGGGTCTTTATGGTGGTTTTCTCCACGCTTAAGGTCGCTTCCTCCGGGAAATAATCGGTGGACGAGAGGGTCAGTGTCAGCGTATATAATCCGGGGGTGTTTTTGGGGTTAAGGATCATGGTTATGTAATATGGCGCGTCTTTGCTCTTTGATATTTTGACGGCGTTCTTTTCGGCAAGGGAAGCGTAATTGCCGAAGTCCATAATGCCGGAGAAGCTGCTGTTCTGATTCTTTTTCCAGGCGGCCCATGAAGTGCGCACGGCCTGAGAATCTTCCGGTTTGTAAACCCATAATTCTTTCTTATCGGTGTAAACCAGTTGGCGGGCCGGCTTTATATGCTCTATCTTCAGCAGGTCCGGTTTTGAGTAGCTAAGGATGCCCTCAACGTGTTGTTTCAGGCCGGCGTCGGAAAAATCCACATCCTGCGTGAATCGCGTCCGCAGGGTCTCAAGTTTTACGTCCCAGGACTTAAGGCCCGCTATAACTTCCGCTTCCAGTTTTTCCATTTCCGACGCAGCGGGGACGGTTTTTACGGCGCTCTGGGTAGATACGGATACTTTTGGCGGCTCTTTTGCCTTTGGTGATTCTTTTTTTATGCTCTTGGTCCCCTCTTTTCCTATGGATTGAGACGCAGGCGAAGATTGGCCTGGCGATTTCTCCCCTGGCCTCATAGAAGGTTTATCGGCTTCGCCCGCCAACGCCGCACCGGTGAAAACAGTCAGAGCGGCCAGTGCTATTATTCTTTTCATCATATAGTTTTTTCTTTGCCCCCTTCGTGCGCCGGGACTTCCGCCGCCGGAGTTTCCGGAGCCGACTCCGAATCCATATGGCCGCCTATCTTGTCGAAGTCTATTTCCCAGCGGTTGGAACCTTCCGGCTTGCGTATAAAACCGTTGGTTTCAAGGATGCTTAATAAATTGGTGGCGCGGGCCGACGAACCGAAATGGGCTTTTAGGAGGTCCTGTGACACCCTGCGGCGCTCCATGATAAGGCGCATGGCGTTTATAAGTTCTTCCGAGCTGCCGCCGCTGCCGCCCAGAGATTTTTCCTCCTCCTCTACCAGCGGCAGGTAATGCGGTTTTGCCTGAGCCCTCAGGTAATCAGCCACTTTGCGGATCTCATCCTCGGAGATATAGGCGCCCTGGATACGGACCGGTTTCTGCGCGTCTATGGCAAGATACAGCAGATCGCCCCGGCCTATAAGGGATTCGGCTCCGGGTGTGTCCAGGATGACGCGGGAATCGGTCTTGGAGGTTACCTGCAGGGCCACTCTTGACGGCAGGTTGGCTTTGATCACGCCGGTGATGATGTCCACCGACGGTCTTTGGGTAGCCAGTACCAGGTGGATGCCCACGGCCCTGGCCATCTGAGCCAGACGCTGGATGGCGTCTTCCACCACGTTCTTTACCTGCAATATTAGATCGGCCAGCTCGTCAATTACGACTATAATGTAATGTTCCTGCGGTTCTCCGTTGGCCAAAGCCCATTTGTTGTAGGACGCGATGTTTTTTACCCTGGCTTTCTCGAACTTGATGTAGCGCTTTTCCATGACGCGGGTGAGCGCCAGCAGGGATTTAGCCGCTTCCTTGGGGTCGGTGACCACGGAAACCCTGTCGGGGGTTTCCTTGGGGTCATATAGATACGGGATGTCCTCGTAGAAAGTCAGTTCCAGGCGCTTGGGGTCTATGAACAGGAATTTAACCTCGTCCGGAGTGTTGCGGTAGATGATGGATAGGATCAGGGCCTGCATGAATACGCTTTTGCCGCTGTTGGTGGCGCCCGCCACCAACAGATGCGGCATGCTCTCCAGATTGGCAACGGCGATGGAGCCTTCCGCGTGCCGGCCTATTCCAAACAACAGGGCGTCCTTACGTTCGTTGAAAGCGGAACTCTCCAGCACTTCGCGCAGGCAGACTTTGGCGCGGTTGACGTTCGGGATCTCAAATCCGATGGCGGACTTGCTGGGGATGGGGGCGATGACGCGGATGCTGCCGGAGGCTTTCATGGCCAGCGCAACGTCGTTGGAAAGGGAGACGATGGAACTTATTTTGACGCCCGGCGCGGGGGTGACCTCGTAGCGGGTTATCACCGGGCCCGGATAGACGCCGGAAACGTGCGCCGCGATGCCGAAACTTTTAAAAGTATCTTCCAGGAGATTTTTGGAGACGGTTATTTCTTCGTTCGTGGGCCCGACGAAACCCTGCCGGGACGGCTCATCCAGGAGGCTTACAGGCGGAAGTTTGAAGCCTTTGAAATGGCCGTCTATTTTGGCCGGGGTACGTGGTTTGCCGGCGGTGTCTGCGGCCTGTTGGGACTTATGTTCCCGGGGCCCGGAGGGCGCCGGGTCCTTCGCTTTATCTTCCGGGACTTCGGTTTGTACCCGTACCACGCGGGGCTCGGGCGGGGCGTCCGACGGGGTTCGTTCTTCCCGCTTTATCGCTGGCGCCGGTTCGGGGATAGGCTTGCCTTCGTAGGCGGGGCCCTCCGTGGTTTCCTTTTCGGATACGATCTTGAGTTTGGCCTTAAGCTGTGAGCGGGCCGCGGCCCAATCTCGGTAATCATTTGCTATGGCCTGATAAACGGCTTTATAGACCCTGAGCCAGGAGATCTTGAACAAGAGCTGCAGGCCCGCGAAAAGAATAACGCAGGAAAAAAGCGCCGCGCCTAACGGATCGAACATCTTCGTAAGCGTGCCGTCCAGAGCGTATCCAAGCCAGCCGCCGTTCAGGGCTCCCGTCTCAAAGCGCGGGGCGAGGAGTTCTATGATGGAGGAGATGGCGCCCAGCAGCATTAACGCGCCGAGCGTCAGCGTTAAGACGCCTTTATGAGGCTTATTAAGTTTAAGCAGGATGGCGATGAGGCCATACAGGAGTATGAACGGAAAGAAATACGAGGTCTGGCCCAGAAAGTTTACCAGCCCGGTATGGACGGCACCGCTTATTATACCCTTAGGCGTGGTGCTGAAAACCAGCCAGACGAGCCAAAGACTGCAGGAAAACGACAAAAGCCAATAGATCACATAAGAAAGGCCGCCGGGCTTTTTCTTGCCGCCTGCCGCGAACCTGTTTATGGCGGAACCACGCTCTTTCGGCACTTTCCTGTTAGTTTCGAACATAAGACGATGTCTGCTCCAAAAGGGCGGGGCGAAATTCCGCCCTTCTACGATGCTATTGTCGCCCTATATGAGCTTGATCTTGTAGTTAAGGTCCTGGGGGTACATGCTTATTTTGCCTTGAGCGGCAAGCCAGCCCAGAGCTAGGTATAGAGCTGAACTGGAAAGATGGAGCTTGAGTTTTATATCCCAGGAGGTGGTTTCCCCTCCGCCTTTAAGGAGGTCGGTTATCTTATCGGCGGTTTGGGTTATGGTATCGGTGAATTTAGCGGTGTCGTTCATCGTTATTTCTTCTTTACAAGAAAGAGGTCCTGATTGGGTTCCACAGGTTTGCCGTTTTCAGAGAGTACTTTTTCTATCACGCAGTCCTCTTCGGCTTTAAGTTCGTTAAAGACTTTCATGGCTTCCAGAACGCAGAGGACCTGCCCCTGTTTTACGGAATCTCCTTCCCTGACATAGGGAGGACTTGACGGAGACGGAGCCCGGTAGAAAATCCCGGACATCGGGGCCTTTATAGTTTCTCCTTCAGGAGGCGGCGGAGCGGCGGGGGCGGAAGGTCTAGCGGCTCCGGACGCCGGTTGAGCGGGAGCATGGGCCGCGAAAATTGGTATCGGCTGTACGCTCTGATTGTGCTTGCGGACCAGTTTGATAAAAGTTTCATCTTTAGAGAATTCCACTACTTCAAGCTTGTTGGCGTTCATGAATTGATAGAATTTCTGTACTTGTTCGAACGCCGTTTCAAGCTTTTTCGGTGATGTTTCAGATTTTGTTTTTTTCATAAGGCCTTGGCGACCTCCATATGGGATCCGAGCACCCCCCGTCCGCTTGCCGCGGACGGGGGATCCATCGGGCTTACTTTTTTACCGGTTGTGCGGCGGGATGTCCGCCCTGTAACAGAACTTTCCGGGAGAGCCTGATCTTGCCGTTGTTGTCCATGTCTATGACCTTGACCTGGACTTCTTCTCCCATCTTCAGAACGTCTTCCACGCGCCGTATGCGCTGTGTGTCTATCTCTGAGATGTGAAGCAGGCCTTCTTTGCCTGGCAGGATCTCGATGAACGCGCCGAAGTCCACGATCGAGACAACTTTGCCGGTATAGATGGTGCCTATTTCCACTTCCATGGTGTAATAACCGACCATTGTTTTGGCGGCTTCTAGGCTCTCGCGGTCGGTGCAGGAGATGAATATGGAACCGTCGTCGTCCACTTCTATATCGGCGCCGGTCTTCTCTATGATCCCGCGGATGTTCTTTCCGCCGGGCCCTATGAACTGGCCGATCTTATCTTTGGCTATATGCATCTTGGCTATGCCGGGCGCGTACTTGGAAATGTCGGTCCTCGGGGCGGGCATGTACTTTTCCATGAGGTCAAGTATGTGGTTCCGACCGCTGGTGGCCTGCTCTATAGCCTCGCTGAGAATATTCAGCGGTATGCCGGTGGCGAGCTTTACATCCATCTGGAAAGCGGTGACGCCTTTCCTTGTCCCGGTCAGCTTGAAGTCCATATCTCCGAAGTGGTCTTCGAAACCGGAGATGTCGGAGATGACCGCATGTTTTGAGCCGTCGGTAATAAGGCCCATGGCTATGCCGGAGCAGGCCGCTTTCATCGGTACGCCCGCGTCGAACATCGCCAGCGAGCCGCCGCAGACGGACGCCATGGAGGACGAGCCGTTGGACTCTAGGATGTCGGAAACGATCCTGATGGTGTACGGGAAGACGTCTTCAGAAGGCAGGAGCGGCGAAAGCGCGCGTTTTGCAAGAGCGCCGTGGCCTATCTCCCTTCTGCCCGGACCTCTGTCGGGGCGCACTTCGCCGGTGGAATAACCCGGGAAGTTATAATGCAGCATGAATTTATCCAGTGAGCGGCCTTCCAGGTCGTCCAGGATCTGCTTGTCGGCCGGGGTGCCCAGGGTTACCGTCGCCATGGTCTGGGTCTGGCCCCTGGTGAATACGGCCGAGCCGTGGACCCTGGGGAGGTATCCCGCCTGCATGGTTATGTTGCGGATCTCGTCGGTTTTCCTGCCGTCGGCGCGGACCCTGCTGTTGAGTATCTGTGCCCGCGAAAGGCCGTAAATAACCTCTTCCATCAGGGTCTTTACCTGGAAGGAAACCGTCTTATCCTCCGGGAATTTTTCGGACATTTCGTTGATGAGGGCGTCTTTAGTTTCGGAGATGCCATTCTCAAGGATCTCTTTGGCGGAGAAAGCGCCGAGGAGCTTTTCAATGGCCGGCTTGCCTTTGGCTTCCACGGCGGCTTTGATCTCGGGCCGTATTGCGGGCGCCGGGACCGCAGTTTTGGGCTTGCCGCAGGCTTCGCGCAACTTTATCTGCAGACGGCAAAGCTTATCCAGCTCAGGCTTGCAGAGTTCCATGGCTGCGATAAGGTCGGCATTGGGTATTTCCTTCCCCCCGCCTTCGCACATCAGTATTCCCTGGAGCGTACCGGAGATAACGAGCTCAAGCTCGGCGCTCTGGCGTTGTTCCAAAGTCGGGTTCAGTATGAATTTTCCGTCCACTTTGCCTATCCTCGCGGCGGCTACGGGACCGTTGAACGGGATATCGGAGATCATAACGGCGGCGGCGGCGGCGTTGATGGCCAGAACATCGGAGTCGTTCTGCCCGTCACTGGATACGACAAGCGCTACCACCTGAGTCTCTGTGTTGAAATATTCAGGGAACAGCGGCCTTAAAGTGCGGTCTGAAAGCCTGGAGGCTAAAACCTCTTTCTCGCGGGCCTTGCCTTCTCTTTTGAAGAAGCCGCCCGGAATCTTGCCGGCGGCATAGGTCCTTTCTTTGTAGTCCACGGAAAGGGGTACGAATTCCGGCGGATTGTCTTTGGGTTTGCGGGCCTGGACGCAGGAGGCCAGCACCATAGTTTCGCCGCAACGCGCCATTACGGAACCGCCGGCCTGTTTGGCCAGAAGTCCTGTTTCGAATGAAATCGTCTTATCTCCGACCTGTTCCTCAAGTCGGACTATTTTGGGTTCTGTCATTGGTGTTATTTCCTTAAGCCTAATTGCTTAATCACTTTTTTGTATTCTTCACGGTTGACCCTTTCGAGGTAGGTGAGGAAGCGTTTTCTCTTGTTTACGAGAATGGAAAGGCCCCGCTTGGTGGCGTGGTCTTTGGGGTTGGTGGTAATATGCTTGGCAAGATACTGGATCCTTTCGGTTATCAGGGCGACCTGCACTGATGCGGAACCCGTATCGTTGGGGCTAGTGGTAAATTTATCCACTATTTCTTTGGTTTTTTGTCTGGTTATTGGCATTGTTAGTCTCTCTTTTTAAGATTTTTATCTTGAAGCTATTATAGGAATTCCGGGTTGGGAAGTCAATCAGGCGGATGTTCCGAGCCAGGCTCAAATTCCATTGCCAAGGAAAATTTGTTAATATGATTTTATATTATTATGCCCAATATCTACTATAGAGGTATTTCTTTAATATGAGCGGAGCAAAAATAAGCGCTAACAAGTTGGCGGCGTTCCTGGATAAATCCCCCGGCCTTTTCTTAAAGGCTGATATTATCTCCTATATAAAGGCCAATGGCATAAAGATGGTCAACTTCCGTTATATAGCCGGCGACGGGCGTCTGAAAACGCTCAATTTTGTGATCAACGATGAGAAATATCTGGACCGGATCCTTTCCGCCGGGGAGCGGGTGGACGGTTCAAGTCTTTTCAGGAATATTGACGCCGCTTCAAGCGATCTCTATGTGGTTCCGCGTTATAGGACCGCTTTCGTCAATCCTTTCTCCGAAGTGCCGGCGCTGGATATCCTGTGTTCCTTTTACACTCATGACGGCAAACCTTTCATGAGCTCTCCAGCGGAAATACTGTGCAGAGCCGAGGTGGAGCTCAAGAAGGCCTCGGGTTTTGAATTTCACGCCCTGGGTGAACTGGAATATTATATTATTTCCCCCAAGAGCCCTCTTTACCCCATGAACGCGCAAAAGGGCTATCACGAGTCTCACCCCTTCGCCAAATGGGAAGGCCTGCGCACAGAGGCCATGGCCGCGATCGCCGAGGCCGGCGGTAAGATAAAGTACGGCCATTCCGAGGTGGGGTTTATCCGCACCGAGGAGTCGGAAATGTGCCAGCAGGAAATAGAGTTTCTGCCCGTGCCCGCGGGCTCCGCGGCCGATCAATTGGCCGTGGCTAAGTGGATGCTTTCCTCTATAGGCCACAAGTACGGCGTTCCCATTTCATTCGCGCCCAAGATTTCCATCGGCCACGCCGGTTCCGGCCTGCATTTTCATACCGCGCTGGTTAAGAACGGGAAAAATGTGATGGCGGAAAAAGGCGGGATTTCTTCCCACGCCAAAAAGGCCATCGCCGGATTCCTTGCCCAGGCTAAATCGCTTACCGCTTTCGGCAACACCGTTCCTACTTCTTATTTTCGCCTGGTGCCGCATCAGGAAGCGCCCATCAATGTCTGCTGGGGGTACCGGAATCGTTCGGCCCTTGTACGCATCCCCTTGGGCTGGCTGAACGCCGCCGCTATGATAAAGGACGCGAATCCGATGGCCGCAAAAGGAATGGCCGAAGTGGATCATAATCAGACTGTGGAATTCCGTTCGGCGGACGGTTCCGCGAATATACACTTGTTTCTGGCCGGGTTATGCGTGGCCGCCCGGCACGGGTTCGAGATGAAGGATCCTCTGGGGTACGCCGAAAAACTGTTCGTAGATAAAAACATCTCCAATTCGGAAAACAAAAAGATCAGCGGGTCGCTTCCGCAGCTTCCCTCATGCTGCTATGATTCCGCCCTTGAGCTGGAAAAAGCGCGCGGTATATATGAGGCTAAGGGGGTCTTTACACAGGCGGTTATAGACGGCATAATAAAACGCCTGAAAAGTTACAATGACCGCAACCTTAGCGAGCGTCTCTATGGAAAGGAAGAAGAGATAAAGAAACTTGTGGACGAATTTCTGTATTGCTGACCCAAATTCTCAAAAATGCATTTGGCGGGCCATTACTGAACTTTTATTCGCTTGTTAAATAATTCCCCCCATCCCCGGATCTTTGTCTCATAATTCTTTTGTGATAATTGCATAGCATACGGTAGAAATTATCTCCGGTAAACTTTCACGCGCCAATTTATTCGATGGAAAAATATTTCAATCCGGATTTTACGATTAGATCTAAACCGGTCCTCTGTGCGGGCGCATTATTGGCGGTGGTTTTAATTTTCATCGCTTTTCATACGTGGTCTTCGTTTATAACCCGCCGCGCAGGGGAAACGATCGTGATCTCAAGCGGTACCATCTCCGGCAGTCTGGACGATACCCTCAAACAGCGTGGCCTTCCCGACCCCGAGCGCTATCAGATCTCAAAGGCATATTCAAAGTTGCTTGATCTGCGGCGGCTGCGGCCGGAGGACGAGTATGCCGTGGCGTTGTCCACTTCTGCCCGATTCAAATACATGGTCATAACCAAAGACCTTAAAGAGTACTGTGTTTTTTCCTCCACGGATGCCGTTTATCGCGCTTATGTCCAAAATGTCACGATCAGCAGTAACGTAGCCAGGGTTACAGGCTCTATAAGCTCCTCGCTTTGGGAATCCATGAGTTCGCAAGGTGTGCCGCCGGATGTGATCCTGGATTACGCAGACGTGTTTTCCTGGTCCGTGGACTTTCTTACGGAAGTGCGTGGGGGCGACAAGTATGATATGGTCTATGAGTATAGCGTAGCGCCTAACGGCAAGGTCGTCTCAAAGAAGATCCTGGCGGCGGTCTATAACGGCGCCGAGACCGGGCGTAAGATCGCCGGATTGTGGGGTAAAGGCTACTATGATGAAAATGCCGGTTCGGTGCGCAGTCTTTTCCTGCGCGCGCCGCTGCACTATCGCCGCATTTCATCTTTTTTTACGTATAAACGATTCCATCCCATTCTCAAGTATGTCCGGCCTCATTTGGGCATAGATTATGCGGCTCCCTCCGGAACCCCAGTTTCGGCCGTGGCCGACGGTACGGTGATATACGCCGGGTGGAAAGGCGGCAACGGCAAATTGATAATACTGCGCCATGGAGCCGGTTATATCAGCACCTACGGACATCTTTCGCGCTTTGCCAGAGGGATAAGCGGCGGACGCAGAGTTAGCCAGGGCGACCTGATAGGGTATGTCGGGACTACCGGGCTTTCAAGCGGTCCCCATTTGGATTTTCGCGTGAAGCAGAACGATAAACCCTTAAATTTCCTGAAAATAAAATACCGCTCAAGCGGAGGCCTGAGCGGCAAAGATAAGGCCTCCTATCTCGGCGGCCTCAAAACCCTACTTCCCGAATATTTTAAATAAAAACTCCAGGTTCATGTACTGCCGGAAAGCCATGAACATCGGCACCATTTCCAAGGCAATGAGCAGTATAACGATTATTTCCAGCCAATGGCTGCGTTTGGAATTGACCTCGCCCTGCAGAATCTGCGTGATATCCGCGAGAGTTTTCATCTTGCGGGAAATGCTTTTGCGCCAGTCGTAAAAACGGAACTGCTCTGCGCTGGAGCGGAACACCGTGGCCAAATAAGGGTCGCCTACGGTTTTAAGCGAATTTTCCACCCTGCCCAGGAATTCAGAGAATTCTATGTACCGCGTGCTGGATTCCTCGGCGATATCGGCGTAGAAATTCCTGAAAATATTTATTATCCCCTCTTTCTTTTCCTCTATTGTGTTGTAAAGTTCGTCCAGTTTGAGGTTCAGCAGGTCGTCGTAGTAGCGGAATTCCAGCAGATGGGTGAGCGAGAATTCTATTACGTCCGCCACATCCCGCTGGCCGTCCGGCTCCACCAGCAGCGCGGAGTTCCAATCTATTACGGCCAGGTCGTTATCGGCGTACTGCAGCACGTTTTCGGTGATGAGGTCTCTGGACATTTCCGATAAAGGTTCCCGGCCTTCCGCCAATATCAGGGCCGGTACGTCCGCTTTTTCCAGCAGTTCTCGGGGATTTCCAACCCCTTCCAGTTTTTCAAGAAAATATGTTATGTAGTCTTCATAGGCCGCCCACTCGGTCGGCTTCCTGATAGCGGCCAGGATCCGTTTTTTAAGAGTGTCCTTTGCGGATACCGCGGCTTTGTGCACGTCTTCGGAGGTTTCTATCCCGCTGGCCAGGTTCACCAGGCCGGCCCACGAGGTCCCGGAGGGAATGGTCAGTTCCAGGGTGATGGATATGACGCCGTAACCCCACACCCGCGCGAAAGTTTTGACCGGCAGTTGCGCGGCGTTTATCTCCATTACGCCCTCTCCCAGTTCCACTTTCAGCGGAGCATCCTGGATGATGATGGCCTTCCTGGTGTCGGTGGTCAGTTTGAGGCGTTTAGAATCTTCGCTCAGAAGTTCCTCCGCCCTGGCAAGAAGTATCTCCCCTCCCACGTCGAAGACGCGGTGTATCAGGATGGAGCCTTTTAGTATTGTGACGGACATAGGTAAAAAACTACTTTATTATATCCTCAATGCCTTTTACGATATCCTTGTCGAACGATTCATCGTAGCCGGCCCAGACATTGTGGACTATGTGTTTTTTTGTAAGCAGGAAGATGTAGGGCACCCCCTGTGTCCTGTACTGCGTGGCCACGTCGCGGCCCTTGTAGGCGATAGGGAAGTTCAGGTCGAAAGCTTTGGCGAATCCGGCGGCCGATGCGGGAGCGTCCTCTACGCATATGCCGAGGGTGTTAAGGCCTTTTGATGCGTATTGGTCGTTCATCTTTTTTATGAAAGGAGCGGCTTTCCGGCAGTAAGGGCAGGTTTCGGTGAAGAACATCAGCATTACCGGTTTATCGGAGTACGCGGCAAGGTCCACATCTCCGCCTTTATAGTCGGGTAGTTTGAAATAGGCTCCATTTTTGGCATAGGTTGCCGGGGTTGTTCCAGGGGTTTCGGTTTGTACTGATGCTTCCAGGGCCCGGGCGCCCGCCGCGGGAGTTTCTTTTTTCTTACAGCCGTAGTAGCCGAAAGCCAGAATATATCCGATCGTAAGGGCCAGAATCTGTATCTTTTTCATGTAATATCTCCTATATAACAGTAGTTCTTTGCAGTTGGCCGCGGGATCATGTATGCCATGCCATAGGTTATCAGACATAAACAGCAGCCATGAAAAATTACAAGCTTTAATATCATTTTTCGATAACTTGCGGCCTGCGACTAATGTTATTGTATGATTTTTCTTAAAGCGTCTAAAATAAAATTTACGGCGCAACGCTTGATCTGGGCGCGCGTACTGCGGAAATTACGGGTAAAAGTCCGGGTTTTCATTCCGGCGCCGGCCACGGCGAAATAGACCAGGCCCACCGGCTTTTCTTCGGTTCCTCCGTCCGGGCCCGCTATGCCGGTGACGGCGGCCGCGTAATCGGTTTTGAAAAGGCTTCGGGCTTGTTCAGCCATCGCGGCCGCGCATTCGGCGGATACCGCCCCGTGCTTTTGTAAGGTGCTTTTTTTTACGCCTAAGATCTCCGTCTTGGCCCTATTGGAATAGGCGGTCACACCGCCGCAAAAATAGGCCGAGCTGCCGGGAACATCGGTAAGCGCGTCCGCGACCGCGCCGCCGGTGCATGACTCCGCCAGGGCTACGGTAGCCTTTTTCTTTTTCAGCAGAGCGCCGACCGTTCCTTCAAGAGTGTTTTCCCCGGTGCCGTAAATCCTGTCTCCCAGGATTTTCCTGCAGGCTTTTTCCATGGCCGATAGCTTTTCCCCGGTTTCGGCGGATGTCTGACCGCTTACGGTGAAGCTGAATTCCACGATATTGGGGCCGGCCAGGATGGTATAGTCGGCGTCGTGAAATTTACGCATAACGGGCTCAAGAAGTTTCTCGGTCTGCACCTCCCAAAGATCCGCGATCTTTAGGCGCAGGGTTTGCACGGTCCCTTCCCTGACTTTAAAAAATTCCTTTATCGCGTCGGTTATGAAACCGTCGAACATCGGCGTCCACTCGTTCTGGGGACCGGGCAGCACGATGATCATTTTTTTGGCCAGCGTGATTATCTGGCCGAAGGCGGTGCCGTTGGCGTTCTCCACCATTTTTGCCCCGTCGATTATAAGGCATTGGTTCTTGAAATTCGGCGGCAATTCGGACAGCTTATAATCGGCTTTAAGTATTTGTTCTGCGTATTTGGAATAGACCAGTTTTCGGTCCAGAGCTTTGGCGAGGCCCTGCCGGGTGAGGTCGTCGAATGTCGGGCCCAGGCCGCCGCAAGTGATCACCAGATCCGCGTTATCGAGGCCGCAGTTAACGATTCTAGCTATGGCTTTTAGGTCGTCTCCGACCGAATGCTCTCGGTATATCCTGAAGCCCAGCGGGCGGAGCTTGGCCGCGAATAGCGGTACGTAGCGGTTGTTTTTACTTGAGACCAGCTCCGAGCCGGTGCAGATAAGTTCCACTTTTTTGAAGTCCATACTTATAAGCTACAAAAAAAGAAACCTCAAAAGAAAGCATCCGGCTAAAGAAGTCCGCGCGCGCGATTTCCAACCTCTCCGCGCGGCGCGGCGTAAGTTATGCGGGTATTCTTCGCGCGAAAAATTATAGAATAGCTCAAACAGCGCGGATGGAGGGTTTGTGATAAAAGAAACACTTTCGAAGATAGAGTCGGCGATCTCCAAGATCCAGGCGGGTGACGGCAAAGAGAAGGCAGAGCTGATTTCCCTTCTGAGTAAACTTAAGGCGGAACTTTCAGCCCTGCCGGAATCCCGGATAGACGACGCGCGAAGCATCGCCCACTTCACCGAGACCGCCGCACACGAAGCCACCCGGGCAAACAAAAGCCTGGAACGGAAAAATCTTTCCATCTCGGGTATCGCATATTCCGTAAAAGGTTTCGAGGCGTCCCACCCCCAGTTGGTGGAAATAACCAACGAGATCTGCATGATCCTCGCGCGCATGGGAATATGACGGAGTGCCGGCATTGAAGGATCGTTTGCCGGATTTTAAAAGCAATGGAGACAGAATGAGCCATCACGAATATTCCGCGGTGTTGGGACTCGCCGTTTTTATGCTCGGCCTTCGAGGTTTTGCCGGGGCTGTAGAACCGCCAAAAGCCGGACAGATCCCTTACAAGCTTGAAAAACACGGCGACATCCGCGTGGACGATTACTATTGGCTGCGCGACCGGAAAGATCCCAAAGTGATTAAATACCTGGAGGATGAAAATAATTACACCGACGCCGCGTTGAAGCATACCGAGCCGTTGCGGTCCGAGCTGTTTACCGAGATGAAGTTCCGCATCAAGGAAGATGATTCCTCGGTCCCATTCGGGTATGGCGGTTACTATTATTACAAAAAGTACGAAAAGGGCCTTGAGTATCCCATCTATGCCCGTAAAAAGGGCTCCCTGGACGCTAAAGAAGAGATCCTGCTGGATGTAAACGAACTGGCCAAAGGCCAGGCGTACTGCCAGGTCAGGTTTCCCTCCATCCGTCCCGATCATAAGATGATCGCTTTTGCAGTTGACACCAAGGGGCGCCGTTTTTACACCGTTTATTTCAAGGATCTTGATACCGGCAAAGTGTACGAAGAAAAGCTGCCGGATACCGCCGGCAATATGGAGTGGGCCAACGACAATAAGACGCTTTTCTATGTCAAACAGGATACGGAAACTTTGCGATGGAACCGTGTTCTTCGGCACGAACTGGGTTTTGTAAAGGATCCCGAGGTCTATTTTGAGCCCGACGAAACCTTTGAACTGGGAATTTCAAAATCAATCACCGATAAATATATATTTATACGGACCGGGGCCACTCTTTCCACGGAATACCGCCTGGTAGACGCGGACAAGCCCGGAGTTGAACCGGTGATATTTTATCCCCGTCAGCCTAAACTTGAGTACGATGTTGAGGATGGAGGCGGCGTGTTCTATATCACCAATAACGATAACGCCAGGAATTTCAAGCTTTCCGTCTGCCCCGCGGATAAAACCGGAAAAACGGACTGGACGGATCTAATCCCGCATCGGGACGACACGTTGTTGGAAAATGTGGCTGTGTTTGAGAACTGGCTGGTTCTTAAAGAGCAAAAGGACGCCCTTGGCCGGCTGCATATCATCAACCGTCGGAGTAAAGAAGAACATCTGGTGCCCTTCGATGAGCCGGCCTATACGGTGGCCTTGGGAGAGAACTTCGAGTATAAGACGGATACGGTGCGCTTCAATTACGAATCCATGACCACTCCCGAGTCTGTTTACGATTACAATATGCCGGCCAGGGGACGCGTGCTTATGAAGCGTCAGGAAGTGCTGGGCGGTTTCAAACCGGAGGATTATGTGTCGGAGCGGCTCTGGTTTAGTGCCCGGGATGGAGAAAAGGTGCCCATGTCCATCGTTTACCGAAAGGGCCTGAATCTTGCCGCCGGCAATAATCCGGTTTTTATTTATTCATACGGCTCCTACGGCTACAGCACCGATCCGGACTTCAGTTCGCTGCGGCTGTCGCTGCTTGATCGCGGCTTTATATATGCCGTGCCCCATATCCGCGGCGGTTCCGAGCTGGGCCGGCGCTGGTATGAAGACGGCCGTCAGCTCAAAAAGAAAAACACTTTTTACGATTTTATAGACGCCACGCAGTATCTGATAGGCCGGGGTTTTACCAACCCCGGACACATCTACGCCGAGGGCGGTTCGGCCGGCGGGCTTCTGATGGGGGCGGTGCTGAACATGGCGCCGGGGCTCTATAACGGAGTCATTGCCGCCGTTCCTTTTGTGGATGTTCTGACCACGATGCTGGATCCCAATATCCCGCTTACAACCGGCGAGTACGATGAATGGGGCAATCCTAACGTCAAGGAATATTACGATTACATCAAAAGCTATTCCCCATACGACAATGTAGAGAAGAAGGCCTATCCCAATATCCTGGTGACCACCGGCCTTAACGATTCTCAGGTCCAGTACTGGGAGCCGGCCAAGTGGGTGGCTAAGCTGCGCGCCCTGAAGACGGATAAGAATATCCTCCTGCTCAAGACCGATATGGACGTTGGCCACGGCGGTAAATCTGGCCGTTTCGAAGCCATCAAACTGGTCGCGCTTGAATACGCCTTTGTTCTGGACCTGGAAGGAATCAAAAAGTAGCACATGTGCCAACAGGGGCGCGGCGGGGCCTAAAAAATTCCGGGCCCTTGTGCCCATGAGCGTCGTATTAAAGAGATGTTATGATTTTAACGATGTACACACGATATGCTTCAGCCGCATTACTGTTGTTTATGTCCGGCCAGGTTTTTTCCGCCGGAGTTCCAATCCCCCTCCCCGCGTCCGGGATCACCCTTACGTCCTCAGGAGAGCTGTATCTGGCCCGGTCCCAGGACCCGGGTTTCCTTGAAACCCTCGCTAAATTCTCCGTTGTCGCTTATAAGCGCGGGCGCACGCTGATAGTGCGGCTCACTTCCGACTACGCTTCGCTGCCCGCCGATATAAAGTCCGGGCTCAGAATCGTCACCATGGACGAGGTGTACAACGCTCCCGCCGGTTTTAAGGTAAGCGAGGCGTCCCGCCCTGAAGTCCGGGCCCTTCTTGCGAAGGTCAGCGGCGTTCAACTTAAGAATTATGCCGAAACGCTTGTTTATGCCGGCAAGAGGAGCGCGGCTCAGCTGGATCTTAAGAACGGCTCCGGAAATAAGCTGGCGATGGATGCCGTAGCGGGTTTTTTTAAGGGGCTTGGCCTGAAGGTGGAAAGGAACTGCTACAAGGTCAGAAAATTCGATAAGGAGTGTAACATCATAGGCAGCAGGGCCGGCGCGTCGCCTGGCTCCAGGATCATCCTTGTTATAGGGCATATGGATTCGGTCGGCTATGAGAATGCCGGCGCGGATGACAACGCCAGCGGCGCCGCCGGAGTCCTTGAGATGGCCAGGGTGCTTGCGGGCTATAATTCGGACCACGCGTTTGTTTTTGTCGCCGCCAACGGAGAGGAAAACGGAATTATAGGAGGGTACGCCTGCGCGGAGGAGCTGAGAAAAAACGGCCTGATGTCCAGGCTGGCCTGGGTCATTAACATGGACATGATCTCCTGGAACAAGGACGGAGTGGTGGAGCTTGAGACGAACAAGGAATATCTTGAGCACGCGGAATGGGTAAGCGCCCTGGCGACAACTTACACCACTCTCAAACCGCACATCGCCACTCCCGCCTGGGGCAGCGACCACGTGCCCTTTCTTGAAGCCGGTATTCCCACCTATCTTTCGATAGAGCACTGGGAAGCCCACAACCCTTGCTACCATAAAGCCTGCGATACACTGGATGTTTTGTCCTGGGGCTACGCTTCTGAAATAGTAAAACTTAACCTGGCCGTAGTCGCTGGTAAAGCCGGATTGACGCCGATCGATATAAAGCTGGGTGAGAGATGAGATAGCCGCTGTGAGAAAAAGTTTGCGGAAAGTCCTTATGCTTTTGGTTTACGCCGGGCGGCTGCCACTATTCCCCATATGACTATTGAATTCGGAAAGGTTCCCCTGGAGCGCGCCCTGTCCAAACTGGGGGTGGCTTCCCGCAGCCAGACCTGTGCCTGGGTGCGGGAGGGCCGCCTGCAGGTCAACGGAAGGACGGTGCGGGATCCCATGTTCCAGGTCTCGCCGGAAAAAGACAAATTCACGGTGGACGGGAAATTGATGCGCAAAGACGAATGGCTGACTATTATGCTTAATAAGCCCAGGTCCGTGGTTACCACCGCCAGCGACGAGAAAGGACGGCGCACGGTATTCGATCTGCTTCCCCCTGAATTCAGGACGCTTCATCCTGTGGGCCGTCTTGATATGGCTTCCACCGGCTTGCTGATCTTGACCAACGATACAAGGCTTTCCGCCTACCTTACCGACCCGGCCAACTCCGTGTTGCGCACCTATATTGTGACCGTTACCGGCTGTTTTACAGACGAAGATCTCCGCAAAGCTTCAGCCGGGGTCATGGACCAGGGAGAACTGCTAAAGCCTGCCGGCATAATCCTGCGCAAGGCCAGTCACAGAGAATCCCATCTGACAGTGGAGCTTAATGAAGGCAGGAACCGCGAGATACGCAGGCTTTTTAAAGCCCTGGGGCATGAGGTTACCCAGCTTAAACGCGTGGCGTTCGGTCCTGTTAAGCTGGGCGAGCTCCAGCCGGGCCGGTTCCGCCGTCTGACCCGGGAAGAAGTCAGGATCGGCCTTTTTTGAAAAGGCGCGCGGCCTTCTCGTTAGAAGTGACTATCCCCGTTATCATCGCCGAACTGAAGCCGTGATGCTCCATCTCGTTGAGGCCTTCGATGGTGCAGCCGCACGGAGTGGTAACCTTGTCTATTTCGCTTTCCGGATGGCTTTGCGAACTCAAAAGCAGCGAAGCGGCGCCTCTTGCCGTTTGCGCGGCCATAAGCAGGGCTTCGTCCGAATGGAAACCTATCTGCGTTCCCCCCTGAGAGGCCGCTCGTATCGCGCGCAAAAAAAACGCTATTCCGCAGCCGGCCAGCGCGGTGGCTGAAAGCATAAGCTCCTCGCTTATTATCAATGTTTTTCCCAGCGCGTCAAAAATATCTTTGGCTTCCTGAAGTGCGCCGCGGCTTTCCGGGGCGGCGCAAAGGCAGGTCATGGCTTCGCGTATGGCGATTGCGGTGTTGGACATCGCTCGTACTATGTTCGTTTTCTTTTTTGCCCAGCCCGCTATCTGTTCCGTGGTCACTCCGGAAACTATTGAGATCAGCATATGTCTGTCTTCGATAAGCGCGGGACGTATTTCTTTTACCAGGTTCTCCAACTGCTGCGGCCCCACGGCAAGTATTATTATCGCCGCGCTTTTCACGGCCTCGCGATTGTCGAAAAGCACGTCGAATTTTCCCTGCCTGAAAGGTTCAAGCAATTCGGCGCGGCGGCGGGTCAGGGTTATGTCAGCCGGGCGGTAGCGGCCGGAAGCGACCAGGCCCCGTGCGATGGATGAGCCTATGTTTCCCGCTCCCAGGATGGCTATCCTTTTGGCGCCGTCCCGTTTTGGATCTTTGGTTTTCATGCTATATCCTCCGTAAAATTCAGGTGAACGGCCGTTTTAATTCTCCCGTGGGATACACGGTTTCAATGGAGTCGAACTTGATGCCATAGAGGTTGGTGCCGGGTTCCTCGCGGCTCCAGACCACGCGGGCGGAGATGTCCAGCGTTCCTTCCTCCAGGAGCCTCAGACGCGCGCGGATCTGCCCGCCCAGGGCCAGGGTCTGTTCGGCGCGGAAAGAGGCGCCCGACATGGAAAAATCCACCAGTTTCCCTACGATGATCAGGTTCCCGGCTTTATCAAATAACTCTATCGCGGAATCGTGCAGGTCCCGTTTATCGCGGCGGTTGTTGTTAGTGCGCATGGCGTCGATCCGAGAAAAGTCCATTGGGAACGGGGTGCGGGTTTTGAGGCAACGGCTGAGAAAAGAGCGGTGGCGTTATATGCCGCCGCTAAGAGGAAACCGGCCGCGAGAAGCGGGGCCAGGGGTTGGAAAAGCGCGGCTACGGCAAGTCCGACATTCAGAGATCTTCCTATGATCCTCACCTCTTTCGATTCCGCCGCGTAGCTTTTATCGCTTCCGATATATAAAGGCGTGATCTTTCCCTGCGCGCGCGCCTGCATGGCGGCGCTGTAGATGGGAAGGTCCAATTTGGAATAAAAATCCATCCTTCTGGAAGGAGCCGCCGAGGCCGGCCCCTGGAGAAAGATCAGTACGGTGAAAAAAAGCGCGGGGATTTTCATCTTTTATGATTATATCTCTTATCGCTTTTAGTCTGCCAGCGCGGCGGCTTCCAGCGCGCCTATTTTAATACTCAGTCTGCCGTCTTTATGATTAAAAGCGGTGTGGCCGGCAAGCAGCCTCGGTTTCTGCATCCCCGCGCAGCGTATGGCGATATTCCTAGAAGTGTCTCCGGCGTTGAAAACGCAGACGGCGGTTTGCGTGCCCAGCTTGCGTTCAAAAATAAAAAGATGGCCGTCAGGTTCGGCATAGAGCGTTCTGTAGCCGCCCTTGCGTATCGCCGCGCAGGTTTTGCGCGCCGCGAGGAATTTTTCATAGTGCCTGAAGAGGCCGGTATCCGGAATATTGGGTTCCTTGCGAGAGCCCGGTTCAGGGCGCAAGGATTCCCGGGCATACTCGATGTCCGGCCAGAGCATGGGCTTGCGGCAGTCCGGATCGTTTGCGCCGGTCATGCCGTATTCGTCGCCGTAATAGATCATCGGCGCGCCGATATATAGGGCCTGGAAAGCAGCTATCAGCATGTGGACTTTCCGTTCCCTTTCGCCGCCTCTGCCGGAATCATAGCCGGGGTTGAATTCCGCCTTAGTCTTACGATGATACTCGTGATGGGCGGCCATAGCCAGGTCCGGGTTGCAGATTATGCTTCTCAGGCGGGGCGTATCGTGTGAAGAGATCAGATTCTGCATGGCGTGGGTGACGTCTTCCGGATAGGCTCTCCGCAGCCGGGCCAGCAAACGGTCGAATTCCAGCGAGGAGCTCCTGTTTTTGCGGTCGGCGAAAAATTCCGTTACCGCGTAGGCGAAAGGATAGTTCATCATCGCGTGAAATTCTCCGCCGCTGACAAAGGCGGGGTCTATATCCGATACCTCGGCGGTCAGGTAGGCGTCCGGGTTTATGGCCCGGACCTCTTTGCGCCACTCTTTCCAGAAACCGTGCGGCACGCAGGCCGCCACGTCCAGCCGGAAACCGTCGGCCCCGTAGGCCGTTACGCCGTCCGGTGCGAGCCAGCGGCGCGTTATATTGAAAAGATACCGCTTATACCCGGCATTGAAAGTGCCGCTGGTGCGGGCAAATTCGGGGAGCCCGTTTATTCCCCACCAGCCCCGGTAAATAAAGCCGTCCGGTCCTGCGGCGTTCCACCTGGTCACGCGGTACCAGTCTCTGTAGCGGGAGTCGCGGCCATTGTTCAGCAGGTCTTGGAACGCGAAAAAGCCGCGTCCGGAATGGTTGAATACCCCGTCTATAATTATTCTCATGCCGCGTTTATGGACCCTGCGCGCCAGTTCGAGGAACAGTTTATCCGCTCTGGTCCAGATCCAGGTGGCCGGATCTTCCGTTTCTCTGGCGGCCGCGACAAGGCGTTTGTCTCCTTCCGGGTCGGGTCCGAAATGGGGGTCTATATGGTGAAAACTTTCTCCATCGTATTTATGGTGGGAGGGAGAGATGAAGACCGGGTTGAGGTAGATCGCATCCGCGCCCAGGCGTTGTATGTGGCCCAGCCGGTCAATGATGCCCTGGATATCGCCTCCGTACCGGCGATGAACTACGGATCGGAAGAATGAAAAAAAACTTTTTTTCTCCCATGGAGCCAGTGAGTACCAGTCCGCATCCCAAGGAGTAGTTTTCCAGCCGGGGGGCGCTGGTATCTCAAGACTATCCGGCCCGGGGTCGTTAGATATATCTCCGTTGGCAAAACGTTCCGGGAATATCTGGTACCAAACCGCGCCTTTAGACCATTCCGGCACACCGGTGTGTTTTTTCATGATGCGGATCCGTTATTGCTTTTGGGTGAGAAAAATATGATAACGCCGCTATACTTGTCATGCTCAAATGTCCACACAGGTTTCTCAGTGACTATTTTGAAAAACAAGTATTTTCCCTTAACTGAGGTCACTGACTTCCTGTAACATCATTGATTTTATCATAATTACCCAAGATTCATTTGAGATGGGCTGGGGTCTATTGTCGCCATGCGCGTATAAAGCTGGGGATATTTTATTCTTATATGTTTTATGTCCGGCAGGGGGAGGTACAGTACAAGCAAACGCCCTTTGAGTGCCCTGGGAGCCTGTCCGACATAAGCAATTTCGCCTGCAATTGCCGCTTTTTGCGGGACCCTTTCCGGGGCTTACCCACAGGTGGACACCGCATTGCGGTTTCCCCTACTGCGCCATCGCGCTGCTCAACTTACAGGTTCATTGGAGCCTGCTCATTTCGCATCGCTTCGGCTCGGCTTCAAAATCGGCAAGCCTATGGCAGTGCCGTATCAGAGGCTATGCCTATCAAACGGTCAATTTCGTCATGAAAACCTTATGTCGGACAGGGCTCCTAGGTCTAAGGGCCTATATGGGTATGGGTCTTTTGGCTCTTACGGGATTGACCGTTATCAACTAACCTGTACTACCATGTAATCCCCGGGATAGGCTGGGGAGTATCCACCTCCGGACCGTAATCCGGATTCACCATGGTGAATAAAATGACCGTAAGGCACGGGTGGATACAACATGCCGCATAGAACTCTGACCACTGTGACAACCAGAACCTTTAAAGCGTTAATTGCCTCCGCATTCCTCTTTACTACTATAGCGTTTCCCTCCAGTGTCCCACTATATGCTGGCGCTTTTGATACTCTCAAATCAATACTCCCGGTAAATGACCCCATTTCGCTACCCGATCCGACCAGGACTCTGGTCACCGATCCCCTGCGGCAGGTACGCCCCTTAAAAGTGTACTTTCTCAGCGTGGGGCAAGGCGACGCCGCTTATATAGAACTGCCTAACGGCAATAACGCGCTGATTGATGCCGGTCCGTCCAAAGCTAAGACCGGTTATTTGGCTGCCTTCCTGTCCGAGCATAACGTGGTCAAAATAGATAATGTGGTTTTGACTCACCCCCATGCCGATCATTATACCGGTCTACAGTATGTTTTTAGCAATATCCCGGTAGCCAATTTCTATGACACACAGACAGACAATACCGGAACAAGTGTTGACGAGGCTATTCGCGCTAAGGCTCAGTCCATGGGCGTGAATATTGTTCATCCCTCGGCCGGTGATATGTTGGACTGGGATGCCGGAGAAGTTCAGGTAAAGGTGCTGAACGCCTGTTCCAGCCCTGGCATGAGCGGTTCCGGTCAGTTCCTGAATGATTGTTCCATAGTTTTAAAGATCACGTACCAGAACACCTCTATGCTCTTTACCGGAGACATGCAGGAGGATGTTGAGGCTGATCTGGTGACTACCTACGGCTCCGAGCTAAAGTCCGATGTATTGAAGGTTGGGCATCACGGCAGTCAATATTCCTCCAGCGATGTTTTTTTGGCTGCGGTGAAGCCGCATGACGCCGTTATCTCTGTAGGCCGGAACAACTATGGCCATCCTGCGCCCGATTGTCGGGCACGCCTCCAGGCCGCCGGAGCCATCCTTCATCGCACTGACCTGGAAGGGTCTATCGAGTACGTTATCGGCGCCAACTCCGCCTCATTTTCCCCCCTTGACAGCATTTCTTCCCTGAAGTACTGACGGTGAGAATCCTCCCTTCTCCTTATTTCCCCCTCCGGCCGGCCATAGGTTTGGTAACTTGCTAAAGTAGGCGGGGTTGTCTAGACCAGTTCTAGGCACGCCCTAAGGTGAAATTGTCAAAGCCTTCCAATCTCCCTGCTACTAGCG
>MGVA01000057.1 GCA_001800245.1 Elusimicrobia bacterium RIFOXYA12_FULL_51_18 | reverse complement strand
GTGTATGCCGCGCGAAGCGCACCTGAGCTCCGCGAAGGGAAAAATTCAACTGAATTTTTCAGGTTAGTGTTTTTCCAGCCGCTTTATGACCCAGTAGGTGATGAGCCCGATCACGGCCATTAGCGTCACGAAGGCCAAAAACGCGAGCCGGGGGTTTGAAATCCCGGTGACCGTGCAGAGCTCGGACATCCCTCCGACTCCGGCGAAGAAACTCGGCACCGCCACCGCGATGACGACCGCGTTGAGGTTCTTCATCATGACGTTTAGATTGTTGCTGACGATGGAGGCTCTGGCGTCCATCAGTCCGGCCAGGATGTTGGAGTAGATCTCCGCCTGACGGGCGCACTGGTTATTCTCGATTATGATATCGTCCAGAAATTCCACGCTGCGCTGTGAAAATCCAATTTTTTCCGAGGCGTGTTTAAGGCGCTCTATCGCGTAGGTGTTGGCGTTTACGGCGTTCAGGTAGTAAACAAGGCTTTTTTCCAGCGTGAACAGGTTCAGAAGGTACTTGTTCTCCATTGAGGAGTTGATCTTGCGCTCTATCTCATCCGCGATCATGTTTATGACTTTCAGGTGCTCCATGAAGTGGAAGATGGAGTTGTAAATAAGTTTCAGGAATATTTCTTTTATGCCGGTCACATGCTTGAAATACTTGCCGGAGAAGATAGGCAGATCCTCCGAGATGGCGACGATCAGCTTGTCCTTGAACAGGAATAAACCCATGGAGGAAACTTTGAACATGAATTGGTCTTTGGAAGAATAGTTCTTGGGGCGCTTAAAGATAAGTTCCAGATGGTCCGGCTCAAATTCCATGCGGGCGGGCTCTTCCGGATCAAAGGCCGAGGTGAGGTTATGTTCGTCCAGATTGAAGTTGCTCAGAACCCATTTTTTCTCGTCTTCGCTGGGGTCTACCAGCAGCCAGAGCAGCGGCGCATCGGTTTCTGTCTGGATCAGTTGATTGTTCTCAAGCTTGTAGCGTTTTATCATAATATGAATATCCTGGCGATCAGCGGAGCGGCGAACGGATGTCAGTGGTTTAAGAAATTAAAAAATACTATCCCTTATTTCCCCGCTTCGCTGTTTCGCCGCCCTGTTTTTTCCGGCTCTGCCCCGGCGCCTTAAGCTTTGCCGCCACGGTTTCGCCCATATGGGAGAGGTTCTCCACCACGGTGGCCCCGGCTTTTTCAAGGGCCGCAATTTTAGAGGCGTGGGTGCCGGAGGCCCCTTCCACTATGGCTCCGGCGTGGCCCATGCGGCGGCCGGGAGGCGCGGTTTTGCCGGCCACAAAGGCGAAGACCGGTTTGGTCATGCGCGCTTTGATAAAGCGGGCCGCGTCTTCCTCCGCGGAACCGCCTATCTCGCCTATCATTACCACGGCGGTGGTATCCTTATCGGCTTCGAACAGTTTCAGTACGTCCACAAAATTCATTCCCTGCACGGGGTCTCCGCCTATGCCCACTACGGTGGATTGCCCCAGGTCCTGGCTGGTCAGCTGCCACACAGCCTCGTAGGTAAGAGTGCCGGAGCGGGATACGATGCCTATATGCCCCTTTTTGTGGATATAGCCCGGCATAATGCCCGCTTTGCATTCCCCGGGAGTGATCACGCCGGGGCAGTTGGGACCGATCAGCGTTACGCCGCGGCCTTCCAACTCCAGGCGGCCTAGATGTTTTTTTACGCGCACCATATCCAGCACCGGAATGCCTTCGGTGATGGCTATAATTACCTTGATGCCGGCTTCCGCCGCTTCGAGTATGGAGTCCGCGGCGAACGGCGGCGGCACGAAAATAAGAGAAGTGTCAGCGCCGGCCTCCCTGACCGCTTCTTTAACGGTATTAAAGACGGGGATGTTCAAGTGCCTTGTTCCGCCTTTCCCCGGAGTTATGCCTGCAACAATATTGCAACCGTACTCCAGGCACAACTGGGAATGGAACGACCCCTGCGCTCCCGTCATGCCGTGTACCGCCAATTTTGATCTTTTATTTAAAAGTATGGACATAATCGTTCTCCAATAATAAAAATATCCCGTGTACAGCTCCAGATTCCAGGTTAGTTCTTGGCCGCTTTTACCGCTTTTTGCGCGGCTTCCCAGAGGGAGTCGGCCTGTTCCAGCTTTATGCCGGAGTTTTTAAGTATTGCCTTGCCTTCTTTCACATTCGTTCCCTCAAGGCGCACCACCAGCGGCACATGGAGTTTTATTTTTTTTGTCGCCTCCGCTATGCCCTGGGCGATATTATCGCACTTCATTATCCCGCCGAAAATGTTGACCAGGATAGCCTTCACTTTGGAGTCTTTCAGGATGATCTGAAAGGCCTTGGTGATCTGTTCCACGTTGGCGCCTCCGCCCACGTCCAGGAAGTTGGCGGCGCTGCCGCCCGCGAGTTTTACCGTGTCAAGGGTGGCCATGGCGAGGCCCGCTCCGTTAACCATGCAGCCGATGGTGCCATCCAGGCCTATATAGTTGATGCCGATGGCTTTGGCCTCTTTTTCTATCTCGGAGGACTCATGGTCGGGTTTGGCCTCCAGGTCCTTATGGCGGAACAGCGCGTTGTCATCGGTTACGATCTTGGCGTCCACGGCCACCAGCCGTCCGTCTTTGGTTATCGCCAGCGGGTTTATCTCAACCAGGCTGGCGTCGTAATCCACGAACAGTTTAGCGATGCTCTTGGCCACGGCGGTGAAATCCCGGAAGTTATGCCAGGGTATTTTCAGGGCGAAGGCCAGTTCCCTGGCTTGGAAGTCCAGCAGCCCGGTGTTTACGTCCACCGGCATTTTGATGATGCATTCGGGCTTGGTTCGCGCCAGTTCTTCTATTGACATCCCTCCTTCCGCGGAGGCGATTATCATTGGGACGGCTTCTTTGCGGTCCAGGACCACTGAGATATAGATCTCGCGTTCCGGCACGCAGGCGGTTTCCACCAGGACTTCCTCCACCGTGAGGGCGGTTCCGTGGGTCTGGTGGGTTATGATCTTCATGCCCAGCATATTGTTGATATACGTATGGGTTTCTTCTTTTGTGCGGGCTATTTTGACGCCGCCGGCTTTGCCGCGGCCGCCCGTCAGCACCTGCGCTTTTACAACCCATGGCCCCGGGCCGTCCAGTTTTACGCTTTCGATACTGTCTCCTATTCTTACCACGCCGAATCTGGCCTGGATCGGGATTTTATAGGTTTCAAATATATCTTTGCCCTCGTATTCAAGCAGTTTCATTTTTCCTCCGGGAAAATATCAGCGGCCCGCTGGACAGCTGGACGGCTAGTCAGTTAGGCGGCCGGACGGCCGCAGATTGAACCTTTATTATATAATTTGTAGTATAAATCCAAGCGCCAAGTCCAGTTTTTTAAACAATATAACGGCGCTCTTAAAGAGGTATACAATGAATAAGTCTCCTTCTAAAAAGCCAATAAAGATAAATGAACTGGATTCCATAACCATACGTTTTGCCGGAGATTCCGGCGACGGTATACAGCTTGTGGGGCATCAGTTCGCCAATGCCACGGCTATAGCCGGTAATGAACTCAGCACTTTGCCGGATTATCCGTCAGAGGTTCGCGCTCCGGCGGGATCGATCGGAGGCGTGAGCGGATTTCAGTTAAGTTTCGGCGATGAATCCGTCCTGACGCCCGGTACCAAACCTAACGTGCTTATTGCCATGAATCCGGCCGCTCTGGTAGTTAATATAAAAAATATAGATAAAGGCTCCATAATAATCGCCAATTCCGACGCGTTTACTCCGGCCGCCCTTGAAAAGGCGGGTTACTCTTCCAATCCTCTGGAGGATGGGACACTTTCGAACTACAGAGTTCTGGCCATCCCGGTGAACACCCTTACGGAGAGCACGCTAAAGGATTCAGGACTTACCAAGGCGCAGATCTTGAAATGTAAAAATTTTTATGTGCTGGGGATCATGTACTGGATGTACGACCTGCCGATAGAGCCCACCATCAACTGGATAAAGACCAAGTTTAAAAAAACTCCGGAACTGGCCAAAGCCAATCATCAGGTCCTTGCGGCGGGCTATGCCTATTCCGAGGCCACGGAGATGTTCGACGCCAGGTTCCAAATAAAGAAAAGCCCCGTAGTTCCCGGAAAATACAGGAATCTTACCGGCAATGAGGCGGCCGCTTACGCGCTCATAACAGCCGCTAAGCTGCTGAAGCGAAAGCTTTTCTACGGTTCCTATCCCATCACTCCGGCTACGGAGATTCTCCAGACGCTGGCCAAGCATAAGGCCAACGACGTGGTGATCTATCAGGCCGAAGACGAGATCGCCGCGATCTGTTCGTCCATCGGCGCCGCGTTCGCGGGCTGTCTGGCGTCCACCGGCACCAGCGGCCCCGGCCTCTCCCTTAAAGTGGAGGCCACGGGGCTTGGCGTTATCAGCGAATTGCCGCTGGTAATAGTGAACGTGCAGAGAGGCGGCCCCTCTACCGGGCTTCCTACTAAAACGGAACAGTCGGATCTCCTGCAGGCCGTTTACGGCCGCCACGGAGAGTCTCCGCTGGTGGTACTGGCCGCCACAAGTCCGGCGGATTGCTTTACCGCCACGCTTGAAGGCGCGCGGATAGCCGTAAAATATATGACCCCGGTCATAGTGCTCACAAACGCCTATCTTTCGAACGGCTCCGAGCCGTTCCGGATACCGAAACTGAGAGAACTGCCCAAATTCGAAATTCCGCCGTTGCCGGAGCCGGAGCGCTTCAAACCTTACGGGCGGGACCCCGAGACCCTTGCCCGTCCCTGGGCGTATGCCGGCCTGAAAGGCTATGAGCACAGGATCGGCGGTTTGGAAAAAACCGACGGTTCCGGCACCGTCAGCCATGACCCGGAAAATCATGAGATTATGTCCAAACTGAGGGCCGAAAAAGTGGCCAGAGTGGCCGCGGAAATCCCCCCGACCAAGGTGTACGGCGCGGCTGAAGGGGAACTGCTGGTTATCGGCTGGGGCTCCACTTTCGGCGCCATCACCCAGGCCGTGAACGAAGCCAGGAAGACCGGTCTGCAGGTCTCATCCGCGCACGTCAGGTATATGAATCCGCTTCCGCCGGACCTGGGAACCGTGATGCGCAGGTTCAGAAAGATCCTGGTGCCGGAGGAAAATTTCGGCCAGTTCAGGATGATGCTGCGCGCGGCCTACGCGCTGGAACCGATAGGCCTCAATAAGATGCAGGGCCAGGCGCTTAACGCGGATGAAGTGCTGGCCAAGATAAAAGAGATCCTGAGGGGGAATTAAACCAAATGGAAAACATCAAACTTACCGCTAAAGATTTCGCCTCCACCCTGCCGGTCAAGTGGTGCCCCGGCTGCGGTGATTTCGCAATCCTGAATCAGCTTCAGAAGGCCATGGCCGGCATGGGTCTGCCGCACGAGAAATACGTGGTGGTTTCGGGGATAGGCTGTTCCAGCCGCTTCCCGTATTATGTAAACACCTACGGTTTCCATTCCATCCATGGCCGCGCCTGCGCCGTGGCTTCCGGAGTGAAACTCTCGAACCCGGAACTTGCCGTCTGGGTGGTCACCGGAGACGGAGACGGGCTCTCCATCGGCGGAAACCACATGCTGCATGCCATACGCCGCAATATCGGTCTTAAGATCGTGCTGTTCAACAACCGGATCTACGCGATGACCAAAGGCCAGGCCAGCCCCACCACGCTGCTGGGCGCGAAGACCAAGTCCACCCCCATGGGAACGATCGACTTCCCGTTCAACCCGGCGCGGTTCGCCGTAGGCCTGGACTGCACGTTCGTCGCGCGCGGTATCGACACCGATATGGCCGGAAATGCCGCCATACTTGAGCGCGCCGCAAAACACAAAGGCACCGCGTTCGTGGAGGTGCTGCAGAAATGCGTGCCGTTCACCGATAAAGAATTCGACACGCTTAAAGATCCGGAAAAGAAAGAGGATCTTGTTATCAGGGTGGAGCACGGCAAGCCGCTGGTCTTCGGAAAAAATAAAAACAAGGGGATAACCTTCGTAAATTTCAGGGCGGAGATAATCGAGTTCAAACCCGGGAGCGTCCCGGCCGAAGTCGCAGTTTACGACGAGACCAGCGCCGAGATGGCGTATCTGGTAAGCGGTTTCCAGGCGCCGGAGTTCCCGATACCGGTCGGAGTGTTCAGGGCCGGGGAGAAGCCTTCTTACGAGGAGCTGTACTATGATCAGGTAGCGGCTATCGGAGATACGAAGGATAACGAGCTGGAAACACTGCTCTCGGGCCCCGACGCCTGGGAAATAAAATAATAAAATAAAAAAACCATTGCTTTTTCTTAACGCATGAGGTAAACTCACCTAGTAGTATTAATAATGTCAGTAATGAAAGGGAGGAACTAATGGCTAAGAAAGCAAAGAAAGTGGTCGCGAAGAAAAAAGTCGCGAAGAAAGCGAAACGCAAATAACTCGTTCGCTGTAGTTCGTAAGCGAAGGCCCTTTAGCGTAAAGGGCCTTTTCTTTTTTAAAGGGCTATTGTCCGGCGGCGGTTGTCGTTGACGTCTGGGACACGGAGGTTGGAATGGCGGATCGCTGTACGGCGGAGGATTCCGCCGGCTGCCGGGTTTTTGGTTTAGGCGCCGCCGCCGGTTTCTTCTTAACGTATCTTATTTTCTTTATCCTGGTGTCCGGGAAATAAAATTCTATTATCTCGCGGTAGTTCTTGCCGTATTTACCGGCCATGCCGGCCGCGCCCGACTGGCACATCCCTATCCCGTGTCCCCACCCGCCGCCGTAGATCCAATAGTTGCGTATCTTTCCGCTCTTAAAACGGTTCACTTCTATAAAGAACAGCGTGCTTTTTATGGAGCTGAAACCCAGGATATTGCGTATCAGATGTTCCCGTTCCACCGTGACGGTTTTTTTTGCCCCCACGATCCTTATGGAATTAACGTTGCCCGACGGACTGCGCTTAAGAGGGATCAGATCCAGCAGGGTCCCGATATTGTAGTCCCTGTTTATGCGGAACTCCATATCTTTGTGCCTGATGATCCGGAGCCAGCGGAATTCGGATGCCCGCACTCTTCCGGGATAATTGCAGTTGGCGGGAGGGTTGCCGGTTATCCACTGATGGAATTTCCAAGGCGTGTCAATCGGTTTGGCCATGTCGTCGGGCAGGTCCTGGTGCGTGGTCAGGTACGGAGAATCTCCCCAGCCCCCGACCTCCCCCGATGCCTGGATATAGCCGCCGCAGTTAGAATGGTAAAAAGTGTAGGCGGGCTTAGCGTGATATGTCAGCAGCTCTCCCTCCGTTTCAAGCACCGCCCGGTCGGTGGTGTTTGCCTCCGTCATAACGCCTTTGTACGCCTGGCAGTGCTGGCCGTCGCACATATGGTAGCCGTCAGCCTTGTGGGTGCCGCCGTGCGCCCTCCTGATGATGGCCTGCGTGCGCGCCAGCACAGCCTGGGCTTTAAGTGATTCATAAGGCCACTGCGAAGACATTTCGCTTGGAACCACGCCCAGCAGATAAACCTCCATATCCACCACGTTGACCACGCCCATGCCCCGTCCGGCTATCGGGTAGATTTCCATAATGCCGCGGTATTCGCGGTCGGAATATCGGAAGTATGGATTTTTGGATTTTCCGGGGTTCTCGAAAATGACGGTGCCGTGTTTCAGGTTTGCGGACCTGATGAGCAGCGCGCCGGTGAAGTTCCCGTAAACCGTGCCTTTCGGATCTTTCAGCGAAATTTTTCCGTCCTCGTAAACAGCCGTCCAGGCCTCGTCCGCGGGGATGCTGGCGTACACTTTGCCGCTGGCCTTGCCGCGGACTATCAGGCCTTCGTAAGATTTGAATTTGAAAATATTGTTCCGGCCCTGCTTGCCGGTATTTCCGGTGCCTATGCCCACCCGGACCTTTACCGCGCCAGTCAGTTCGTCAAGCACCGGGACGGGCTCCATCTTCAGCGGTTTAACGATCCTGAAAGGCGGGCGGATCTCCTCCGGTTGTTTTGAAAGCTTTCCCTCCAGAACCCGCATCATTTTGGAGGCGATGGGATGGTTGGGCGCGTAGTCAAGGACGCGGTAATACTGGTTCCAGGCTTCGTTGAGTTTGCCTTCCCGCGCGTAAATGCCCGCCAGCGGCAGGCGCGCTTCGATGAACGCCGCATCCTTGCGCAGAGCCTCCACCAGGCTTTCCTGGGCTTCGCGGTACATCTTAAAATTCATGAAATTCCACGCCATAATGTAGTCCACCCCCGCGAACTCTGGGCGCAGCCGCCGGTAACGGTCTAGATATTCCATCGTTTTCTCTTTGTCGCCGAGGTTCGAATAGACGGTGCCCAGCCCCAGGGTGGCCCGGGTGTGCAGGGGCTGGATCCGCAAAGCCCGTTCAAAACAGATCTGGGCGCCTTCATAATCGGCCTGGTGGAATTTAAGCCAGCCTAGTTCCGCGAGTATATCGCTCTGGTAGGGGTCGATATCAAGCGCTTTTTCAAGCGCCCCGGCTCCGGCGGCGTAGCGGCCCAATTGCTTGTAAACCATGGCCGCGTCCATGAGAGGGGTGATGTTTCCGGGGTCGGCCGCGGCCAGCTCCATATAGGCCGCCGACGCTTTTGATAGATTGCCGTCCAGGTAAAGCCGGTAGGCCCCCGAGGGCGCTGCGGCGCGGGAATGTAAGGGCAAAATGCAGAATGTAAAATGCAAAGTGCGGAATAAGAGAGCGCGGAGGATTGTTTTTCTCATGTCAAGCGGATGTATAATATAGTCTAATAATATGAAATTATGACCGGCGAAGACAAAAACACGGAGAAAACGGACGCGGAGCTGGTACAGGCCTTTAAGGACGGTAATGCCGCCGCTTTGGACCGGTTGATAAACAGGTACAAAGAGCCGCTTTATGCGTACCTCGTCAAGCTTTCCCGCGACCGTGACGCGTCCGATGATCTTTTACAGGAAGTTTTTATCAGGGTGATAAAAAAGCTGGCTTCTTATGGTGAACGCGACAAGTTCTCCGCATGGCTGTTTACAGTGGCTCATCACGCGGTAATGGATCATTTCCGTTCCGATTCCCGCCGCCGCGAAGACTCGCTGGACTCCGCCGCGGAGGACAGGCTTTCCCTGGCCGACACGCTGGCCTCTCCGGAACCGGGGCCGGACGGGATCCTGGAGGGGGCGGAGCGCGCCGGCACGGTTCAAGCGGCTTTTGACCGCCTTTCTCCCGAACAGCGGGAAGTTTTCCTGATGCGGCATTATTCCGGCCTGCCGTTTAACGAGATCGCCGATATTCTGGGAGTGCCCATTGGCACGGCCCTGGCGCGCATGTCGAGGGCCGTGGCAAGACTGCGGTCCGAGCTTTAAGGAAGCGGCCATTGCAATAAAACACCCCGGCAGAACGTTGTAATAGTTAGAGGCGGTAAAAGGAACAGTTTATGGATTGCGGATATAAAGAAAAAACCATTCTCTACTTTTACGGCGAACTGCCGGAAGGCCGCGCCGCGGAATTGAAAGCGCATATAGGGGGCTGTGCCTCATGCGCCGGCGATCTTGCCGCGCTTAAATGTTTGTCGGAAGGCTTTTACGCTTTCAAACCGCAGGCCCCGGAGTTTAACGCGGAGGAATTGGTCCTCGCTGCCGGTTCGAAGCCCCTCATGGCTCGGTTCCTGGCCGGTTTCAGGCGCGCCGCGGCGGCGGGCGCTTTTACGGCGCTGTTCCTGTTCACGTTCCAGGCTGCCGGACTCAGAGGCGGGACGGCGGCCTGGAAGACCGATATCGATGCGGGTCTGGACAGTGTGGAATACGGAATTTACAACCTGCAGGACGACATGGCTTATTCATCCGCCGCCGATTTTGATTATGGCTGCGCGGATATTGAGAATCAAAAAGAACAGGAAACTGAGAAAACGGCTTAACATGGAAATTACGGTCCGGAGCGGCACTTATTGGTAAGTTATGTGTGAAAACCTCCATGGCGATTCCCAGGGCCGATATATGCGCAGCCTCCGTATCAAGAGTTTTCAACACGGCATCGGGAGTTTTTATGGAGCGGACATGAGGCCGAATCTCCATAAAATTCGGATTAGGATAAGGAGAATGTTATGAAAAAGAAACTGGTTATGTTGTTTGGGATTGTCGTTTTGGCGATTGTGCCCGCAGTTTACTCGGCGGCTCAAACCGGTGAGGGGGCCGATGTGGAGGAAAATGAGAGTTTTCAGAACGATCAGCGCGGTCCCGGCGGTCAGGATAACAGAGGAATGAATAATGATCAGCGCGGTCCCGGCGGCCAGGATAACAGGGGGATGTCCGGCAAACAGCGTGGTTTCGGCGGACTGGAGAAGGGGAATGGAATGCGCGGCGACAATCGCGGCTACGTGAATGAGGAAGAGATCCTTTCGGTTATAAAAAAACACGATCCCGCTTTCGCCGGCAAGCTGGCGGAACTTAAAAATATAGCCCAGCCTAAATACAGGATGGTTCTCATGATGGCCAATCGCGCGCTTGGCGCGGCCAGAATGGAAAAAGATGAGAATTTCATCAAGGACGTCGTTCGCGCTATTTCCCTTGAATTCGGCGCCAAAGAACTATCTATCAAGTACGATAAGGCCGCCGATGCCGAGAAGGCGGGGATAAAGGCGGAGCTCAAAGTCAAAGTGGCCGAACTTTTCGATCTGCGGCTGAAAGGGCAGGAGTCCAGGGTGAAGATGATGGAAAAGGACCTGGCTAAACTAAAGAAAAATCTGGAGACCAGGAGAGCCAATAAGGATAAGATCGTGGAGGAACGGCTGGGCCAGTTGACCGGGGAGAATTCCGGCTGGTAGCCGCAAATAGTCGCTTGCGCTGAAATAAGAAGCCCCGCGGAAGTACTCAGCGGGGCTTCTTATATTTTTTTTAACAGTATCTTTCAATGAACCGCAGGACCAGTATTGATTTGTTTTATTAATCCTGTAGTTAACGGTATTCGCTTATTTTACAAGCTTGGCCGCGTCTATCATTCCCGCGCCTTCCTCTACCGGTTTCAGGCCGAGGGGGGTGGCGGCTTTTTTTAGAGCCGCCCGCACCTTAGCGGGAGTGTCGGCGCCGGAGGCGACCGCAAGAGCCGCCAGGCCCGCCACGTGGGGAGAGGCCATTGAGGTTCCGGACATGGTCTTATAGGCGGAGTCCGTATAGCTTGAGTAGATGTTAACGCCCGGAGCTATAAACGCTATCTCGGATCCCCTCGATGAGAAAGACGCTATCTTGTCGGAGGAATTGGACGCCGAGACCGCTATCGCTTCGGGGTATTTAGCCGGATAGTTCACCGGCCCCGAATCGTTGCCGGCCGCGCAGACTATGGTGACGCCCGCTTTGTCGGCCGCCTTCATAACGTTCGCCATCGCCGGGGTGCCGCTGCCGCCGCCGAGGCTCATATTGATCACCTGGATCTTATTGTCAACGGCCCATTGTATTCCGTCTATAATGCCGGAATAAGAGCCGCTGCCTTCGGCGTCGAGAACTTTGACCGCGTAAAGTTTTGCGTTCGGAGCTATGCCCGCCACGCCTTTAGCGTCCCTTATCGCGCCGATGGTGCCGGATACATGGGTGCCGTGGCCGTGGTCATCCATCGGCAAGGCGCCGGTATCTACGGCGTTATACCCGCCGGCATAATGCTCGGAGAGGTCCGGATGGTTATAATCCATGCCGGTGTCGATTATGGCCACTTTTACGCCTTTGCCCATAGTGGAGTTCCAGGCGCCGGCCGCGTTGACCCGTTTAACGCCCCAGGGGATCTCTTTTTCTTCGGGGGTTATGACGGGGTCCGCCGTGGCTAATTCCAGCGCGCCGGATTCTCCGGCTTTTATCCGGTTGAGGGTGTCGTCAACGTAGGAGAGGGGAAGAGCCGAGGGGGCTTCTTCTATCCATTTAAGGTATTTATCTTCCTCCACGTTCCTGACGCCGTTCAGGGAATAGATGCTGGCGTCTTTTACGTTGTCCGGGAAGTCCGCGGCAATCGCGTCTATAATGTGTAGTTCTTTTGTAACTTTGCCCCCGATGCTTTCTATTTCGCTTTTTCTGTCGGCTAATTTTAATGAGGGGTCAAAGGTGACTATCTTGCCGGCGGCTGAAGCGTAAGAAGCGGCGAGTAGCATGACCGCCGTCGCCATAACGGATATTTCTATTTTGCGCATTGATGTGCCTCCGATTCCTTATAGGGATTACCGTGAATCTGTTTAATATAAGACTTTTAACGCTAATTGTCAACGCGCCCCGGCGGCGGGGATGTTATCGCTTCTTCTGAACGCCGCTGATCCGGCCAACCAGGCCGGAGGTGCCGGGGTTATTCATCAGGGAGTTCATAACGTTGGGATTCGACATGAGCGTGGTAATAAGCTGGGGGTTGGCGGAAACTATATCGTCCAGAGCTTTCTGGTCGCTCATCAGTCCTTTTACGGCGGGCGTGCTCAACATCGCGTTGACGAGTCCGCTGGAGGCCACGGCGTTGACTATCGCCGGGTTGTTCATCGCGGCTTTGACGATGGAATTGTTCATAAAATTGGCCGGCCCCCTGCCCTTCAGATAATTCGCCAGGCCTTCCGGACTGGCCGTGGCCGCTTTTACCGTGTTTCTGGACATGAAACCGTTCACTATGTATTTGTTGTTGAAAATAGCGCCCACGGCATTTGGGTTGTTCATGGCTTTTCCCACGGCGTAAGTGAGGTATCCCCTGGTGGAGCCGGCGGACCGCTGTTCTTTTGTTTTTGTCGCATCAACCACGCCCACGGCTGTTCCATTGCGTCCCGTGCCGGCGGGCGAGGCGGCCGCGTTTTGTCTTCCTGCCGGTTCACGGTTCCCGGCCGCCGCCGGCCTTGCGGCCCGGTTATTATCCCTGGTTTCATTTTCGGCCGCTCCGCCTTTTGATTTATATCTGACGCCGAGGACGCTGTCGTCGAATTGCGGATTCCCCGCCTGAGGCGCGCGCCCCTTGCGGATTTCTCCGTAGTCGGAATTGAAGGCGGTGTAGTCATCCTTTGAAAGGTTGAGTTCGCTGGAATTGGCTTTGTGCAGCCATTTGAGAGCGGGCCACGCGGCTAGGATAAAAAGCGGGATAAGATAGAGCCAGATGCCGGGGTTCCTCTTTTTGTCATCTTCTTCCATAAAGACAATATAACACTGCCTGCCGCCGCCTGTCAACATATAACCTTTTATGTTATAATTCCCCGCCGGGGGGCACCCCGTCCTAAAGCGCGTGCGGCGTCCCATTCGGGGGGTGTCGGCCTGTCATCATAAATTATGTGGTTTAAACTTTTTAAAACGTCGATAGTCGCGTTCGCGAATCTGGCACAGGCGCTTTTGTTCCTGACGGGGGTGTTTTATTTCTTGTTGAGCCTGCGCGGGTTTTTCAAGTCCAAACGTCCGGCTTCTGACGGTACTATGCGCCGGTTCGCCGTAATTCTGCCCGCCTATAACGAGGGGCAAGTGATAAGGTTTTCTATCGGGAGTCTTGTCAATATGGCGTATCCCGCGGATAAATTCGATATTTTTCTGGTGGCGGACCATTGCACGGACTCGACCGTGGCCATGGCTTGCTCTCCGGGCGTTACCGTGCTTGAGCATTCCGGCCCGGACAATAAACCGGGCAAAGGCCGGGCACTGAAATGGGCCTGCGACCGGATCCTTGCCATGAATAAGCACGACGCTTTTTGCTATTTCGACGCCGATTCCTTGGCCCATCCGCAATTCCTCTCGGTCATGAACGCGTATCTGGCGGCCGGGGAAGAAGCGGTGCAGGGGCGACAGCTGGCTAAAAACACGGATTCCTGGCTTGCCAAAATACTGGCCGCCGGACATATAATATCGAACCGGTTTTTTCAGCGGCCGAAATACGCCCTGGGGCTGTCCGCCACGCTGCACGGCAAGGGGATGTGCTTTTCGCGCAAGGTGGCGGCGCTGTATCCCTGGGATAAAACCTGCCTTACCGAGGATCTGGAGATGCAGATGCGGCTTATCCGCCACGGGGTCCGTATCGCCTGGGCGGAGGACGCCATAGTTTACGACGAGGAACCGGCCGATGTCAGGCAATACCTTAAAAGGACCGTGCGCTGGACGCGCGGCTCTCTCGACACGGCCCGGCGCCACCTGTCCGGCTTATGGCGCCGGGCTGCCGCTTGCCGGGACGTCAAGGCTTTTGAGGGGGCGGTTTATTGCTCCCAGGCCTATCGGTTTGGAATGGTAATTATGACCGCCGCATTGATCTATTACACCAATGATTCGTTTAATTTTTTTGTCTGGCTCTATCTCCAGGTATCTTGCGCCAGGTTTACGGTCAAGGCTATGAGCCTTTTCCCGCTGGTGGTTTACCCGGCTATCGCTTTGCTTCTTGAAAGAGCCCCGCTGGATATTTTCGTGGCTTATTTTTTTCAGCCGGTACTTGGAATATTCCGTCTGCCGGTCTTTCTGGCCGGGATATTCAGGAGCCGGACGGAGTGGGGCCGCACGGAGCATACAAGCCAGGTGGCTATTTCGGATCTGGTGGATTAGCGTAGGACTAATTCCGTGAATTTAAAGAACGGTTGGCGCGAACGGGTCCTTAAATTCGTATAATTAGATTGCATAAATATCCTCCAACCGGTGTGGTTTGCCGGTGGGTGTATGGATATTAGTGATTTGGAGGCGACATTATGGAAAAAATGTTTATTTTTACCGCGATGGTCCTGCTGGCAGTCCCTGTTAAGGCTGAAGATTTGTCGTTGCCGGGGCTCCCCGGTATGAATACCGACGCCGCTCCGGCGGAGGAAAGTGTCCAGCTCCAGCGTCCCGACGCGGAGAATATCCTGGCCGATCTGAGAGGGGAACTGCGTCTAAGTTCCAAACAGGAAGAACGTATCGCCGCGGCCATAAACAAGAAAAGCAAGGATTTCGACAGGCTTATGAAGGATTATGACCGGAACTCGGTCGAAGAGAAGAAATGGCTTTACAAAATGAATGAGAGCCGCCACGGCATGGTTAAGATCAACAAGGAAATGCCGGATCTGGTGCGCGACTTCCTGGACGATGATCAGCGTCAGACTTATGATTCCATGCTTGAAAATATTCGTAAGAGCAGGGCGGCCGCGTTAGAGGCTAAACAAGCCGCCCTCGCCGTCATCCCCGAGATCAAACAAGAACCGGTCCCGACTGAGCCCGCTGTGGATGCGCCTAAACCGTTGAAGAAACGCAAGCTTGTAAGGAAACGGAAGCTGCGTACCGGTGCCAGGACCGGCGCCAATCCTCCCACGGCTCCCGCCGCCCCCGCTGCCGTGGCTCCGGAAGATGAGCCCGGTATGACGATGGTGGACAAAGATCCTTCCGCCGGCGACCAGGCCGTGGCCGCGCCCAGGAAGAAAAGGTCGCTTAAGAGAAAAGTTTCCGCTCCCAAGCCCCGGACCGTGGCCGCGGCGGTTGAACCCGCCGGCTCAAAACCCACCGGCAAGGAACTTCCGGTTGAAGAGGACGCCGGCTCCTATCCGCCCTAAGTTTTAATCCGGAATCTGTGCGGGTATTACAAACCGGATTTGCTTTAAATTTGACTATTTTATGGCTTTTCCCTGAAGCAGGTTCGGTAAACTATGGTGAAAGGTAAAATCTTTCAACAGTCTGCTGAAAAATCCGCCGGGAATCGGCTACGCGCCAGGTACATGCGCGTTTTACGTAGAGAGGCGGGGAATTCCAGTTAGGATCAGTCTATATGGCGCGTATTTTTGAAAAAAACAGAAAAGGGGTTACGCTTGTGGAGCTTATGGCCGCCACGGTTATAATTTCCGTGGGCGTGCTTGGCATGGTGGGCGCTTTCAGGTATATCAACTTCGGCATACAGGCGCCGAAGGGCCGGTCTTTGGCTAACAACCTGGCGCAGGAGAAGATAGAGGTTTTAAAGAATAAGTCGTATTTCAGGGTGATGGTGACTACGGCCACGGACCTAGATCATAATTTTGATCCGGACGCCTATGAGTACGATACTTATCCCAACGGTTCCGAGGCCCTTAATGTGGGCGGAATAAATTTTACGCGGCGGGTTTGGATACGCAAGGTCAGCGAAAACAGCGACGGGGAACTGACCTTGCTTAACTGGAATTTGCCCGATACCGGGTTGAAAGAGATAATAGTCTATGTTTCCTGGTTCGAGGGCGGCTCCTGGAAAAAGGTGGAACTGCGCAATCTCAGGGGTAACCCGGACCGTACCAATTTGAACGCCATGTTCACCGGCACGGTGCTGGAGGCGGGCACAGGCACCCCTCCCATACAGGGGGCGATAGTGCGGGCGCAGGAAAATCCCGCCAGGTATGACACCACCGACGCTTCGGGCGCCTACGGCTTCGCTATAGAGGCGGGCAGTTACACCCTTCAGGCTTCCAGGCAAGGTTTTTTTTCGTCCGTTTCCCCGCTTTATATAGTTTCCGCTACGCAGAATCATGCCTTCACTTTGACCAGGATGTCCAGCGGAACAATAACCGGTACGGCCTGGCTGCGGGACCATCTGGTGATAAGTCAGGTGGTTGGTAGTTCCATGACCAGCTCCGGCCAGGAACATGAATGGGTGGAGGTCTATAATCCGACCACCTGGACCTGGACCATGGCGACCGGGCTCGGCGCCGGCGCAAACGATGAGGTGGTGATCAGTTACACCGAAAGCGGCGAGGCCGAAGATAAACCTGATTTCGACTATCGTACCGTCAGCCTGGCCCCTGGTTCTTATTACCTTTTCGCCAATACCGGAACCGTTACCGCCGCCGGGGTTACCAGGACCGCGGACGCCGTGTACGATATGGACTCCGACTTCGGTAATCTCGACAATATGATCCAGACCGGCGGTCCTTCCTCGGGCGGCCATGTGCTGCTCGGCATCGAATCGCTCGGCCAGATCCTTGATATCGTGGGTTGGAACGCCACCGACAACGGCATCTCGTCCAAAAGAACGGCGCAGCGTTACGAAGGCCAGGCTATAGTTCAGTCCATCGGCTTTGAGCTTGGCGAGGAATATACGCGCAAGACGACTTCTTCCGGGGTGAGTCCGGGCTATGGCCGCTGTTACGATTCGAACAATAACGAAAATGATATCGTGGACGCTAAACCCATAACTAATCCGCCCCACAACAGCGCTGACTCGGAGGTTTGCGATTCCGGCACGCCCGCCGCGGGGGCGCCGGTGTTCGCGAGCGACGGTCTTTCAAGCTCCACTCAGGCCGCGGCTTCCGGCGCTTTCACGCTCTCCGGAGTGGCCACCGGGTATTGGACCCTTTATGTTTCCAGCGGCATGTCCGTAAGTACCGGGGGGGTCTATGGCGGCGCCAGTTCCGGCTTTGCCGCGGACGCCGGGTCGGTGGTGCTGAGCACGGATAATGTCTTCGGTTTTATCACCGGCGTGGTTACCGGTATCACCGGCGCCGGTATCCCCGACATTAAAGTCGCGGCCGGCAGCCGGCAGGCTTCCACTGGTTCTAACGGCAGATATCTTCTTCCGGCCGACCCCGGTGAGCAGACCGTGTGGGCCAATTACCATACGGATAATACCAGCTACATAGAAACTTCCTCCATGGGCGTTACCGTGGAGCTTGGCCGGATCACGGAAAATGTGGATTTTGTGCTGCAGCCGGGCGGGAAACTGCGCGGCTGGATAACAACCAACGGCACCGACCCTTTGCCTAATGTGCCCGTTTCGGCCTTTGAGTCAAGCGTGGAGCAGGGGAACGGGATCACCGATGCCAACGGATATTTCCTGATATGGGGCACGGGTATTTCCACCGGCACCTATGACGTTGTCCCCCAGCTTGAGGATGGTGAAAGTTCCAGCCCGTCAACTCATACCGTTGCGCTTGTAGCCGGGGACACGGCGTTCGTAGGCACGTTCACGGTGACCGGGGCCATGGGCTCCATACGCGGATCCGTAACCGCGGGCGGGGTGAATATAAATACCGGCGTGCTGATTTACGCCACTACCACCACGCTGACAGGCTCGCCGATAATGCCGCCCACTATGGACCCCACCACCAGGGCGGGCAGCGTGAAGTATTATGCCGTCTCCAGCAACGCCCAGGGCGCTTACGATCTGCCGGTGCGCGGCGGAAGCGCCTATAACATATACGCCTGGTATACCACCTGGGACAGTAACGAGGCTGCCACCATTTCTGTGAGGCAGTCCACCGCCGCGGTGGCGGCCGGGCAGATCGTCACGGAGAATTTCTCATGGTGACCCCGCGCTCAAGAAAAGGTTATTCGCTCATGGAGCTCATGCTGGTGGTGGCCATATTGGGCGTCATAGTTTCGGCCGCCCCGCGCATGTTCACCGGCATATACCGTTTTACACGTATGATCACGGCCAAGGCCGAAATACAGAAGAACGCGCGCGGGACGCTTTCAAATATCAACCGGGGGCTGCGCCAGGCGCAAGCCTCCTCTATATTAGTAGATCAGGTGAGCGGCCAGCCGCCTCATTCCAGAATAACATTCACGCGCTATAAGACGGACGGCTCCACGGAGGTGGTGTCATATTACCAGAGTGGAAAAAAACTTTATATGAGCACAAACCTGGCCGCCGGCAAAAAAGTATGCGACGATTTGCGTTATATAGCTTTTACATATCCGAAAAGCGACGATAGTTACATAGTTTCCATTTCCGTCACTTTTGAAAAGGCCACTTATGAAGGCGCCGCCAAAGCCCTGCAAATGGCCGTGGAAAAAGTCCGGGTAATGAACTAATCAACCCCCCTCAGCGGAGATGAAGGTTTTTTGGGGGGAAACTGAAGGATGGAGAATTATGGAAAGGCCGATGAAAACAATGTCCGAATGCGTATTTTCTTTTTTTGTATTCGATCCGTCAGTCCTCAATCGTAAGTGGCGGCGCGGGCAGATGGCTATAAGCATTGTCATAAGCGCTCTTTTGCTGCTTTTGATCTCCATCCCCATGTTGGATAATTATGTGAAGAATGAGGCCAAATGGTCGGTCAAAGAACGGAAGAGCACTCTCGCCTTCCACCTGGCCGAGGCCGGGGTGGACCGCGGTTATTGGAAGATCAGGGAAAACGACGTCAACTGGACCACTCTGGCCGCCGGCGGTACGATAGCCGGCTACAATGACGATGTGATTTACACCGACATCCAAGGCGGCAGCTATAAGTTGAAAATGCAGCAGGGGGCCACCAATCTTGAAGTTTGGGTAACGGCCACCGGTAAAGACACCAGCAATAACGAATATCGCGCGGTAAAAGCGGTTTACACAAGGCAGGGGGTTGCGGCCGCCATTCAGGCGGCCTCGGTGGCCGCCGGCGGAACCGTGAACGTGCATTGGGGACCTATGATGTCCACAAGCGGCATAGTGCTGAAAGGCGGCTCAAACGAGCTATATCCCAGGAAATATGCCCGCACGTCCATTACATCCAGCAGCGGTTACTCCGATCGCGATAGCAATCCCAACAGCCCCAACAAAGGCCCTCATACGGTTGACCCGCATATAGAGTGGTGGAGCTATAATGAGTCGCCCGGAGTGCCGAACATCCTTACTCCCGATACTTCCTATTACATAACGCTGGCTAAATCGCAAACCTGCACTCCCGCCGGTACCCAGGGATGTTATTATGAAGGTAATTACACCGGCGGCTCCTCGATCAATGGTTTGGTGGATACCACCTGTACCGTAGGTACCGTTCCCAAGGTCAGGTTTTTCACCGGTAACGTGAACATAAAGAGTAATAAGTATTTCTGCGGAGTGCTTATTGTTTTGGGAGATCTCACCTTCACCGCCGGCGGCAAATCGCCGGAGGGGGACATTACCGTTGATCCCCCGGCCACGGCCTGGAAAGAATATCAGGTAAACGTGCCGACCCATAACGGAGAAACGGACGCGGGAGTGATGACCGGCTGGACATACGAGCCGGACGGGACCCACCCCACATCCTGCGACGGCCCGCACGGGGATACCGCCGCGGTGGATGAATATCCGGGCGACGCGGGCTATCACACGGTCGGTCCGTATAATTTTAAGACCGGGCGGGTCGCGTCGGGCCATCTCGGGTTCGCCACCGGTACCGGCAAGGAACTCTCTTATAAGGGGTATATCTACGTTGGGGGGACTTATGATAATGCCGGCGGCGGCCGCATATTCGGTTCGGTGCAGGTGGCCGGCGCGGGCGGGATGACCGGCGGCGGAGATATTTTTTACGACGATTCTTTAAACATCCGCTATCTTAATGTGAACATCACACGCACCTCCTGGTATGAAGTTAAGCCTGTTCCTTTTTGACCGCCATGCGCATAGGGATCAGAACATCGGCCGGAGGATCGGCAAAAATACCACAGAGCCCTTTTTTGCTGGGAATAGCTGATAGCTCCGCCGGTTTTATGTTCCGCGGGGATGCCGGCGCGGCGAGAGGAATCAGGAAGAGGTACGGGGATTTTAGCGGCGGACGGAAGCCGGTTTTTTTATTTGAGGTTAACTTCAAAGACCGTAAGCAAAACCCTTATAAGCCGGCTATCAATTTAAAAAACGGAAGCGTCAGGCTGAAAAGAGGGGATTTTGACTGTATCGTGGATACGGGAACAGGGGCCGGCAGGCTTGAGATCAATCCATCGCAACAAAGTTTTGACTCTTTCCTCAGGACTTTGTACAGCTGGATCCTTATCCGCTGCGGCGGCTGTATGCTGCATTCGGCCGGGATAGTAAAGAACGGGAAGGCGTACATATTTCTGGGCAAATCCGGCGCCGGTAAATCCACGCTGTCAAAACTAGCCGCAGCTTCTTCAGGCTGTCCAGCCGGCCGGCCAGCCCTCGGCATCGAAGTTCTCAGTGATGAGATAAACCTGCTGCGCTTTGAAAAAGGATCGTTCAGGGTTTATGGCTCGCCTTTCTGGGGGGAAATGCGCAATGAAGGCCGCCACGGCTCCTGGCCGGTCGGCGGTTTTTTTCTGCTTAAGAAGGCAAAGGCCAATCGCCTTGGGGACTGTACAAAATCCGAAGCTCTTAGACTGCTGCTTCGCTGCCTGGTAAATTTTGACCGGAGCCCGGAAACCGCCGGGAATGTGCTGCGCACCGCCGCGCGCCTGTTGGCTAATGCCCGGTTCTCGCGCCTTGAATTTACCAAAAAAGACGCCGGCTTTCTGGAATTAGTGTAATACAGCTCCCTTGGTCAAAGGTCAAGCTGTGCGAGACGCGCCGCGCTAAGATGAAACGCGGCCCGCTGTCTTTTATATAATGAATTTATGCTTAGAATAAAGCGAGATCTGGCTTACCGGCGCATAGCCGAAGAATTATTTATTGTTGACGCCGCTAAGTCCGAACTGCACGAGCTGAACGGCCCGGCCGCCGTGATCTGGGAAGGGATAGCGTCCGGCAAAAACGGCCCCGGCATAATTTCGGACATCGTTTCTGAATTTGAGGTGGACGAAAAGACCGCCCGCGCCGACTTGGCGGAGTTTACCGAAGAACTTCTGCGGCAGGGGCTGCTTACAAACGCGAATTCGTAAAAATTGCGGTTATTCACGCCATTCGTAATTATGAAAAAGAAAAAAATCTACTCTAAGCCGTCGATCAAGACGGAAAAAGTTTTTGAAACCGCGGCCTTGGCTTGCGGCAAATGTCTTACAGGTCCGATAGGTCAGTTGGCCTGTAAGACGCTTAGAAAATTCTCATGAAATCCGGTGTTGAGGCTTTTCGGCTGGAAGGGGCCAGCATGTTTCCTGTCTTTAAGCCGGGAGGGGTTGTTTTTGTCTTATCATGCAGTCCCCATACTTCAGCTTTCAGCCTTTCAGCCGGGGATTGCGCCGTGTATGAATTTGAAGGGCGAACGCTGTTGCACCGGGTGGTTAAAGCCGGCGCCGCGGGGGCCTGCTTTTCCGATGACGCCGGCCGCATAAAACCACATTATGTGCCATGGTCTGCAGTCAGGGGGAAGGTTGTCAGCCGCAATCCGTTTGCCGGCGGCCTGGCGGGGTTTGTTTATTCCAGAGGCAGAAGTCTTGTTTTTCCCTTACTCAATTTCCTGGGCTTATTGCCGGTTCAGTAACTCCCTATGCTTTCCGACAACGTCTCTGCGCGGCTTAACGACCTCACTCTTAAAAATAATATTCCGGTGGTTGTCACTGTTGAACTGACCCGCCGTTGTCCCCTTGCCTGCGCGCATTGCTATCTGCCTGAGACCCGCGCCGATGCGGGGCGGAAGCGGCAACGCGAACTGTCCGCCGCGCAATGGAAAAAGATCTTAAAGCGGCTGGCCGAGGCCGGTTCCATTTATCTGGTGTTCACCGGAGGAGAACCGCTTTTAAGACCCGACCTTGCGGAGCTCTGTTTTTATGCTAAAAAAATGAATTTCGACGTCAAGGTCTATTCGTCCGGCCTCGGGATGTCGCGTTCCCTGGCCGGGAGGCTGAAGAAAGCCGGCGTTTCCGCTTTTGAGATCAGTCTTTACGGCCGCGAACCCGTCCATGACGCCATTACCGGATTGAAAGGTTCGTTTAAACGGAGTTTATTGGCCGTGACGGCGCTTAAAAAAGCCGGAATAGCGGTAAAATTGAAAACGCCGCTCATGAAGCTCAATTTTAAGGAGCGCGGCTGGCTCTCCAGGCTGGCTGAAAAGCGGGGATTTAGCAGCGGTTTTGATCCGGTCCTTGCTCCGGGCAATGACGGCTCTACTTCGAATCTTAAATACCGGCTGAACAAGCGGCAGCTTGAAACGGCCATAAATGACGGTTCTTTATCGGGTGACCTATGGCGGCCGGCGGACAATAGGCGGCGATCATCCACTGGCTTGGATTTCTTCTGCGGAGCGGGTCGTAATGTGGCCGGCTTGGATCCGTACGGCAATCTTAATCCTTGCCTTCAGATACCGGTGAATATCGGCAATGCGCTCAAGGGCACTGTTAAAAATATTTGGAAATCCTCTCCCTGGCTGAAAAAGTGGCGCGCCTTTAAGAACAGCGACCTTAAGGAGTGCCGTGATTGCCGCTATTTAACCGCCTGCAACCGCTGTCCCGGTATAAGTCTGCTGGAAAAGGGGAGTCTGCTGGCCCCTAATAGCATTGCCTGCGAAATGGCCGGGATAATACACAGGCAAGCCGTATGAAGGTACATGGCGGGGTATAATTTCAGGATAAAGGACATTCAAAATTGGTGGGTGTGACCGAAGTTAAAGCATTTTAGCCTTGACATCGTAAACCGGTCTGCTATACTATTGATATCAATGAACGGCACGGTTGTTTGTGGCCGTTTATTTTTTGAATTGGCATCGGACAAAATATATCCGATAGCGGATAGTTTGAATTTGATACTTTAACCTGGAAATTTCAGTTGAAATTTCTCGCCCGCATAGCGGGCGCCCTTCGGGAGGAATACGCCTCGTCGGGCCGGGCGCGCATAGCGCTGGGCCCGACGCCCGCTTCGCGGGGAATTCCGCAGAATAATTCTGTTCCCTGATCTTCATAATTAAAACCAGGTTGAACTGCGGAATTCAGGTTAAAGTAATCCCCGGCTATTTGTCAGATCTGCAGTAACGTTTTAACTATCTTCACATAGGATGCTTTGCATATGAAAATGAACCGCACCTTGGCGTACGGCCTTGCCTGCCTGCACTACCTCGGCCAGAATAACGGCGGAGCATGGAATCAGGTCGCCGATATTTCCCGCTTTCAGGGTCTGCCCGCGCCATATTGCAATAAAGTCCTTCAGGCGCTGGTGCACGCCGGTTTTGTGGAATCACAGAAAGGCAAAGGCTACCGCCTGCGCAAAGATCTGGATAATATCAGCGTCTGGGAATTGATGGAGTCGTTTACCTTCAACGGCGCGCCAAAGACCGGAAAAAAGGAGTTATCCATTAAACTTTATGAGACCCTGCGCGAAGAAGTGAACCACTGGCTGGTGGGGCTGACCGTGCAGGACATAGTGGAGATGATGAAGGAGAGCGAAAAGGACAAGACTCAAAAAAACAAAGGGGAATTAAACAATGCGGCGGAAGAATAACGGCGTTCGGACGTGTGTGAATAAATTTGCGGCGTGCGCGATCCCCGCGATATTCAAGGAGAAAGTTATGAAGAAAAAAATCATCCATATCCTGACGGCAATGCTGCTCGGATCTTCGGCGTCCGTTTTTGCCGCGGTGCCCGGCTTCATTAATTTCCAGGGCAGGCTTCTGGACGCGAGCAAGCTGCCAAAGAATGTCCCGGTTTCCATGATATTCAGGATCTGCGATACGCTCGCCGGGGACTGTTCCGTTACCTGCCAGTCCGGCAACAGCTGTTTATGGACCGAAACACAGACCGTGGACGTGTCTAACGGCATATTTGCCGTGCAGCTGGGCTCTTTTACCGAACTGACCTCGGAGGTGTTCTCAAGCGCTTACCGGTATCTTGAGATAAAAGTGGAAGGGGAAACGTTGAGCCCCCGCGAACAACTTGCCTCCGGCCCGTACAGCTTCAGGTCTTCCGTGGCGGACAGCCTTGACGCGGCGAATTTAACCGGCACCGCGCAGGTAAGCCACGGCGGTACCGGACTTACGGGCGGTACCAGCGGCGGCGTTCCCTATTATTCAGGAGCGGCGGCTATGACTTCATCTTCGGAACTGACTCAGTACAATGTCCTCCTCGGCGGCGGCGGCGGCGCGGCTCCGTACGCGCTGGGGAGCCTTGGCGTCACAGGCCAGGTGCTTACCTCAAATGACGCGGGCGCAAATCCCTCCTGGCAGGCCGTTCCCGCGCAGACCTCCGCTTTGTTGAGCGCCACGCATACGGATACCCTTGCCGCCGCGGTCGTGCGCGGCGATATTATGATCGGGAACGCCACTCCGAAGTGGGCGCGTCTGGCGAAGGGCGCGCAATACACGTCTCTTAACATGGGAGCCAGCGACCCCGCCTGGGGCGCTATAGCGCTTGATCAGTCCGCCGCGGTGAGCGGCATCCTGGCGGCGGCGAACGGCGGTACCGGCAGCGGTTTTACCGAATTTACGGGGCCCGCCGCCGCGAAAAAGACATTCACTCTGCCTAATGCAAGCGCGACAATCTTGACGACCAACGCGGCCGTTACGGTGGGGCAGGGCGGCACGGGTCTTACGGGCGGGACCAGCGGGGGCGTTCCCTATTATTCAGGGGCGGCGGCTATGACTTCATCTTCGGAACTGACTCAGTACAATGTCCTCCTCGGCGGCGGCGGCGGCGCGGCTCCGTACGCGCTGGGGAGCATCGGCGTCTCAAGCCAGGTGCTTACTTCCAATGGCTCCGGCAATCCCTCCTGGCAGGATCCTCTTGTTATGACAGTCAGTCTGGCCGCGGATGCGGCATCCAACAATACCACAAACCTTGTTGCTATCACTGGCCTTGACACCACTGTGGGTATCGGAACATATGTGTTCCAGTATTTCATCAGATACCAGTCCAGCGCCGCGACTACAGGCGTTAAGTTCGCGGTAGACCACACAGGGGAGGTAAGCACGTTTATTGCGAATCGCAGGTGGGTGGATCTGAGCGCTACCGCTTCAACCAACGCGCCGGACCAAAACGCCGTCATAGCGGCGGGAGAGGTTATGGGCAGCTCGGCCGTTCGCGCAAAGAACACCGCTATGGGTGTAAGTCTCAGTGTGGATACCGCCAATGCGGATATGCTTATGATCATAGAGGGGCTTATGATAGTGACCGCTTCCGGAGATCTGCAGCTCTTGCATGGCTCGGAAACGGCGGTTGCGACAACAGTGAAAGCCGGGACTTCTCTTATACTGACGAAGACCCGCTGATCCGGCGGTCCGGAAGTTGTGGTTGGGACCGTGGCTTGTAAAACGTTTCTGAATGATTTGCGGGTGCGGGCGGACTATGCGCGGCGGTATAAAGGTGAAAGGGTATGAGCGCTGACGGGCATAAAAAAAGAGCGTTTTTGCTTCAGCCGAAAAGCGTGAAATTGCTGTTCGGTCTTTGCCTGGCATTGCTGGGGAAAGGTTCTTTTGCCCTGGCTGGCTCTTTTAGCGGCAATTCCTATGAAATACTGCGCGGGGTCTTTAGCTATGGCGGGGATGATCGGCCGGCTTCTTCCGGCTATAATCTTCCCTCGCAAGCCGGTGAGATCGGCCGGTCCTCTTATACTTCCGCTGGTTATATCATGCAGCCCGGTTTCGCCAATCTTATGGTCTGGCCTGAGAGGGTTCAGGATCTTGCGGCGGTTCCCGGGGTTCTGGAGGGGAGCGTGGATCTGGCGTGGACCTCTCCGAAAGCCGACGGCTTCACCGGTACGGCGGCGGCCTATGAAATACGCCTCTCAAGCGTGCCATCCGAATCCCCCGCTTTAAGTGAAACGCAGTTCCTGTTATCCCGCTCCGCCACTGATTTTATTTCAGTTCCCTCTCCCGGAGCTTTCGGAAGCGCGGAGCAGCTGGCTATAACCGGGCTTGAGGGCGGCGCCACTTATTATTTAGCAGTGAAGGCACGGGCTTCGTGGAACGGCTGGGGATATCTTTCCAACGGGGCTACCGCCCAGGCAAGTCTTAATACGCCGGCATTCTCCGCTTTCACCAATGTGGTTGCAAACGCTATTCAATTCGATTGGTTGAAGAATAATAATGTTTACCCGGGTACTAAATTCCGTGTGTGGGTCTCTACCGCTCCGGATCCGGTGGCCCCCGGAGGCGCTGTGGCTACCTCGTCGGATACTTATAACCTTTCCCTGAGTTCCTCTGGCCTCGGCTCCAATACCACTTATTATTTCCGCGTGGCCGGAGTAAGTAATGAGGGCCTAGAGACGGGGTATACCGCCGTTAAAGCCACTTCAACGTTTGCCGCTTTGCCCTCCGGTTTTGATTTTTCCGGCATCAGTTCCTATACTGTAAGGGTTGAATGGTCCTCTTCAGGCAACCGTCCCGGCACGCTTTACCGCGTGCTGACTTCCACCGCGGCTAACCCGCTTGTCCCGGGGCCCGGGCAGGTGGTGACGTCCTCCGACACCTATAACCTTCATTTAACCACCTCGGGGCTGGCTCAGGTCAAGGATTACTATTTCCGCGTCGCGGTCATAGACAATTACGGGACATTAAACACGTATGCGGCTGTTGTTACCACGCGTACCTTGTCCGCCGCCTCGCTGGGCGCGCCGCTGATCGGTCCCATTACCAATATCTATCCGTCTTCAATGACGGCAAGCTGGTCCCTGGTCAGCGGCGCCACGGGCTATACTTTGGCCGCCTCCCGCGAGATCAGCAAACCGCCTGTGAGTATTATAGCTTCCAGCGTCACAAGCATAGCCGCTTTTGCGACCGTTGAGGGATTGACCGCCGACACGTCGTATTACCTTTTTGTGCGGGCTAATGGCCCCGGTTCGGTAAGCGTGTGGTCGGATTATTCACCGGCTTACACTAGGCTGACTTATGACCCTGTATTCACTGGTTTTGCGAATGTGGCGGCGAATTCCGCCGACTTCAACTGGTCGGCCAACGGCAATGTGTATCCGGGCACCAGATTCCGGGTGCTGGTTTCAACGGCGCCGGATCCGTTAAACCCGGCGGAGGCTGAGGTAACTTCGTCCGACACTTACAATATTTCATTAAGCACTTCCGGTCTGAGCCCGAACACGACCTATTATTTCCGTGTGGCCGGACTGAATAAGGCCGGAGTGACGACCAATTTTACCGCCGTCCGCTCCACTATGACCCGTGCCGCGGTCCCGGCTCTTCTGAACTTTCCCGAGGCATCCGAATCCGCGGTGGGGTTCAACTGGTCTGAAGATAACCCGGCCGGTACGCTTTACCGCGTGCTTAGTTCAACGGCGCCCGACCCGGCTACATTTCCCTCCGGAGCGGTGGTTGTAACCTCGGACACATATAACTTGTCGTTTAGTTCGTCGGGGCTTAATGCTAATACGACATATTACTTCCAGGTCGCGGCGTTCAATAATAACGGGGTTATTACCGATTACTCTTCATCACAGAGCACTTCTACAAAAGCCAATGCGCCGATAGTTCCCGTATTCAGCGGTGTCGGCGAAGGTGGTATCCAGTTCGGCTGGAACAGGAACAATAATCCGGACCTGGTTACGCTTTACCGCGTGCTTACCTCGGAGGTTGATAACCCGGCCACATTCCCAGACTGGGCGGTGGTTGTAGCTTCGGATACTTATAATTTATCATTGAGTTCGTCAGGCCTTAATGCGAACACCACATATTATTTCCAGGTGGCGGCGGTCAATAATAACGGTGTTGTTACCGATTATGTGTCGTCACAGAGTACCTCTACTAAAGCCAACCCCCCGACAGTTCCCGTGTTCAGCGGTGTAAGCGAGGGCGGTATACAGTTCGAGTGGGATAGGAATAATAATCCCAGCCTTGTCACACTTTACCGGGTGCTTAGTTCTACGGTAGCAGACCCCGCCACGTTCCCCGCCGGAGCGGTGGTGGTGTCTTCGGACACGTATGATTTATCGTTGAGTTCGTCGGGCCTTAATGCGAATGCCACGTATTACTTCCAGGTGGCGGCGGTAAACAATAACGGCGTTATCACTTCTTACATGGCGACGCAGAGCACGGCTACTAAAGCCAACGTGCCCTCGGTTCCCGTGTTCAGCGGAGTCAATGAAGGCGTCATCCAGTTCAGTTGGGATAGGAACAACAACTCCAGCCTGGTCACACGCTACCGCGTGCTTAGCTCAACGGTGCCCGACCCGGCTACGTTCCCGGCCGGCGCTGTGGTGGTGTCTTCTGATACGTATAACTTGTCGTTGAGTTCCGCCGGGCTCAATGCTAACACGACATATTACTTCCAGGTGGCGGCGATCACTAATAGTAATGGGCTTATTACCGATTATGTGCAGTCACAGAGCACCTCGACTAAAGCCAACGCGCCGACGGTTCCCGTCTTCAGCGGCGTCAGCGAAGGTGCTATCCAGTTCGGCTGGAACGGGAACAATAATCCTGAATATATCACGCGCTACCGTGTTCTTAGTTCAACGGTGCCCGACCCGTCCACGTTCCCCGCCGGCGCTGTGGTGGTGTCTTCTGACACGTATAACTTGTCGTTGAGCTCCGCCGGGCTTAATGCTAACACGACATATTACTTCCAGGTAGCGGCGGTAAACAATAATGGCACCATCACCTCTTACATTGCTACGCAGAGCACGGCTACTAAAGCCAACATGCCCTCGGCTCCCGTATTCAGCAGTGTAAGCGAAGGCGTTATCCAGTTCAGCTGGAATAGGAACAATAATCCCAGCCTTATTACGCGCTACCGCGTGCTCAGTTCGACTGTGCCTGACCCTTCCACGTTCCCGGCCGGCGCTGTGGTGGTGTCTTCTGATACGTATAACTTGTCGTTGAGCTCATCCGGGCTCAATGCTAACACGACATATTATTTCCAGGTAGCGGCGATCACTAATAGTAATGGGCTTATTACCGATTATGTGTCGTCACAGAGTACCTCGACTAAAGCCAACGCGCCGACGGTTCCCGTCTTCAGCGGCGTCGGCGAGGGCATTATCCAGTTCGGTTGGAACAGGAACAATAATCCTGAATATGTAACGCGCTACCGGGTGCTTAGTTCAACGGCGCCCGACCCTTCCACGTTCCCGGCCGGAGCGGTGGTGGTGTCTTCGGATACGTATGAGTTGTCGTTGAGCTCCGCCGGGCTCAATGCTAACACTACATATTACTTTCAGGTGGCGGCTATCAATAATAACGGTGTTGTTACTGGTTATGTGGCGTCACAGAGCACTTCAACCAACGCCAACACGCCGACAGTCCCCGTATTCAGCGGTGTAAGCGAAGGCATGATCCAGTTCGGGTGGGATCGTAACAATAATCCTGAATATGTAACGCGCTACCGTGTTCTTAGTTCAACTGTGCCCGACCCGGCCACGTTCCCGGCCGGAGCGGTGGTGGTGTCTTCTGATACGTATGAGTTGTCGTTGAGCTCCGCCGGGCTCAATGCTAACACTACATATTACTTCCAGGTGGCTGCATTGAATAGTAATGGGTTCGTCACCAATTACATGGCATCG
>MGVA01000056.1 GCA_001800245.1 Elusimicrobia bacterium RIFOXYA12_FULL_51_18 | reverse complement strand
GAGAAAAATGTAAAACCCATTTCTGCGCGCATAAGACAGTCGGTTTTCGATATCCTGCGTCCTTATGTTACGGGCGCAACGTTCCTTGATCTTTACGCCGGCGTCGGGACTGTGGGCCTGGAAGCCCTCTCAAGGGGCGCCGGTTCGGTGGTGTTCATTGAAAAAGCCGGCCTCTGCATAAAGGTGATAGAGAAAAACGTGGAAAATCTCGGCTTTAAGGAACAATGCAAAATTCTTAAGGCTGATGTGTTGAGCGGGCTTAAATGGCTTGAACATTACGCTGATTATGAGGGGTATGACGTCATTTTTTTGAGTCCGCCCTACCGTGATTCTGAGAATCTGCCGTTGTCCTATACCGCTAAGACGCTGGCGTTGATAGTGGAGGGAGGCATCATGGGCCCGGGCTGCCTTATAATAGCCCAGCACCACAAAAACGAGAAGATAGATATCCCGTCCGGCCTGGAGAAAACCAGGCAAGAGAAATATGGAGACACCTTGGTGGAATTTATGCGTGCCGCCAAAAAATAGTGCGGGGAGATATAAACGTAGAGGCATGGCGAAATTTAAGCGTAAAGAACTCCGCAACGCCCGCGTCGGTATCTGCTGACTTCTATGATCTCCGATCCCTTTGAACTTAACTATTCCAAAGTAAAAGCCTATCTTGATTGTCCCAGCCTTTACAAATACATATACATAGAGCACAACTATACGCCTCATACGCCGTTTTCCGCACTTGGCATTTCAGTGCACCGCGCGCTGGACCGGTATCATTCCGCCGGCGGCGGACTGGAAGACCTTATGCGATATTACGATGAGGGTTGGCACCACCATGGTTTCGACACGCCTCAGCAGACCCTGGAGTTCTATGGATTCGGACGCAGGATACTGGAGAATTACCGGAAAGCTGAACAGTCCTCGGAACGTACGGAAATAGTCTTTACGGAAAAAGAATTCGAGTTCGAGTTTGAACGGTGGCGCGTGCGCGGTACTATAGACCGTGTGGACCGCGCTCCCGGCGGCGGTTATGAGATCATAGATTACAAAATGGGTTTTGAACCGAAAACGCTGGAAAATCTGGAGAAAGACCTCCAGCTTGCCATGTACGCCATCGGTCTTAAAAAAGCTTTCAATATGGAGGTGAAAACCGTCTCCTGGCTGCTTCTAGTCAAAGGCGAGAAGGTTTCCGCGCCGCATAATCCCTCCCGGGAAGAATCTGTTCTGGCCCTGCTGCGCGACACAGGTGAAAAGATACTGGCACTGGATCTATCCCGCAGGGGGAATTGCCCTTCCTGCCCTATCAGGAAACTCTGCTCCCGATCAGACGCGAAATAGCCTATCCTGTTTTTTGTTCCAGGTTCTTTGTTTCTTTATATATTTGAAGGAAGACGATGAGGCAGGAGATCAGGAGCGGGCCCATAAGTATGCCGATAGGCCCGTAAACACGCAGGCCTCCGAAAATCCCCAGGAACAGCAGGAATATAGGGAGTTTGGCTTTCTGTCCGATAAAGATGGGCCTTAAGATATTGTCCAACAGTCCCACCACCAGCGCGCCCCATAAAAGTATGAAAAGGCCAGTAGGGAGGCCTTTTATGAAAATAAAAGCGATCCCGAGCGGCAGCCAGATAACGCTGGTCCCTACGAAGGGGATCAGCGCGGCGAAAGAAGTGAGTACTCCAAAAAGGATAGGCGCCGGGACGCCCGCGAGAGCATAGCCTATAGAGCCCATTATCCCCTGCACGGCTGCGGTCAGCAGAAAACCCCGGACCACGGCTATAGCGGTGATGTAAAGCTGGTTGGCGATACGGTACTTGTGCTCGGCGTCCATAGGGATAATGTCTATAAGCCAGTGCAGGAGGCGTTCACCGTCCCGGAAAAAAACAAATAGCGTGGCTATGATCACCAGGAAACTGGCGAAAAAGAAGAAAATATTCTTGAGGATGGTTCCGCCCGACTTCATTATGCTTTCCTGGAGATTTTTGACATTGCCTAAAATGATATCCCGGGCGTCCAGGTCCCAGATCGAGCGGAACCCTTCGGGAACCTGAAGGTGAAGGCCGGCTTGGGAAAAGTTGGACAACCACTGGTTGGTTTTCGGATAGATCTCCTTGGATTCTTTAAAGAGCAGCCAGCCGAAAACCAGCAACGGCATCACTACGGTCAATAGTACCGAAACGGTCGAGACCGCCGGAGCCAGATTATTATTGGAGGTGACGCGGGATTTTATCCACAGGTGTACGGGGTAGAATATCATAGCCAAAGTACCCGCGATAAGTATGGCGCCGAGGAAGGGGGAAAGTATCTTTAAAAGCTGGTAAAGGAGGAATAGTAGTATGCCGAAAAAAAAGAAATTGAAGACCTGGATCCTGTCGAATTTTAGAAATTTTACGGTTTTCGGCTGATTTTCCATATTGAGAAGTACACCATGCTTCAAAATTCGCGTAATAAAAAGCGGTATTACAGGTCGGACCAGACCTTCCAGAATATAAACGTTCCTAACATGACGCGGTACACGATGAATGGTTTCAGATTCCTATTTTTCAGATAGGAGAGCATAAATTTTATCGAGAGCATCCCCGCTATGAAAGCGGCGATTAGTCCCGTCGCGAAAGCGGGGGTCAGGTCCGCCGGCGCTATCTTGCGCGCTTCAAGCAGTCCCGCGCCGAAGATAACGGGGGTCGCCAGCAGAAATGACAGTCTGGCCGCGTCGTAACGGGCGTAGCCAAGGAAGAGTGCCGCCATAATGGTCATTCCCGCGCGCGAAGCGCCCGGCATCAGCGCGACGGACTGGGCCAGACCTATAACTAGGATATCTTTAAGGCTGATGTCGCCGATCAGTTTTTTCTGCGAAGGGTTGTTGTCGGCCCAATAGATGAGCCCGGAAAAAAACAGGAGATTGGCGGCTATCCAGCGGGGATCCCTGAAGGCATGTTCGGCCTGGTGGTTCAGGAGCAGCCCCAGCACGGCGGCCGGCACGCTTCCGGCGGCCAGGAGCCATAGCAGGCGCCCTTCACTTTCTTTCGGACACGTTAATCCGGCTTTAACTATGGCCAGCCAGTCTTTTGCGAAATAGACGGCGATGGCCAGAAGGGTGCCCAAGTGCAGCATGACATCATAGGCCAGGCCCTGGTATTCCCAGCCGAAAATATAAGGCGCCAGCGCAAGGTGGGCCGAACTTGAAATAGGCAGGAATTCCCCCACGCCCTGGAGTATTCCCAATATTGCCGCGTGCAGTTCCGTCATAAGATAAAGATATTGTCGGTGAATAGAAGACAGGGTATAAGATAGCCACTGTTTAGACCGCTACCTCCCGCTTGGCTTATTATTCACTCAGCGACACTTCCGTGCCGGGATAATAATGCAGAAGAATATCGCGGTATTTGAAACCCAGCCGCGCCATGCCTTCCGCGCCCCACTGGCACATGCCTACGCCGTGGCCGTTGCCTTTCCCTTCCATTATTATATCATCTTTGCCGGAGTAAACCTGGAATAGAGTGCTGCGTACGGCGTTCCAGCCCGCCCGGCGTCCTACGCCGTGATAAAAATTGGTGGCTGAAATTTTTACACGCCTGCTCCCCGTGGCGAATTCAATCGTTACCGCGCGTTTGGAGACACCGCGGTCCAGTATCGTCATTCTTCTTATTTCTTCTCCAGGCAATATCCAATTCTGAGAACGCGCAATGCCGGTCAGCGCCTTCAGGGAGATGCGGGTTTTCCAGTTAAAGCCCGGCGCTATGGAACAATACGGCTTGTTTGCCGGGCCGTCCATTACGGAGACTAAATAGGGCTTGTGTTCGAACGGCCACACGTAGATCATGGCTTCCGTTCTGCCTCCGCAGATGGAATGATAAAAGGCGGCGGCCAGATTTCCGTGATAGGTAACGACTTCATCGCGTGTAAAATCCACGGCGGCCTGAGCGATGGGTTTGACCGCGGCGAAACCGGTAAAGAGCTGGCAATGGGTGGAATCGCACATATTGTATCCGGTTTTTACGTGATTGTTTATGTGCTTCAGCGTGTAGGTTCGCGCGGCCACCGCCTGCGCTTTAAACGCCTCGGTCTGGGAAAGGTCGCCCGCTTCGGCTGAGACGACGCTGGCGATATATTCTTCGAGGGGAATGGTGTTAAGGATCTTAAGCCGTCCTTTTTCAGCCGTGATATCAAGTGTTCCCCGATAAAGGCGTTTATGACTTGCGTCTCCCTCAAGCCAAACCCCCTTGCCAAGTATGTCTACTCGTATTGATTTTAATGGCGCCCCGAAACCTTTTATGCCGACGCGCGAGGCTTTTGCCTCTATCAGTACCGGCGTTTTAAGAATTCTGTCGTTGATGAAAACATTCCCCTGAGCGGGCGTGAGCGTCATGGCCGCCGGTCTGGTGACGGTGTAGAGTGAGATTCGCACCTTTCGTTCTTTGGCGGCAAGCGGGCAGGCCGCTAAAAGGCAGGCCGATATTAGCAGGATCGGAAGAGACAAGGTTCTTGGGCGGGCAATATCGGGTTTTAAAAAATTCGTTTTCAAAAAGGCTCCGGCGAAAAAAAATCCGCCAATTCCACCCTATCGGAGCCAGGGCCTCCGGAAAGTTTCAGATAGGCGAAACTGCCGGTGCCGAAGTAGGGCCCCGCCGTCCTTAACAGCAGGCCGCACAGTATGCTCAAAGTAGGCTGATGGCCGATGACCAATACGGAGGGGGTCCCGGCTGCGTCCGACGTGAGCGTCTTTAAAATATCCGCCGGCTGGTATGCGGAGACCAAAGCCGGTTCTTTGACGCGTTTGGCGCCGGGAAAGAGTGTTGATGCAATATCGGCTGTTTCCACAGCTCTCAAAAAAGGGCTGGAAATTATGATACAGGGGGAAAAACCGAGTTCTATGAGACGTTTTGAGGAAGTCTCTATCTGGGTCCTGCCTTCAGGCGACAGTTTCCTGCCGGCGTCGCTCCGCGCTCCGGATTCCTGGACGGAAAACGCCAGGCCGTGGCGCATGAAAACTAATTCATCCATATGCGCATTTTACCAGTTAATAAGGTTAGGCTTCAATTGATATAACGGACGGTATTAATTATTCTTATCCTCGGGCGGAAGTTCTCTGCCGGAGGGGGCGGCGTTTCGTAAAGGGCGGGAGGTGGATATAGGCTGCTGGATTATTAGCTAATCTTATATATGTTTTCGCTGTAAAAACTGCGGCGCTCATATTTTTACATAAAGGTTAAGGAACTTAAATATAATATATACGTCCGGTCCACTCTCTGCTTGTGGCCGTCTGATGTGTCTGGCGCCTGGGTTGAGCCAGGCGATTCAGTGAACAGCGCGGCATCTACGCAGGTATCTGGAGGTTTGAAAGGTGAATTATCATATATTAAAAAAAGACGAACTTGACGGTTTTATAAAAAAGCTTTCTAATAGCATGAAAGTTGTCGCTCCCGTAGCCAAAGACGCGGGCAATTTCGCTTTCCAGGAGGTTTCAGGGGCTTCCGAGATCGCGCTGAAATATATTCCCACGATACTTCCGCCTAAAAAATATTTCATGCCCCCGCGAGAGAAGATGCTGGATTTTGACATTTCCGGCCCCCAGCCAGTGGACAAAGCCGTGTTGGACGCCCCCGAACTGGCGGTGTTCGGCGTCCATACGTGCGATCTGGCCGGGATACAGTGCCTGAATATGGTTTTTTCGGAGAGGCCAAGGGATTATAATTATCTGCGCAGAAAGGAGAAGATTTTCCTTATCGGCATGGAATGCGGTGATTACTGCGACGACCACGCAAGCTGCGCCCTTGTAAATTCCCATATGCCCAGCGGCGGCTATGATCTGTTCTTCACCGATCTCGGCGACAGGTTTATTGTCCATGTTAATACTCACAAGGCCGAAGAGATCGTGGAGGAGATGGGGCTTGCCAAGGCCGCGTCAGCCGATATGACCGCCCTGGAAAAGATACGCGAGCACAAGCGCGGAGCTTTCCGGAACGAGATAGGAGTGGATCCTCGCAAGCTCCCCGAGATGTTCGACAAGGGCGCCAAAAGCAAGGTTTGGGAAGATGTGGGGCACCGGTGCGTGGCCTGTGGCAACTGCACCAATGTCTGCCCCACCTGCTACTGCTTTGATATGGCCGATACCATCAACCTGGATATGAAGACAGGGCACCGCGACCGCACCTGGGATTCCTGCCAGTTCGAGACTTTCGCCGCCGTCGCCGGCGGGGAGAACTTCAGGGAAGAGCGCGCCGACCGCCAGCGCCACCGTTATTCAAGAAAGTTCAAGTTCCCATTGGATAGGTTTTACCGCTTCTTCTGCACCGGCTGCGGCCGCTGCACCAGGACCTGCATGGCTGATATCAGCCTCAAGGACACCTTAAAGACTCTGGCAAAGGAAACCGTATGATTGAGGAAATAAAGAATTCAAACTGGAAATTAAGAAAAGGCAGGATCATCGCGGCCAAACAGATGACGGACGCCGAGAAGTGGTTCGATATAAAGCTTGACGACGGAGAATTGGACCACGAGCCGGGACAGTTTGTGCAGGTGGAACTTTACGGCATAGGCGAAGCCCCTATTTCCGTCTGCTCAAGTCCTACCAAGCGCGGCTCCTTTGAATTAACCGTCCGGGCGGCCGGCCGGCTGACAAAGGCGATGCACGCGCTGGATGCCGGCGATTATGTCGGTATACGCGGGCCGTTCGGCAAGCCGTTCCCGGTGCGGGTTATGGTAGGCAACGACCTGCTGTTTGTGGCCGGAGGCCTGGGCATAGCGCCTCTCCGCTCCCTTATCCATTACGTGATGGATAACCGTAAGGATTTCGGCAAAGTAGACATCCTGTTGGGCTGCCGTACGCCCCACGACATGCTTTTTGGGTCGGAAATAAGCACCTGGCAGAAACGGCTGGACGTTAATTTCCTTTGTACCGTGGACCGCGGCGCTCCGGATTGGCACGGCAACGTGGGGCTTATCACCACCCTGATACCCGGAGTTACCATCCAGCCCGAAAGGACTTTCGCCGTTGTAGTGGGGCCGCCCATCATGTATAAATTCGTTATCGCCGAACTTCTGAAGAAAAATGTGCCGGAACGCCAGATCGTCGTTTCGCTTGAACGGCACATGAAATGTGGTATGGGCAAGTGCGGCCATTGCCAGATAGACCATCCGAAGAATTACTATTGCTGCAAGGATGGCCCCACCTTCACCTACGACGAGGTGAAGGATGCAAAGAAACTCTAACCTGCGGCTGTGCCGTATTAAGGCTGTGCCGTATTAAGGCTGTGCAGTTAACAGGAACTATACTCATCAGATTGTTTTAAGGGGATTAAAAATGAACAACGCGCCGATAACCGCAACCAAACCTAAAGTCGCTTTCTTCGATTTCGCCTGCTGCGAAGGCTGCCAGTTGCAGGTGGCCAACCTGGGCGAACCGCTTCTGGACATCCTGGGCGCAATTGACGTAGTGGAATTCCGCGAAGTTATGAGCGAGAAATGGGATAAGGATTATGATGTGGCGATCATCGAGGGCTCCATCACCGATCACCACGCCGAAGAGCGTATCAAGAAGATACGCGCCCGCTCAAAGGTCCTCATCGCCTATGGCGCCTGCGCCGCTACCGGCGGGGTTAACGGCATGAAAAATTCGTTCCAGCTGGACGAGATCCGCCAGTATGTTTACGGCAAGGACTTTAAGTTTTTCGACAGCGCCAAAACCAGGCCCATTCACCAGGTGGTGAAGGTGGATTACTTTGTAAACGGTTGCCCCATTTATCCGCCGGAGTTGGTGGAAGTTCTTAAATGCGCGCTGCGCGGCCTTCCTTATACCGTGCCCGACAACCCGGTCTGCTCGGAATGCAAGCTGAACGAGAACGTCTGCATGTACGATAAAGGCGTCGCATGTCTGGGCCCCTGGACCAAAGCCGGCTGCAATTCCTGGTGCGTTAATAACGGCAATATCTGCTATGGCTGCCGAGGAGAAGTTAAAAACCCGGCCAAAAACGCCGCTAATGACGTTATCGGCAAATATAACTTGAGCTCCGATCTTATACAAAACAAGTTCGAGATGTACAACAAATGCAAGGAAGGCGACACCAATGGTAAAAAATAAAGATCTTAATATAAAAGTAGAGTACATTACCCGCGTAGAAGGGCACGGGGACATAGTGGTCAACGTGAAGGACGGGAAAATAGAAAAGTGCGAGATGCACGTGGTGGAATCCCCCAGGCTTTTCGAGGGCATGCTCCGCGACCGCTCTGTTTTCGAAGCGCAGCACATCACTTCGCGTATCTGCGGTATTTGTTCCTGCGGCCATACGCTCGCTTCCATCGAAGCCGCCGAAGACGCGCTGGGTTTCGCGCCCAGCGCGCAGACCCTGAAGCTGCGCAAGCTCCTTTTGGACTACGAGTTTCTCGACAGCCATCTTCTGCATATCTATCTCCTGGCCGCCCCCGACATCCTGGGGGTGCCTTCGTTCGTGCCTCTAATTAAAACCCATAACTCCGTGGTCCGGCGTGCCCTGCGCATGAAGAAAGCGGCTAATGACGTTTGCGATATTCTGGTGGGGCGCCATGTGCACCCCATCAGCGCCATTGCCGGCGGGTTCACCAAACTTCCGTCTCCCGGAGATCTCGACGCTCAGATAAAGATCCTTGAGTCGATGGGGGAAGATATGGCCGAGACGCTCAAGCTGGCCGCGACCCTGAAATTCCCCGATTTCCACCGGGAGACTGAGTACGTGGCCCTGGTGTCCGAAGACGCAGAGTATCCGTTGTTGTCCGGAGATATCGGCTCCACGGACGGAAAACGTTTCAAGAAAAAAGATTACAAGAAAGCCACCAACGAGTTTGTGGATCCCCGTTCTTCCGCCAAGTTCACAAAACTGTCCCGCGAGTCCTATTTCGTGGGCGCGCTGGCGCGTTTTAATCTGAACTACGCCAAGCTCCACCCCCAGGCTAAAAAAGCCGCGGAGTCGCTCGGCTTTAAGCCCGTCTGCCACAACCCTTACCTCAACACCGTGGCGCAGCTGATAGAGGTGGTCCATTGCTATTATCACGCGCTGGATATTCTCAGGGATCTTAGAAAGAATGGCGTTGACTACAGCCAGGCCGTGGTGGTGGGGGTGAATGAAAAAGGCACGATCCCGGTGCGGGCCGGAAACGGGGTGGGTGCGGTGGAAGTGCCGCGCGGGATCCTGTTTCATAATTACGAGACGGACGCCAAGGGCCTCATTAAGCAGGCAAACTGCATTATCCCGACCAACCAGAACATCAACAATATCGAACACGACTTCATGAAACTTCTGCCTGAGATCATCGCCGCCAAGTCCAGGGAAGAGATAACCCTGGCGCTTGAGATGCTTGTGCGCGCCTATGATCCCTGCATCTCGTGCTCGGCGCATTATCTTAATGTCAAGTTTGTCGGCTAAGAGTCGATGAAGCGTTGGGCTGGTTGGCTTTAGGTATTGAGCCGCAGGTTAGCAAAGTCGGGGCGACGCCGGATTTTCTGCGCGCTCCGGGACCGGGTTTATAGGGAAGAAAACCGGAGTCTTCCGCCGGCTGCGCAACTCGGGCAAAAGACAAAGCTTTTGCCCTCAAACATGCTCGCCGTCCCGTAGGGATACTGCTCCAGACTCCGGTTTTAAACCCTCAAATAGAGCGCGCAGAAAACCCGCCGCCGCCCCTACGGGGCATCTTGTAGATACAGTTGAATCGTGTCGCTTCGCTCCACCCGCGGCTCTAATACCCAAAGCCCATTAGTCCGGTTACAGATTTAAATATGAGTAGTTTCCTGACTGACGAAATTAAGACGGCTATCGCCCCCAGGGGCAGGACGCTACTGATCACTATAGGCAACCCTTTAAGGGCCGACGACGGCTTAGGCCCTTTTGTCGGTGAACAGGTCATTTTTAAAGTTCCGGAACGCCGGGTAATCAACGCCTATACCACGCCTGAAAATATCGCCCAGACCGCCATAGATTTTAAACCCGATAAGATTATAATTCTCGACGCCGCGCGTTTCGGCGGCCGGCCGGGTGAACTTAAGATCATCCCGCTCGATCTGATAAGCCGGCAAACCGTGATCTCTACCCATAGTTTTCCTCTGAGCGTCACTTTCTCGGTAGTACGGGAGGATACCGGCGCGGAACTTGTGGCTCTGGGGGTGGAACCCGCTTCCATGGAATTTGAAGAAGGGTTAACCCCTGAGGTAAAGGAATCCGCTTTGCGTCTTATAGAATATTTTAATAGTATAGACTGAAACGCCGTATAGTCGTACGCGATACCGCGCACAGGAGACACGATGTCTATTTTTCAGGTTAAATCCGTTGACGAGATAATGGCCGAATCCGGGGAAAAGGGCCATAAGCTTTCAAAAGTCCTCGGCTCTTTCGATGTGACCATGATAGGCATAGGCGCCATTATAGGCGCCGGCATTTTTGCCATGGTCGGTGAGGCGGCGGTGGGCGCGTCCAGCGGATATCCTGCCGGACCGGCTCTGATCATTTCTTTTATCCTTACGGCGATCGCCTGCGGTTTTACCGCGTTATGCTACGCCGAATTGTCCGCTATGGTGCCTATCTCGGGCAGCGCTTACACCTACGCCTACGCCACTATGGGAGAACTTGTGGCCTGGATAATAGGCTGGGACCTTATCATAGAATACGCCATAGGCAATGTGGCCGTCGCCATCAGCTGGTCCGGTTATTTTAACGATTTTTTGAACAGCGCGTTCGGTATAAACATTCCGCTTTGGCTGCGGTTGGATTACAGGACCTTTATTCAGAAGGGATTCGATCTGGCCGCGGTGCCGCATATCGGTAATATCCCGGTGATATTCAATTTCCCCGCGGTGCTTATCGTGCTGTCGCTTACGGCGCTGCTTGTGGTAGGAGTACGTAAAAGCACCAGGTTTAACGATTTCCTCGTCATTATCAAACTTGCCGTGCTGGCTCTTTTTGTGGGCGTGGGATTTTATTACTTCAATATAGACAACTGGACGCCGTTCGCACCGGGCGGCTGGAAGGGCATCCAGGTGGGGGCGGCCACCATTTTCTTCGCCTATATCGGGTTTGACGCGGTTTCCACCGTCGCTGAGGAAACAAAGAATCCCAAGCGGGATATGCCCATAGGCATCATAGGTTCCCTTATCATCTGTACTCTTGTGTACATACTTGTCACAGTGGCGCTAACCGGCATGATGCCTTTTATGGAACTGAAGAACAAGATCGCCGAGCCTCTGATAGCGGCACTCGATTACAATCATGCCGCAAGATGGATCATTGTGGTGGTGGCCCTTGGTTCCGTAGTTGCGCATACCGCGGTACTGCTGGTTTTTCAGATGGGGCAGCCGAGGATCTTCTTTTCCATGAGCCGAGACGGGCTCCTGCCGCCTTATTTCGCCAGGATCCATGAGAGATTTAAAACGCCGCATGTGACCACCATCTGGACCGGGATCGTTGTGGCGGTTCTCGCGGCCTTCTGTAATATAGACGAGATGGCCAATCTCTGCAATATCGGCACACTTTTCGCTTTCGTGCTTGTCTGTATGGGGGTTATTGTTTTAAGGGTGAAGGATCCGGACCGGCCCAGGCCTTTCCGGGCTCCAGGCGGTTTCGCAACGCCGGTGCTGGGGATATTGTTCTGCCTTTTTCTGATGCTCGGCCTTGATAAAATAACCTGGCTCCGGTTCTTCGTGTGGCTTGTTATCGGACTTATCATCTATTTTATATATGGTTATAAACATTCCCGCCTTCGTACCGGCGAGCTGGTTCTGAAGCGGCAGCAGGGAAAATACTAAATAAGGAAAAAATATGCTGGACAAAATGAAAGAACTGTGGGAAATGAAACGGCAGATGGACGAGATCAAAAAAGAGCTTGATGCCGTCACGCTTGAAAGCGAGGATAATTATGTGCGGGTGGGCATTTCCGGTTCGCAGGAGATCAAGAGCGTATTCATAAAAGTGGAGCTGCCCTCCGCCGATAAGGCGAAGCTTGAGGCTTCCCTTGCCGAGACCATTAATCGCGCCGTCAAGCAGTCTCAGAAAGCTGCCGCCGAAAAGATGAGTAAATTGAGCGGCTTTAAGCTTCCCGGGCAGGCATAAAAAGCGGATAGCCGCCGGGCTTCCGGGTTGAAAAGTCAGGTTTAGATTATGCACGAATGGGCTTTAGCCGAATCGGTAATTAAAACAGCGGTTGAACACGCCGCGCGGGGGAAACTGCGTTCGGTTTCCGAGGTCGCGGTATTTCTGGGGGAACTACAATCCATAGATAAAGAGATTTTCGCTTTCGCCCTGGCGGAACTGGTGAAAAGTTCTTTTAAGGGGCTGTCCGGCTGTAAATTCAGGCTCCTGGCCGAGCCCGCGGCTTTTAAATGCAAGGCCTGCTCCAAAGAATTCACCCTTAAGGTCCTGAAGAAAACCGAAGAAGAAGCTGAAAATATTCACTTTATCCCGGAGATGGCTCACACCTTTCTCAAATGTCCAAGGTGTAAGAGTCCCGATTTTGACATCACGGCCGGGCGCGGCGTGTCTATAAAATTCATTAAAGGTGAAGCCTGATGGCTAATCTGGATCCCAGGCCCTCGGTTATAGGCGTACGGCTTTCAAAAATTAAAAGGATGATCGCGGTTACCGGCTGGAAAGGCGGTATTGGGAAGAGCGTTACCGCATCCGCCCTCGCCCTCCTGTTGGCGAAAAAAGGTTTTAAAACCGGTCTACTGGACCTGGATCTTGCGGGAGCTTCGGCGCATGTTGTTTTGGGCGCCGGCGGCGCGTTTCCTAAAGAGGAAATGGGGCTTGAACCGCCCATTGTTGCGGGGGTTAAATTTATGTCCGTGGCTTTTTTCTCGAATAACAAGGCGGTACCGCTCAGGGGCGCCAATGTTTCGCACGCTATCATCGAGATGCTGGCCATAACCCAGTGGGGGGAACTGGATTTTCTTATCATAGACATGCCGCCAGGCATCAACGACGCCGCGCTGGATGTTATCAGGCTTCTGCCCCGGGCTGAAATTCTGGCCGTCACCACGCCTTCTGTTATCGCTCATTCCGTTCTTGAACGCTCGCTGGAACTTTACAAAAGTCTGAAGGTCCCGGTCCTGGGAGTCATCGCCAATATGGAGCGGGGCGCGGGAGACCGGTCAACTACCGCGCGGGCGGTGTGTAAAAGGCCTTTGGCCGGCAGACGCGCGGGGAACCGTAGCGGCGGAGTCCGTCTGCGGCTTGATCCCCGGGAAGGGGAGCCGCGGTTACTTGCCGGCCGCGTACGGTATGACTCCGCCCTGGAAAAAGCTCTGGGAAGTCCGGATAAAATTTTAAAAACCAACTTTGCCAAAGATCTTGGAAAGATAGCGGACTTTATGTTTTGCGGCATGCCGGAACTTTAAAATGGCCGGAGGTCCGTGGTATATGGCATAATATAGTTTGTTACGCAGAGGAACGGAGTTTAAATCTCCGGCTGCCCCGCAACGGTGATGCCGTAAGGCTAAGCCCGGTCTACTGCAAACCCGGTCATAAGACTGTGGTATTCCGAGGGGGAAAATTAGTTTTAAAGCCTATCCCTTCGGGGCCGGGCTTTTTGCTTTCCGGTCCGCTATGGCGTTGGCTGCCGGGGTTTATGAGAAATAATAAAATGAAACGTTCAGGTATTTATTTTTTATCCGCTTGCGTCCGCGTGGTTGCGTGTTCGTTCGCTTTTGCGCTGCCGCCCATTATGCCTGTTCAGGCCGCGCTCGGGGTGGTTTCGCTTATGCCGTCCTACACGGAGATAATCTTTGAGCTTGGCGCCGGCCCGGATCTTATAGGAGTGTCAAGCTTCTGTGATTGGCCTCCGGGCGCAAGGAGGAAAGAAAAAGTCGGAGACTATCTGCGTCCCAATATCGAGAAGATCTACTCTTTGAAGCCGGATATGATCTTCGCGGGCGCCTGGAAAGGATCCTCTGTCGCGCAGGAGCTGCGCAATGCGGGAATGAAAGTTATTGAACTGCCGGAAGAGCATGGGTTGGATGATATTTTTAGCACTATAAATATTATCGCCGGAGAACTGGGCAGGAAAAAGGAGGCCGTCGCGCTTATTCAAAAAATGAAAACCGGCCTGAATGGAGCGCCCTTCCTGTCACCCAGGCCCTCGGTTTATCTGGAATTGGATGAGGGTGGCTGGACCGCCGGCAAGCTCTCGTTTCTTTCGGACGCTATCGGGAAAGCCGGCGGGAAGAACATCTTTGCCGGAGAGGATAAGGGGTATTTTCAGGTATCCTGGGAAGCGGTGGTCAAGAAAGATCCGGATGCCGTTATCCTGCTTTCCGGTTCGGCGGCTGATTTCAGCCGCAGACCTCTGGCATCCGGCCTTAAAGCCGTAAAGAGCGGAAGAGTGTTTACAGGCATGGCCCGGGATGCGTTTTTAAGGCCCGGACCCCGGCTGGCGGCGGAAATAAAAAGACTTAAAGCATGGCTGGCCCGGGATGCGGATGAATAATAACAGAAAAATGGTCTGGCTCGTTCCGGCGGTTCTGGCGGCCGCCGCAGCCGCCCTTTTCTTTGGCGCCGTAAAAAACGCGGGTCCGGATATAATCTGGGGGCTGCGGCTGCCGCGGATCCTGGCGGCGGCCGTGGTTGGCGCCGGTCTTGGCTTTTCCGGGTCCGTTTTCCAGGGGCTGCTCAAAAATCCGCTCAGCGACCCTTATATCCTGGGAACTTCCGCGGGCGCAATGGCGGGCGCGGTGCTGTGTTCGGCCTTAGGTATAGGCCGCGCCGAACCGTTGTTTTATGTGGTGGTATTCACGGGAGCTTTTCTGGCCACTTTCCTTACTTATTCTCTGGCAAAAATAAAGAACCATCCTTCGGTAGCCCATCTGGTCCTCGCGGGCGTGGCTGTAAGCACTTTCCTGACCGCCCTTATAATGCTTTTTATGACGCTTTACCGGGAACATTCTCTTTCATTGGTCTATTTTCTGCTGGGAGGTTTTTTCCCGGCGGATAATTCGCTGTTGGCTGTTTCAGGCGGTATCGTGGCCGGCGCGGTTGGCGCCGGAGCCATGCTGTGGCGGTATCTTGATATCTTTTCGCTGGGCGAAGAAAAGGCCTCATACCTGGGCGCGGACCCGGATATGATACGTCTGGCGTTCTTCGCGCTGGCTTCTCTGGCTACCGCGGCTGCGGTGGCGCTGGCCGGCACCGTCGGTTTTGTCGGCCTTATAGTGCCGCACATTCTGCGGCTTGTCTTCGGCGCTTCACACAGGCGGCTGTTGGTCTCTTCGGCTTTGGGCGGGGCTCTGTTCCTGATCCTGGCCGATGCCGTCGCGCGCACCGCCGCGGCGCCGGTTGAGATACCAGTGGGCGTTATTACGGCGGTGTTTGGAGCGCCATTTTTTATCTGGCTGCTGCGCCGTACGGCGGGAGAAGGATGAGGCGCAAGCATGGGAATCAGGACTTAAAATGACTTCGCTGATAAAAGCGGAAAATATTAAGTTTTCATATAATGGGACTCCGGCGGTGGCCGGAGTGAATTTTGAACTTCTGGAAAAGGATTTCCTCGCGATCATCGGCCCCAACGGGTCCGGTAAATCCACCCTCCTGCGGCTCATCAGCGGCTTTTTGGCCCCTTCAGAGGGCTCAGCCGGGCTTCTGGGCCGTAATGTGCGCGCATACCCAAAAGCGGAGCTGGCGCGTCTCATCGCTTACGTGCCCAGCGAACTTTATGTGCCTTACGACTTTTCAGTTTTTGAAATAGTTCTTATGGGCCGCAGCCCATACGTGGCCTGGTGGCGTAATTATTCCGAAGCCGACACCATCCGCGTCCTTGAGATACTGAGGAAGGTCGGTATCCCGGACCTTAAGGACCGGAGTGTTAATTCCCTTTCAAGCGGCGAGCGGCAGCTTACTTTCATAGCCCAGGCTTTGGCTCAGGACCCCAAGTTGCTTCTGCTGGACGAACCCACCTCACATCTGGACATAAATTATAAAATACAGATTTTTGAGCTGCTTGCGCGCCTGGCTTCGACCGGAGGTATGGGAGTGGCTGTGGTTTCGCACGATCTGGCGCTCCTGTCCGCGTACGCCGGCAAGGCGCTTATCCTTAAAAAAGGGGGGCAAGTTTTTTATGGGCCGGCGGAGGAGGGGCTGTCCGGGGTTAATATCGCTTCCGCTTACGGGATCCGGGACGCGGGGTCGATTGCCCGGCTGCTTCCGCATATGGTAAATCGGGGAAAGATGGCTTAATAGCCAAATTACGCTTGAATTTCCAGGATTTTTTTATTTTTTTATTGCTTTTTCAGCGGATTATTTGATATAGTAATTGTGTTCAGGGGTTATGGTGATATTGGTCAGTCTCCTTACGTTTTTTATCAGTTTGTGCCAACCGAGATTTCCGCGTCCTTATCGCAGCGTTTCACTGCGGTAGACAGCCGGCGGACTTAACTCCTGTGGATGCCGGGTTCTATTAAGAATACCGGCCCTCTGCGCCGTAATAAAATTAAGGAGAAAACAATGACGTCATCAGGGCAGCTGAATAATAAGAACCAACAGCCCGATTCCGACTACAAATCCCTGCCGGAATCCTACGGCAATACCGAAGCGGCTTTGTTGCCGCGCGACCCCAACTGGATGTTCATCTACTGGGAAATAACCGACAATTCCAAGGCCAATCTCGCTAAAGAACACGGTCACGATATTTTTGAGAAGGCCCGTCATGTCGTGCGCGTTTATGACGTTACTTCCGCGGACAGTAGTAAATATTTCGATATCCCTATAATGATAGACGCCAGGAACTGGTACATCAATGTTCCGGTCGGCGGACGGGCTTATTGCTGCGAAGTCGGCCTGGTGCTGCCCGACGGCCGCTTTATAGGCATCGTAAAGACCAATACCGTCAATCTGCCCACGGGCCGGGTTTCCGAAGTCACGGACGAGAAATGGATGTCCGTCTCCTCCGATTTCGACAAACTCCTGCAGATCTCCGGCGTGGAATACATCGGCAAAGGCTCCGGCGAAGTCGCCAAGTCTCTCGCCCAGCGCTGGGAAATGCTGCGTTCCGTATTCTCCAGGGCCGCGTCATGGGGCGTCAGTTCGATTTCCTCGCACGCTCCCGCCGGGCCGGCGCCTGAAAAGAAGTTCTGGCTGGTGGCGGACTGCGAACTTATCCTTTACGGAGCCACGGAACCGGACGCCCTTGTTACCGTGGCCGGTCGCAAAGTCGCCTTAAACCCGGACGGCACTTTCTCCATGCGCTTCGCGCTGCCGGACGGCAACATGGATCTGCCTATCAAAGCGTTATCCAAGGACGAGACCGATTCCCGTCAAATCGAGATCAAGGTGATAAGAACTACTAAGAATGATGGAAAATAAAGAAAAAGGTTATTTTGCTTTAGTCCTGCACGCTCATCTGCCTTTCATCCGGCATCCGGAATACGATGATTTCCTGGAGGAAGACTGGTATTTTGAGGCGATGTGTGAAACATATCTCCCGCTTCTGGATATCTATGAGCGGCTGACAGGCGAAAACACGGATTTTCGCGTCACCATGTCCCTGACCCCGCCGTTATGCAACATGATGACCGACGATCTTTTGCGCGAGCGCTTCCGCAGGTATTACAACCAGCGTCTGGAACTCGCGGAAAAGGAAGTCGTCCGCAACCGTAACACGCAGTTTTATGAAGTTGCTAAGATGTACGAGCGTAAATTCAGGCGCATCCGCGAGCTCTACGAAGATTATTACCACGGCAATATTCTGGACGGTTTTAAGAAGTTCCAGGATATGGGCAAGCTTGAGATCATTACCTGCGGCGCCACCCACGGCTTCCTGCCGCTTGAGATCAGAAAAGAAGCGGTTTACGCCCAGATAAAGATCGCCGCCGACGATTATAAGCTCCGTTTCGGCCGCGGCCCAAGAGGCATCTGGCTGGCCGAGTGCGCCTATAATCCCGGCGATGAGATCTATTTGAAAGCCAACGGTATCAGGTACTTTTTTCTTGAGACCCACGGCATAATCTACGGCAGCCCTCGTCCACGCTACGGGGTGTACGCCCCGGTCTATTGCCCTTCAGGTGTGGCCGCTTTCAGCCGCGATATGGAATCCGCCCATCAGGTGTGGAGCGCGGAGATGGGGTATCCGGGAGACCGCCGGTACCGCGAATTTTACCGCGATCTCGGTTACGACCTCGAATATGATTATGTGAAGCCTTATCTGCACCAGGACGGAGTCCGGCGCAATATAGGCATGAAGTATTACAAGATAACCGGGAAAGTGGGGCTTAACGAAAAAGCCCCTTACAATCCCGGGGAGGCGCGCGAGATGGCCGCCAGCCACGCGGGGAACTTCATGTTCAATCGCGAGCGCCAGATAGAGCACCTGAACGGTTTCCTTGGCAGGAAGCCTATAGTGGTGTCTATGTACGACGCGGAGCTTTACGGCCACTGGTGGTACGAGGGCCCGGATTTCCTTGAATTTCTCTTCAAGAAACTGCATTACGACCAGAAGACCGTCAAAATGATCACGCCCAGCGAATACCTGGAGCGCCATCCCGACAACCAGATGATACAGCCCTCGATGTCCTCATGGGGCGACAAGGGATATAACGAAGTGTGGCTCAACGCCTCCAACGACTGGATGTACCGGCACTTGCATAAGGCGGTGGAGCGGATGGTGGATATGTCCAACCGCTTTCCGAACGCCGATGGCATCCTTAAACGGGCGCTTAACCAGTGCGCCAGGGAAGTGGTTCTGGGGATGTCTTCCGACTGGGCTTTTCTCATGACCGTCGGCACCGCCAAGACCTATTCCACCAAACGGTTCATAGAGCACACCAACCGGTTCATCGGGCTTTATGAGCAGATCATGGGCAACCGCATAGAGGAAAGATATCTGGCCGATATAGAATGGCGCGATAATATCTTCAGCCATGTCGACTACCGGGTGTTTTCTACCGGCGCTCAGGAGCGCGCCGCCGCCGCCGCGAGGCAGTGAACGGGAATAACCGGATAGAATAATAATCAGGGACAGCGGCCGTTTATTTCAAATAAACGGCCGCTGTCCCTTTTTCGTTCAATTATTTATTATTGCGCCGTGAGTCCGGGAAAGTTTATCAAGCTTTTGGGGGAAATGTTCTATTATGATTTCGGAATTTTCGTATAGTTCCTTTATCAAAGCGGCGTAAGGCGTCCATTGCGCGGGGGCGGCTATGACTTTGGCGAATAGTTCGCTTAAGCCGTTCTGCAGGTGGAAAAATGCGTCATGGAGGCTTAGATAACGTGCGGTTTTCAGGAGTTTTACCAGGCGCGCCAGGTTCTCCGGAGAGGGGGACGCCGTCGCTTCGGAGAGCGCGGTCAGCGCGCAATCGGCGGCTTTTAGCGGCGGAGCGGGAAAGCGGATCTCCAGCCGGTGGCGCTTCAAAGTTTCGGCTTGGGTATAGATTTTATCCAGCAGGTCCGGGTTCCGGGAAAGGGAAAATTCGTCAAAAAGTATTTCAAAGACTTCCGCGGCATATGTTTCCACTTCATGCTTTACCCCGACGAATCCGGAGAGCGCTATTTTCGGATTTTTTTCGAACACATAGAGATAGTCGTGTACTATCTTTGAGAGCAGGCCGCGGTTCTTATGGCGGATCGAGCGCACAAAACCTTTGATCACGGCCGATTTGTTCTCCTGCGAAAAATCATCAAAGGAGACGGCGTCCGCTTTAAACGCCGCCGTTTCGGCGTGAAAGGCGTTCATATTCCGGGTTTTTGCGATACGCCTGAATTCTTCCAGCTTTTCAGGCGCGGCGAACCAGACGGTCGGCAATTCGGAATCCTGTCTGGCGTAGAGGAAGGATACTACCCTGTTGTCCAGCGTCAGCGGGTTTTCTTCCACCAGCTTCCCCGTGACGGTTTCAAGGTCTCCTGAAACCGCAGTCTCTCCGCTTAGGAGCGTAAAAAGGGTGTGTCCGGGGCCGGGGAGAGGCACCGCCGCGCCTTTTTGTTCCGGCGGCGGTCCGGAATAGCCGGGCAGGCCGAAAAGAAATTTGGCCGCCAGCCGGAACGCCGCCACCGTTTCCCATGTCGGCAGCGGAGCTCGCGCCTGGGTCTCGTATATCTTCCGCCCATTTCCTAAGTCCGGATAATTGGATGGCGCCTGTTCCAGAATGGCCGCAAAACCTGGTTCGATATTTTTAAAGCCCAGCTCGCGGAGAATTACCGCCGCCCGGGCCGCGTATTTCAGGTTTTGGACGGGTTCGATCCGTGAGATGTCGGAGAAAAACCAGCCGCAGCTTGTGAACATGAAATTTATTTCTTTCTGCAGTTCCAGGAGTTTAAGCGCCCTGGTTTTTTCAAGAGGGGAAAGCGGCCTGGAAGAGTGTTCCTCCAGGAAAACCTCGGCGTTGCGGCGCGTAGGGACGGAAAAAAGTCCGATATACTCGTTCCTGGCCCGCCAGATATCTTTCAGCAGTCCCTGGGCTTGCGCTGTGTATATTTCGGTCGCCGCATCCCGCAGCCAGTTCAGCGAGGCTCTGAACGGCATCCGCCAGTCGGTTTGTCCGCCGCCTTCTCCGCCGCAGTCGCAGCCGCCTTTCCAGCGGCGCACGCCGTGCGCGCAGCTCCAGGAGGTCCCGTCTCCGTCCGGACCCTTTTTTATTTCAGCTTCGTGTATGGCGGGATGGGCGTCGAGATAGGTGGAGAAATTGATGGTTTCTATGCCGTGTTTTTTTATCTCATGGCGGAACGCGTGAGCCAGCGTCATATCCGCGAATTTGTGATGATGTCCGAACGTCTCTCCGTCTATGGCTAAACCCAGCAGTTGATCATTCTGGGCGGAGTCTTCGAAATTTGCGGCAAGGAGCGCGGCGAAGCTCTCGGAATTTTTGAGCGCCCCCTCGAACGCCACGGCTTTTGAGAGCGGCCCGTTGTAGAAGAAAAGCGTGATGGCGCGGTTTTCCAGCGGTTCTCCTGCGGGGGTACGGTCTATCCAGGCGTAGGGCCGCCCGGTTTCAAAATGTCCGGTGGAGACATCCGTCCATGTTTCCGAATTCATGGGGCGGATCTTTTCGGCCTGATAGGGGGATAGGATGACGTAGCGCAGCCCCTGGTCTATAAGCAGGCGCAAAGTGTTTTCATCGGCCGCGGTCTCGGGCAGCCACATAGCTTCGGCCTTGAAACCGAAGCGGCGTTCGAAGTCCGCCAGACCCCAGAGTACCTGCGTCAGGCGGTCGTTGAACGAGGCCAGCGGCAAAATGCTGTGGTTATAAGCCTGGGCGATGGCGTTGGAATGACCATGTTTTGCCCTGGTCTCCGCGGCGGCCCGGATGATCTTTGCGTAATAGGCGGGATAGCGTTTCTCCATCCAGGTCAGCAGTGTGGGGCCGAAGTTGAAATTCAGATATTCGTAGTTGTTAACCATTTCCACGGCGCGGCCCATAGAGTCGTTTATCCGGGCGTATGCGTTGGGAATATAGCATTCGCGCGCTATGCGCTCGTTCCAATCGTTATAGGGGAAGGCCGAATCCTGAGGGGGGATGTCTCCGGTCCAGGGATTTTCCCTGGGGGGCTGATAAAAATGGGCGTGTACGGCAAGATATTTTCTGCCTTTAGCGGCTTTTTGCATATGGTAATTATACTTTACTTCCGCCCATTAACGGATTGACAGCCTGGCATCTCTAGGAGCCTGTCCGACATAAGGAATTTTGGCTGCAATTGCCGTTTTTTGCCTACGCCTTTGCGCCGCTCAACTTACAGTCTCCGTAGAGAATGCTCGTTTCGCGTCGCTTCGGCTCGGCCTCAAAACCGACAATTTCGCTTTAAAAACCTTATGTCGGACATGCTCCTAGATCGACAGTATCGTGCACAGCCAGGCAAGCTCCGTTTCGTAAGTTTCTATGGACGTGCATTTAAGGGGAACGATCGGTTCTTGTTTCAAGAAAGCGTTAAGAAAAATATTCCCGCGCGTACCGAAGGACCGGACGGACAATTCTCCCAGGAGGACCCGGAAATTTTCAAGGCTTGACAGGCTTTTTTTCGGGCCGATGCCGGAATAATCCTGCTCATCGCAGGGGATATGCAGCCGGACCGGAGCCGAGGGCCCTGTAAATATGTCCGCCAGGAAAATGGTTTCCCTGGCGGGCGCCTCCGGCGGGAGGGGGGACTCGTCATCCGCCTTTGCCCAAAGGGCCATTTCAGCAAAGCCGGCCGGAAGCGGGCAGTCAGGCGGCGTGGCGGCCGGGGGTTTTTCACGTTCCCCACCAATTAGCGGCGGGAAAGGAAAATAGCGGGCGCGCAGCGAGTTGATAAGCCCGGCTTCCATTATGGCGGGCTCGTTCTTTCGCGGCAGTTCCACATCGAAGGCGCAGGCTGTAAGTAGCCGCACGGTTTCATATGAGACATGTTCCCTGACGCCGCCGCAAGTATAGTAAAAGCCTTCCGTCTTCAACTCTACTTTTGAAACCGGCAGCGCGGGGGGCGGCTCTTTCAGGTCTTGATATGAAAGCAAAATGGTTTCGAAACCGTAAGCAGAAGCTCTGAGATTGAAGGCGGAAGATTTGTTAAGTGAGGCGTTCTCAAGCAAAAATCCCGGGTTCTTTCTGACGGCCGCGGCCGCCTCGGTGCGGCTGATGCAGCGTTCCCCGGCCAGAAAATAGGCCGCTTTGTCCCTTGAATAGCCGGGGTTTTTATGGAGGACGCAATATCGTTCTGTCATTAGCGTCTGGTTTTGGAGGACATAATGTCGAGGATGATCCTGTCCACTTTGTCCATGCCGAATTTAGAGATGCGCGCGATGTTTTTGATAGTTTCTTCTGCGGTAGCGCCGATGAAACCTTCCTGATCGGTTATGCCTTCTCCGTTAACGGCCATGTAGGCCGCCCGGATGGCGGAATCCGCAGAGGAGGCGACTTTAAGCGCGCAGCCGCTCTTGGCTCCGTCACAGAGCATCCCTCCGATGTCGCTTATGACGGTGTTTACGGCCAGGGCCGCCGCTTTTAGGTTCGAACCCTTCTGCTGGTATACTATGGCCACCGCGGCGCCTACGCCGGCGGATACGGCGCAGCCGCAGATTGGGGCCAACTCGCCTGTGAAGACCTTTATATAGGAATTCACCAGATGGGAGAGGGCGATACTTTTCAGCACTTTCGTTTCTTTGATCTTAAAGGCCTTCCCAACCAGATAAGGCACCAGAATAGCCACCACTCCCTGGTTGCCGGATTCGCCGCTGGACATGACTTTCACGCTGGCGCCGGCCATGCGGGCGTCGGTGGCGGCGGAAGTGGTCAGTTTGGCCGTAGATAGAATGTCCTTTTTTAAATAGCCTTTTTTTATCAGGTCCCGGATATAATAACCGACTTTCCTCAGCTTAAGGCCTTCATCCGCGGCTTTCAGGTTAAGCGCTATGCCTTTCTTTATATAGGCCAGGTCAACCGCGTCGGCCTTTTCGGCTTCTTTAAAAAGCTGCCTGAAGTCCGCTTTTTTGAGGAGGTCCTTGTAAGCGGCATGGCTGCTCCCGGCTTTTATACGGCGGCCCTTGAGCAGCGTCTTTCCATCTTTTTTTAGCAGTACGATATTGCCGTGACCGCCGGAAATCACGCAAACAGCCGTGTGCCGCCCGGTCTTCAAACTGGTTTTTATGTATATCCCGCGCCTCTTGTGATCAATTCCGAGATTTATTCTGCCGGTTTTTATAAGGCGTTTGGCTTCCGCCAGTCTTGAAAGGGATATCGCATGGAAGATCTCGGTTTTGAGCGCCGGTTCCCTGATGAGCGCGCCCAGCGCCGCGGCGAGTAGATTGCCTTTCTCACCCTTAGTGTTGGGGATGGCCACGGCCAGGCCGTTCTTGTAGGTGCCGGGGTCGGTAGTTATTTCCGCCCTTAGGATCTTTTCCCGCCCGAGCAATTCCGCCGCCGAGGCCGCGCAGAACGCCACGGCGACAGGCTCGGTACAGCCCATGGCCGGATTAACTTCATGTTTGAGGACTTCTTTCAGCAAAGTGGCCATAATTAACGGGGTTGTATCGGGTTTAGAAAGAGAGTCTGTTTTTCCGGGTCCAGATGATCATGGCGGCGGCGGACAACAGGGCGCACACGGCCCCCGCCAGGAACGGAGCGGCCGGGGAGAATCTGGTCCACAGAAAGCCCGCCATCGTGCTGGCGAAGAAGGTCAGGAAACCCAGGGTCCCCTGGAAGTAGCCCATGGCGGTGGCCCGGTTGTTTCCGGCGCTCAGATGCGAGATGACGGCTTTAGCTATGCCTTCGTTGAATGCCCCGTAAAAACCGTAAAGCGCGAACAGCGCCCAGATCATCCAGCCTTTATCCGCAACGGAAAAACCCAAATAGACGGCTGAAAAGACAAGGAAACCGAAAACCATTGTCTTCACCTTTCCCAGCTTGTCCGACAGCCATCCGGCGGGTGTCGCCAGGAAAGCGTAAACCAGATTGTATCCGGTGTAGGCCAGGATGACATGCGTTGTGCTGAAGCCGACGCTCTTGGCTTTCATGATCAGGAATACGTCGCTTGAATTTCCCACGGCGAAGATGGCATAGAGTGCCACAAAGGTCTTGAAATCGGAGGTCATAGCGGCGGGCGCCGCGGGCAGTCCGCCGCCGAAGGCCGGCTTAGGCAAGGCCGCGGCTTCTTTGACGAAATAGATAAGAACTAAAACGCCAAGAACGGCCGGGAGGAAAGCGGCCATGAAGATCAGCCGGTAATTGGGCGCGGCCGGGGACATCATATTGAGCATCAGGAGCGCCGCCAAGGGACCTAGAGCGGCGCCCATGGTATCCATGGCCCGGTGAAAGCCGAAGGCTTTTCCCCAGTGCTCTTTTTCTATGGAGTTGGCTATCAGGGCGTCGCGCGCCGAAGTGCGCAGGCCTTTGCCCACGCGGTCTATAAATCGGGAAAAAAGGACGAAATGCCAGCCGGTCGCCAGGGCCAGCACCGGTTTTGAGATGGCCGACAGGCTGTAGCCCGCCACCACGAAGGGTTTTCTTTTTCCGATTTTATCAGACCAGCGGCCGCCGAGGATCTTCAAAAAGCTGGCGGTTGATTCGGCCACGCCTTCTATGAAACCCACAATGCTCATCGGTGCGCCCAGTACGGAGGTCAGGAAAATGGGCACTATGGGGTACAGCATCTCGCTTGAGATGTCGGTGAGTCCGCTCACCACTCCCAGAAAAGTTACATTCCTGGTCAAGCCGGTTTTCATATCTTTGAAGAAAGTCATTTGTTCCTATTGTATAAATCTCGCCGGCAAGTAGTCCATTAAAACAGCAGGTTCAGGGCCGCGGCCAAGAGGACGGCGGCGGAGAAATTGAGGATGAAGACTCCCAGCGCGTCTTTGGCCCCCAGTTCCTTTATCGTAACCATAAAAGCGCCCAGGCAGGGGAGGTAGAGCGTCAGGAATACCGAGGCGACCACAAGCTGCCCGGGTAGAAGTCCGAAAGGGAGCAGCATGGCGATGGAAATATCCTTTCGCAGGAAACCCAGAGTCATCACCGATACCGTGTCGGCAGGGAGGCCGAGGAAATGGGTGACCGGGTATTTGAACAGTCCGGACACGGCGGTCAGGAAACCCGTAGTCTCCAGGATGTTTATAGCCAGGATTCCCAGCAGTATCATGGGCGCCGCTTCGAACAGGAAATCCTTAAGCCGCAGCCAGGTCTTGAACCAGAGCGTCGCAAACGAGGGTGTCTGGTAAGGCGGTATCTCTATAAAAAGTTCCGGTGTTTCGCCTTTAAGTATGCGGTTGAGCGCAAGTCCAGCCGCCGCGCCTGTAGCGGCTAACGCCACGAATACGGCGGCGGTATATTGGACGGGGTAGGGAGCAAGGATGCTCATTATCATGGCGCTCTGCGGCATACAGGGGGCCGCCGACAGGGTCAGCGCGGTGGCGATCAGCCTTTCCCGCCTGTTCTCCAGCACCCGCACGGCCAGGATGGCCGGCACTTTGCAGCCTAGCCCCAGCATCAGCGGGATGGTGCCGTAACCGTGCAGGCCGAGTTTATGCATTGAATTGTCCAGCAGTACGGCCAGCCTGGGCAGATACCCTATATCTTCCAGGAAGCCGAGCACCAGGTAGAATGCGAGCAGGTATGGCATGACGGTGACGAAAGGTATATAAAGCCCGGTGATGAGCAGACCGAAACTTTCCATGGGTTTAGTGGAAGCGCCAAGCAGCAGGTTTTTCATGAAGCCGTTCAATGACATGAGATCCGCCGCTTTGATGAGCGCGGGTAAATAGAACCGGTTGAAAGCGGGGTCCAGGACATAGTTGATAAGGCCTTCGCCCGTCGCCCTGATGGCGAGGAAGACGGCCGTCAGAGCGGCTGCGGCGAATGGAATGCCGGTGGAGGGTCTGGAAGTGAAATCTTCAAGTTTTTCAAGAAAGGTAGGGTGTTTGTGGGTTATGGTCTGGCACTGAGGAGCCAGTTTGCCTATCAGGCGCCATTTCTCTTCGGCCAAAGCCGGCGGCGGTTCTCCGCGCGGCGGCAGGCCTCCGGCTCTGAACAGCCGTACCGCGTCATTCAGCGCCCTCAAACCCTCCCCCGTAGTGGCCACAAAAGGTATCACTTTGATTTTCAGCGCCGCTTCAAGTTTGGCGGGATCTATGTCTATTCCTTTGCGCTTGGCGATATCCGACTTGTTGAGGAGAATGATAATGGGAGTTCCGAGGCTCATGAGTTCAAGCGTGAAAAACAGGTTCCGCTCCAGGTTTGTGGAGTCTAATACGTGGATCAGGAGTTCTTTGCCGTCTTCCAGGATCAGGTCCCGGGCCGCGGTTTCGGCCTTGTTCGCCGGGGAAAGGCTATAGGCGCCCGGTACGTCTATGACGGAGAAATGTTCGCCGCCCAGCACGGCGGAGCCCCGGGTATAACTCACCGTGGTGCCGGGATAGTTGGAGGAGATCGCGTCCAGGCCGGTCAGGCGGGAGAATACTACGCTCTTGCCTACGTTCGGATTGCCGGTCAGGAGGATCCTGCCGGAAATGAGCTTTATCCTTATTTTTTCGGCCATGCCGCGCCCCAGGGCGACCCGGGAGCCCATCACTTCCACCGTCACGGGGCCGTTATAACCTTTAGGGGTCCTTTTGATAAGCTGCCTGCCGGGATGTATGCCCATGGCTTTAAGCTTTTCCGCCGACTCAGACGGAGCGGATATTTCAAGGACATGGCCCTTTTCATTTTCCTTCATTGAAAGCAGGTCGGAAATTATATGGTCTTTCATTTAATTAGACTTTTTATAGTCGTTGGCCAGAGTTTTCATGATCACGCTCAGGTCTCGGTCCCCGTCGCCGTTCCGGGACGCGGCGGCCATCAGACTCTCTATGGCTTCCGTTACAGGGAGGCGCTGTCCGCGTCCGGCGGCTTCCTTGAGCATAAAGCGCGCGTCTTTCAGCATGTGTTTGAGAGGGAAAGCCGGAGGAAAATCCTTATCCAGGATATTATGTTCCTTCATTTTGAAATAGCCGCAATTCAGGGCCGGGCTTTCATTCAGGGCTGAAAAGATCAGCTTCGGGTCAATGCCCAGCCGTTCCGCCAGTATCGCGCTTTCGGCCAGGGCGGAGGTTAAACCGGCCACGATGAGGTTCATACATAGTTTGAGGGCCGTTCCGGCCGGAGCGGGGCCGGCATAGACCACGCTTTTGCCCATCGCCAAAAGTATCTTTTCGGCTTCTTTCACCACCTTTTCTTCGCCGCCCGCCAACAGGATCAGCGTGGCGTTTTCCGCCAGCGGTTTTGAGCCGGACACAGGGCAGTCTATGAACCTGACCCGCTCCATGAAACAGCGTTTCTTGAGATTTTCTGCGTACGCTACGGAGACCGTACTCATATTTATTAGTGTGTTGCCGTCAAAGCCGGAGGCGAAAACGCCGGTCGGGCCTTCCAGTACCGCGTCCATCGCCGCCGGGTCCGACACCATGGTAATGATAACGTTGCACATCTTAGCCAGTTCTCCCGGTGTTACTCCCACGGCGCAGCCTTTTCGCGCGAAAGCCGCGGTCTTCGCGCGATCGCGGTTATAAACTGAAACGTTGAAGCCGCCCTTTAAAAGGTTTTCGGCCATCGCCCGGCCCATTATCCCGAGTCCGATAAAGCCTATCCGGGGGGGAATGCTCATAAAAATGATCTCCTTGCGGATCCTGTCGCAGATAAAAAATGTTTCAGCTATTTTTTAAAGTTGCTAAAATTTTTTAATTCATCAGGCGTTAATTCGCGCCATTGGCCGGGAACCAGGCCGTCAAGCGTCAGCGGGCCTATGGCTCTCCGCACCAGCCTCAGTACCGGAAAGCCCACGCAGGCCAGCATACGGCGCACCTGCCGGTTTCGGCCCTCTTTAAGTTCTATCTCCACCCAGGAAACGGGCACTGTTTTGCGTAACCTTATCGGCGGCATTCTTGGGGGCAGGGAAGGTTCCTCCACGATGCGCGCCCCGCACGGCATGGCGGGGCCGTCGTTGAGAAGCACGCCGCTGCTCAGCCTTTTAAGCGCGTCAGCGGTGATTACACGCTCCACCTGGGCCAGGTATATCTTCGGGGTCTTGTGCTTTGGCTCCGCTATGCGGCTGTGTAGTATTCCGTCATCGGTCAGAAAGAGGAGTCCCTCGCTGTCCGCGTCCAGGCGTCCAACCGCATATACGCCTTTGGGAAAACCGAAGTCGGAGAGGGATTTATGGCCGTGGGCGGGGGTGAATTGCGACAATACGCCGTATGGTTTGTGGAAAATTATATAACGCATAATTTTAAAAATTGTAATTAAAACCGGTTTTTACAGAGCAAAACTATGCTCCAAAACAACCATGCCTGCTTCTGTCGGGAGCGAGAATGCCGAAGGATGATGCAAAAAGCGTAAAAATTTATGAATTATTTATAATCCTCAATCCCTTTATCCCTCCGGATTCCAACTTGGGAATTCGGTCTAATATGTTATTATATTCAATATGCCCTATGCTTTTATAGATAAACAACATGATTTCGACGCCCTTGTCGCCAAACTGCTTACCCATAAATATGTCTCTATAGACACCGAGTCCAACAGCATGTATGTCCACAAAGAGCAGCTCTGCCTGGTGCAGCTGGCCAGTGAACATCTTAACGCCGTAGTGGATTCCCTGGCCGTGGATATCAAGGGGCTGGCGCCCGTTTTCGCGAACAAACATATCGAGAAGATATTCCATTCTGCCGAGTCGGATATCCGGACCATCAAAGCCGTGCTGCCTGTGAAATTTGAAAATATTTTTGACGTCATGCTGGCCGCCAAGTACCTGGGACTCAAACGCTGCGGACTTGAAAACATGGTCAAGGAACATATCGGGATTGAATTGAATAAGAAATTCCAGAAAGCCGACTGGGGCCGCCGGCCGCTGATGAAAGAAATGCTGGATTACGCCATCGGCGACGTCCTTTACCTGCACAAGCTGCGCAATATGTTCGCGGAAGAACTTTCCAGGAAAGGCAAGCTTGAAGAGATCAAAAGCGAGTTCGCCGAGGTGGCGGCGCTCGAACCTTCCAAAAGCGTGTTTGACGAGAATGGCTTCTTCCGCATTCACGCGGCGCGCCAGCTTAACGGCCGGGGGTTGGCTGTTCTGAGGGAACTTTACATCTTCCGCGAGCAGGCCGCCAGAGAGCGCAACCGCCCGCCTTTCAAGGTCATAAGCGAAGACCTGATGTTCCGTCTAGCCACGGCGCCCAGGGAAGCCCTTGAGAACCTTTCTATTTTCAAAGGGATGTCAATGTATGTTCTGGCTAATCACGGGCCATGGATAAAAGACGCCATACAATTGGGGCTGAAGGCTCCCGAGGTCCAGTTCCCGAAGCGTGTTACCGCTCCGTCGCCGGATAAACGTGTGCATTTTGAGGGTATACGGGAACGGTTTAAAATACTTAAGGCATGGCGCCTTGAAACCGCTAACCGGCGCAATATGCTGCCCGAGGCCGTTCTGGGGAACGATATCCTGGAAAAGACGGCGCTTATAAACCCCAAGACGGCGGAAGAGTTAAAGGGCGTTAAAAGTTTAGGTCCCGAGAAATTCGTGCTTTACGCGGAGGAAATGGTCAAAGCCCTTCACCGCAAATCCGCTAAATAGCGGAGCAGCGCTTTTCTGCAAGTATGCCGCGGTATTCGCCCTTTCTGGTGCCGTCACAAGTAAATCAGGCGGCATTTCTACCCAGAATTTTCCTTATCATGTCAGGCCGGTTTATCTGTCTCAGCGCTTTTATTACAAGAGGCCGGTTTTCCGGCTTGAAGTACTGGAGCAAAGCCCTGTGCAGACGGCGCTCCGTTTCTTTTTTTGCGCAGTATACGGGTTCCAGGGTGAAAGGGTCCAGGCCTGTGTAATACATCGAGGCGGCTATGTCCATGGGGGCGGGAAGAAAATCATTTATCTGCAGGGGTCTGTAGCCGTGGACTTTCAGAAAAACGGCCAGTTCCGCCGCATCCTCAAGCGTGGCCCCGGGATGGGCGGAGATGAAGTAGGGTACCAGGTACTGTTCCTTTCCCGACCGGGAAGACGCGCTTAAAAACCGCGCCGCGAATTTAAGAAAAATTTCACTGGAAGGCTTTCGCATCCTTGCCAGAACTTTTGGCTGGCTGTGCTCCGGAGCTACTTTCAACTGGCCGCCGGTGTGGAACGAGGCGATCTCATCTATATATTCGCCGCACTGAAGGGCCAGGTCCATTCGGATGCCGGAAGCCACGAATATTTTTTTCAGCCCTTTTATCTTTCTTGCCTCCCGCAGCAGCTCCAAAAGAGGTTTATGGTCTGTACTCAGATTGGGGCAGAGGCCTGGGTGCAGACACGAGATCTTTTTGCATTGTTCGCAGAGTGTTTTATTCTGCCCCGCCATATGATACATGTTCGCGGACG
>MGVA01000055.1 GCA_001800245.1 Elusimicrobia bacterium RIFOXYA12_FULL_51_18 | reverse complement strand
GGAGCCTGCTCGTTTCGCGTTGCTTCGGCTCGGCTTCAAAACCGACAATTTCGGCATGAAAGCCTTATGTCGGACAGGCTCCTAGCCATTATTCATTTTGACTGGGATTACTCCACGCTTAGCGCCGCCTGTAGAAATACCGCAGGAAGCTGTGTCCCCAGCCTGGCCCAGGCGCATTACAACTGGGATTACGCGGCGCTGAACGCCTCATGCACCGGAAAAAGCGGTGAGGCGCTTCGATAGGAAAGACTAATTGCGGCTGACTTTGTAAACGGGGAAGGTTTGGGTGATGAATTTAATATAATAGCTTTAATGAAAATATCAATCCTTTTTGTCCTTTTTATGATTCCTGTTTTACTGAACGCCGCGAATGTTCCGACTAAAGCGCCCGTTTCACCGGCCATGAAACCCCAACCGGCAAAAACCCCCGATTCCCCCGATCTGCCCGGCTACTGTATCTTCGGCGCCCAATCCGGCAAACCATTCGACAGCGAGGCCGCCTTTAAATCCATCGTCTGGAAAAACGACGTCATTTACGTAGGCGAGACCCATGACCAGCTAAAGGACCACTTGGCCCAGTTGGAAACCCTTAAGGCAATGAAGATAGCCCGCGGCGCAAAGATAGCCGTGGGGTTTGAGATGCTGAACATGACCTTGCAACCCGTCCTGGACGATTACGCGGCCGGCAAGCTCACGGAAGAGGAATTCCTGGCCAAAACCGACTGGGGAAAGGAATGGGGATTCGACTTCAAGCTCTACAAGCCGGTCTTTGATTTCATAGTCCAAAGCAAGCTCCGGGCCCTGGCGCTGAACGTCCCGAAGAAAGTAGTTTCCAAGATAGCCCGCGTAGGGCTGGCGGGGCTGGACGCGGAGGATAAAAAATTTCTGCCGGAAGAAATCAAAATCACCAAACACAAGAAATATCTGGAATATCTGAAAACCTCTTTCGGCGGGCACGGCGACACGCCCATGGCCAGAATGTTCACCTGGGACAACTACCTCGCTTCCATGTGCGCCTGGAACGAAGGCATGGGTTCCAAAGTGGCCGCCTTTATCGATGCCAACCCGGGTTGGGCGGTCCTGGTAGTTGCCGGCAACGGCCATGTAGTTTACAACGCGGCCATCCCGGCTTCCGTAAAAAGCAGGTCAAAGCAAATACGCCAGGCCTCTTTTTATACGGAGGACGCTGCCAAATGCCCCGCCGTATTCCCCAAAGAGCACAAGGACATGGCCAATTACCTGTGGTACATAAACCATTCAACCCAAATGCCGGCAAATACCAAGTAACATAAAGAGATCAGCGGCCGGAACATCTCCGCACCGATTCTACGCCAGTGCTCCCTAAGGCAATGCCTCCTACGGTTCCGGCATTTCCAGAAGAACGCCAGACTTTTTATCTACCTGACCTTTATCCTGGCCATCTCCCAGAGCGTTTGCCATAATGTCCTGGGGGATGGATGAAATAGTCGCGGCGCCGCCGCTCTTTAACGCCATTCCGTTATCCTTCAGCCATTTTTTGCGCGCCTTGTAGTCAGGGCAGGACTCACCGACCAGGCCCCAGAACCTTTTTGAATGGTTCATCTCGCGTAGATGGCAAAGTTCGTGTATAACCACGTAATCAAGTATCTCCGCGGGAGCCGCGGCAAGCCGCCAGCTGAAATTCAGGTTTTTTTTGCCGGAACAGCTCGCCCACAGGGTTTTCTGATCCTTTATAAAAATGCCGCCATATTCCAGGTTCAGCGCGGAACCCAGATGTTTTACCCTGCGCTTAATGATCTCACCCGCCTGTTTTCTATTTATTTCCCGGAGTGAATAAGCCGGCGCCTCGGCGCTTTCGGCGGCTGATATTTTCTCAGGAGTTACGCAACGAGGGCGGCGGCTTGAAAAGATATCCGGCAGATCGCGGCCAAGCTCTTCCAGGAAACGTCTCACTTCTTGGCAGATATTGTTCATAGCCGGTCAGCAGATTGTCAGCAGGGAATGAGATGGACGTCAAAAGGGACTTCGTTAAGGACAAGGTTCAGGGACCTGCCGGAGGCCTCGCCAAAAATATGACTGGATTCCCGGAGAGCGCCGGTCCACTTCGCAAATTCGTCTTTAGGCCAGGCCCACACCTCTATCTTATCGCCCTTAGGGATCTCTTTTTTAATGACTTCCCGGAAACGGCGTCCGTCCTCGGGACTTTCCTTCAGCACTACCAGCCTGGCCGCACGAAGACGTCTGGCAACCTTGGTTAGCTTGTTGGTGGCAACGGTGCCGCATTCTATCCAGATGCTTACTCCGCCGGCCTCGTCGGTGACCAGCAGGTCCGGATAAAATCCGATGTCAACTACGGCCGGATGGGTGGGCCCCACTTCCAGCGCCGGCTCCCTGTCAAAAAAGAGCGCCGCAGCCGCAAGCCGCAGCGCCACGTGCTCCACGGTCTCTTCTTCCTTGGCCACAAGCAGGATGCGCCTGGTCCCGCCGTTAATATTAAGTTCGCATCTTACGGTCATAGTTTTATCCGGCCTTCCGCTCTAATTCTATAATTTATAGGTATGACCGGGAAAGTTTCGCTTCCGAAATCCCCTCCCGACATCCCGTATATTCAACAATATTATGATTGCCAACCCGTGGTAAGAATAAAAGCTGTTATCAGCCCGCCCCTCGCAAGAAATAAACGCTACCTAGTGTGCTGGCGTTAACACTTCTTGACATTTGGCCCGACGGAGCAAATATTGTTATCGACGGAAAGAAATTTACGCGCCATATTAGCGAGCACCGGAGGCGGCTAGGCTTAGGTCCTTGCGGTACTGAGCCACCGAGCGGCGCGACAACTTAACGCCGTGGCGAACTTTCAATTCCATGCGGAGTCCTTCATCGCTCAGTTCCGGCTTTTCGGAGGCTATGGAATAAAGCCGTTCCAGGTTCACAACTTTGGAACTGGGCAGCAGCACGCTCATGGGCGCTTCCATGCCCCACGGCATCTGCAGTGATTTATTAGATACAAGGCGGTTGAGGACGCTGGGGTCCACCTCAAGGTTCCTGGCCAGCGTCTTTTGCGAAAGCGGCCGGCGGCGTCCCGGCTCTCCGCTTACAAGATAATCGGCCTGCACGTTCATTAAAATTTCAAGCGCGCGGTAAAGAGTGGTCTTGCGCTTGTCGGCGAATTCAATTTTGCGCAGAAGTTTTTCCACGCGATTGCGCTCGGCCGGCTCAAGCCCCGGCAGCAGCAGGGCAAGCTTCTCAGAGTCCACCTTATAACGGCCTTTCCATATCTCACGGTGGAAGAAGGCCAGCGCGGGCTCCCCGTCCTTTATCTCTATGCCGGCCACCGCGCTGAATACTTTTGCGGCCGGAGCTTCCACCGGCCCCTCGAATTCGGCCTGTATGAAGGCGCGGTTCACGAAATCGCGCAGGCGCACGGCATCGGCCACGGAAATATCGCATTCCTCGGCGCGCTCAACGTCGCTCATCACGGCGTCTTTAAGGAAGCAGGCTTCGAACTTTTCCTGGCCTATACCCTGTATAACACCCACCAGGTCGCCGTTGCCGTCGGCCAGCTCCGGCAAATCCCCGCCGGAAAGTTTAAGACCATAGCCGGCATACTGGCGGGCGGCATAGCGCGCGGAGGGGAACTCGGCCAGGTTTATGGCCCCGGAATTTTTAAGAAGCTGAAAAATACGGCCGCCCTCCATTTCCTTGAGGAATTTCTCAAACTCCTCTTCGCTCATCCCAGCCAGATGCGCCATCTTAAGCGCACCGATAATGGCGGCGGAAGTCCTGGCGCCGGCGGATACCGTATGTTTAAAGCCGTGAGGTTTCATTTCAAAATCTCCTATTCCCTATATTATAGCCGTTAATTCATAGCAGAGCAATTTTTATGCCAGACCCACCCCGGACCACCCGAACAACTCTCCCCCCAATGGTGCGGCCACAGCTTAATTTCTGTATAATAAATTGCGGGGTAAATTATTTTCATTTGAAAATATTTATTTTCAAGCCTATGGCCATGCCATATTAGGCCTATAGTCATGCCGTAACTGCCCTGTGGGCGTGCCGCATTAGGCCTATGGCCATGCCGTAACAAGCGCGATGCGCATCAAACGGCCAAGAGCTATACTCATCAAAGCGGCCCGGCGCTATGCGCATCAGACGGCCTGTAGACATACTGATCAGACGACCAAGGGAGACTATTATGGAAAAACTCAATATCCTGGTGCTGGAAGACGATAAGCTTGCGCAGAAGGTGATGTCCGCGCATTTGGCGGGGCATAATATTGAACTATCCGGAGACCTGAATACAGCCTTAAAAAAGATAGAAAACGGAAGATACGACATCGGCTTTTTCGACCTGATGCTGGGCCCGGACGACGACCACTCGGGCCTGAAAGCCATAGCGGCAGCCGCAGCCAAAGGCGTATACTGCGTGGTAGTCTCCAGCTCCGATTCGGACGAAACTATAGACAGGGCCTATGCGCTGGGCGCCTCGGATTTTTACGCGAAAGGCAACGAAAGCTCCAACGTGGCCGACATCCTGCGCAAGTTCCTGCAGAACAGGAAGGCCGCCGGGGCTAAGGATATTTTTTCCTCCGCTTTTATCACCAGCGACCCCGAAACCAAGGCCGCCGCCTCCGAGGCGCTTAAGTACGCCCCCACCGAACTTCCGATATTGATACTCGGCCCTTCCGGCACAGGCAAGACCTCGCTGGCAAAGATCCTGCACGAGCACTCGGGCCGCGAAGGCGCGTTCGTCTCCATAAACTGCTCGGCCTACACCGAGGACCTGCTGGAGGCGGAAATGTTCGGCCACAGGAAAGGCGCCTTCACCGGGGCGCATGAAGCCCGCAAGGGCCGCCTGCTGGAAGCCCATAAGGGGACCCTGTTCCTGGATGAAATAGGCACCATGAGCCTTACCATGCAGATGAAACTGCTGAAAGCCGTAGAGGAACGCTCCTTCTACCCGCTGGGCTCGGAGAAACCTGAACATTCCGAGTTCCGCATAATCAGCGCCACGCTTGAGGATCCTCAGGCGCTGATAGCGCAGGGGAAAATGCGCTTCGACCTGTTCCAGCGCGTGCACGGCTATACCATAAACCTTAAGCCGCTCGCACGCAGGGCCTGCGACATAGCACCGCTCCTGCAGCATTTCACAAAGGGCGGACGCCGCCTGTCTTTCACTCCGGAAGCCAGGGTTTACATGGAAAATTACGCCTGGCCGGGCAATGTGCGGGAGCTGAAGAAGTTCGTGGACCTGGTTTCCGGCGGCTCGCAAGGGCGGGTGGACATAACTGCGGTCCAGAAGCATTTAAAAAACCGCGACGCTGCGCGGCCCGCCCCGGCGCAGGACGGCGGACTTTACGCCTACGCCCTGGCCAATGGCCTTGAGGCGGCGCTGGAAAAAGTTTCAGGAGAGATAATAACCAGGAACCTGCGGGAAAACGAAGGCAAGAAAACAAAAACCATGGCTGATCTTAAAATTTCCACGCGGCTTCTATATTCAACCCTTAAAAAACTGGGCATTGAGCCGGAAGGAGAAAAGAAATGACCACCTCACCCGACAACGGCAAACTCCTGCACGATCTGCGATCCAAATGCTCCAGCCTTAAAAGCGCCGCCGAACTTTACAAGGACTGCTCAGCGGCCGAAAAGAAAGAGATGCTGGCCCTGATGAACGCCGCCGCCGCGGAAATAGTGAAGATACTTGCTCAGATAGAAAAAGCCTGACGCCTCGCCCCGCGCTTTGGCCGTCTTCAGAAAAAGTGCGGGGGCACAGCAAACACCCTGCACCGCAAAAATTAATTTTCTGTCTTTTATTTTTTAGATAAACAATTTCCGAGATACTCATCTATAAACGGCAAGAGAATACTGATCAGTGTAGAGAATAGACCGGAGAAAGTATGGAGCCAATACCGGAAAAAACAAGATCTGCCAGTGCGCCCACAAGACCAAAAGCCCTTCCTTTGTTATTTTTTAAAAAATTCATTTACGTTCCCCTTTAAAGGGGCCATGCCCCGCCAATATTCGCTTGTTGCCAATTATCCAGAAACTTAGCGCGCATAATATATGAAATCCCACTATAATTCCAATGCTTACCCTGTAGCCGCCGTATGTGACAAAAAAACCGGAAAGAGAACTGCCGCACAACATAGAGATGGAAGCCAGGGAGCCGGCAATTCCGGAAACCCTTCCTCGCTCCAGCGGGCTTGTATTTTTAATGAAAAAAATCCGCGAAGTAGAGACGACAATTGAAAACCCTATGCTATTGAGGATAAATAAAACGAACACTAAAAAAAAGTTAGTTGTAAAAGCGGCGAAGAGAAGACAGAGCGATTTGGCCGCTACACCCGAGTAAAAAAATGTTTTTGGCGAAAACTTCGCATGGACGCTTCCGTATAAGAGCCCCCCTAAAAGACCCCCGATTCCCGAGGCGCCCATTAGCCACCCGAACTGCCTGTCCGAGAACATCCAGAGATCGGCGCTTATGCCGATAAAGATGCTGTTGAGGATGCCCACACCCAGCATGATTATAGGCATTGAAAAAACTATCGCCGCCAAATCAGAGTTGGCGAGCGCAACACGATATCCATCCTTCCATTGCGCCATATAACTGCTTTTTCCGGTTTCCCCAAAAGCCGTTTTTGAACTGCCTTTTTGGGAGGACGGCGCTTTATCCGCAATGTTTTGCTCGGCCCCCGCCGTTTCCTTGATGTCAAGAAGGTAAATAGTCGCAGCGCAAATCAGGAAGCTAAGCGAGTTAAAAACAAATAACGCGGTTGTGCCGAAAACAGAAAAAAGCCAGGCACCGATCACCGGCCCTGTTATTGTGCTGAACGACTGTAAAGAAGAATACACTGCCTGAAATTTCTCATAGCGCGCGGTATCAGCTACATCTCCGGAAATGGCAGACTGGAAGATATTACTTATCGAGGTACAAGCCGTGAACACAAAAAACAAGAGATAAAGGAACACCCCTCGCCCCGCAAAAGGGATCAACGCTATTAACAAAGCCTGTGAAACCTGGAGAATTATCAGGGACCGCTTCCTTTCCCATTTGTCTGCCAGCAGTCCGCCTATCTGCCCAAAAATAATCATCGATAATGCTTCCACCGCGTACAGAAGACTTACGGCGAAGATATTATTCCCCGAAGCTTTATAAACATACATGCTTAAGCCCACGAGCTGAGCCATATCCCCGATCCTGGAAATAGTCTGGCCGAAGATAAAAAGAATGGAGTTTTTTCCCAGTCCGGGTATTGTTTTTAAGCTGTTCATGATCTGATTTCGATGCCGACGCGTTAAAATTCCAACTGCTCAAAAGCTTTAGGCTGTTTGTTTTGAAGGCGCCCCAGGTCCTGGATGATCTTTTCAAGGTGGCCTCGGCGGCAGAATGCGGTGTGGACGGTCTTTAGATGTATCTTTTTATAGGAAGGGCAGCCGGTCATGCATACGGGGAAAAAAGGGCACTTGCCGACTTTACATTTTTCGGCGTTGCCCTCGATAGTCTTACCGATGTCTGTATTCTCAAACATGGGATCCGACGCCGCGATATTCCCCCCCGAGAAATCGGGATCATCGTTATAAACGGAAATGCAGCGCGACACGCCCCCGTCGGGGCGGATCACTATCGAGGACGGTTTTGTCTGCGTATACATGCATGGCGGCTGAAAAACATGCGTCAGCACGACTTTCCAGCCGAAACGCAGCGCAATGTCCAAACAGGCAACATAAGCGTCTCCGGACTCCTGCGAAGCCGCGGGGAAATAGTAACTCCGAGCCTCATTATAATCTATCTCTTTCACGGCCTCCAGCACTATATGCGTATTGGTTTTATTGAAACCATAAGCGGCCAGATCCTAGACAAATCCCTCAAAACACTCCGCGCTGCGACGGTTCAGATTATACTTCAGCGACATCTGAAAAGTTCCAGACAACCGGGAGCAAAGCGACAAAAGCGGCTTATATGTTCCGGCTCCATTTAATTGCCGGAAACCGTCATGAACTTTTTCAGAGCCATCGATGGTAACCTGGACCTTTTTTAAACCGAACTTCGCCGCGGTCTGCCAGAAATCGGGGTCCGCCCCGAGGCCGTTGGTAACGATGCCTCCCTCGAACTGCAGTGCTAAGGCGGCGCATTCGCGCTGGACGTAATCAAGCAGGGTCAAACAAGCGGCCTGTCTCAACAACGGTTCACCGCCGAACAGGCTTAAGCGGACTTTCTTTATTGCCGGCCTTTCCCCGGCTTCTCTCCTGATAAAGCCGGGCAGGGCGGAAATTATATCCTCGCCCGCATCTTGACGCTGCGTATTGTTCTGAAAACAATAGCTGCAATTCAGGTTGCATTTTGTGGTTACGGTAAAAACCACGTTCAGCGCCGCGCTTTCTCCTCCTGCCGCAGTTATCAGGCGTATGGCATCTCTCAGTTCTTCGGTGTAAGACGGCGCCTCTGTGAGCCACTTCCCCTTTCTTAGGAATTCCGTAACGCGCGCATCCGTACCCGGGGTGCGCGGCTATTTCGGCAAGTTCTCCGGGGAGGGTCATAAATTTGCGGGATAGCGTGTTGAAGTAATGCCGTTTCCCGGCGGAGTTTAAACCGCAATCCACAACAAAAGATGAGCTTCGAAACCCCATCTCAATTTTCCTCGTTGCAATACGGCGTCAAATCGAAACAGTCATCCGCCTTTATACTGCTCAAAAATTCATAGTCGTGGGAAATAACAAGAATGGCCCCTTTGAACCCCTCCAGGGCGCTTTCCAATTGCTCGCAGCTGTCCAGGTCCAGGTTATTGGTGGGTTCGTCCAGCAGCAGCAGCTGCGGAGGATCTTTCACGCAGAACAGTTTTGCCAGCGCCACCCGCAACTTTTCTCCACCACTAAGGCACTCCACCTTCTTATGCACCGCATCTCGCCGGAAAAACAGGCGCGCCAGCCTCGTTCTGATAAGCGACTCGCTGACCTCCCCGTCCGGCTGCCAGACATTTTCCAGCACGGTCTTCTGGGGGTCTAGGTATTCCAGGAACTGATCAAGGTAAACCACCCGTTTCGCGGCTACCGTTATTTTCCCGACGTCGGGAACGAGTTTCCCACACAATAGCCGCATTATGGTGGTTTTTCCGGAGCCGTTAGGCCCTATAATGGCCATGCGCGCGTTTCCGCAAACATAAAACGACAGGGGCCGGTTCCAGAGCTGCCTCTCCCCGTAAGAGGCGTTCACATCCGTAAATTCTAATATCTTCTTGCCCGCGGGAACCGGGTCCTGGGGAATATCTATTTCTATCCTGTTCTCCGGGCGCACTTTGCTCGTCGCTAATTTCAGGGCTTTCCGGGCGGCTTCTATCTTTTGCAGATGGATTTTCCGCAATTTAGAGGTAGTGGCCTCCCCTTTGCTCCTGGCTGATGCCAGTTTCACACGTGTAACGCCAAGATCTTTTTTTGCCCTGCGCTCGGCGGCCGCCGTTTGGTGCCCGCGGCGGTCAAGAACCACGCCCAGCGTCCTGCGATCCTCCGCAAGATGTTTTTTAGATTCCTCCACCTTACACTTGGCGGATTCGTTCATCTGTTTTCGATAATTCACATACTCGGGATACTTCATCCTATACAGTGTGCACTTGCCCTCGTATAGTTCCGCCACGGCGTCAAGCATGCCCAGTAATTGTCTGTCGTGAGTGGCAATGATTTTAAGACCTTTCCAGGCAGAAACAAAGTCGAGAAGTTTTTCCCGCGATTTTCGGTCCAGGTTATTAGTGGGCTCATCAAGCAATAATATGTCCGGTTCTTTTAATAGAACGGCGCACAGCGCAAGCCGGACTATTTCCCCTCCGCTTAAAGCGGCAAGGGGGGCGGACAAAGACAACTTACCCAACCCCATGCGCTCAAGCAGATTCAGGCACCGCTCGCGGATATCCCACTTCCCCTCCAGTCTTTCAAACACCTCAGGAGATGCGTCTCCGGAGTCTATGAGCGTTAAGTCGCGTAATGCCTCCGCCGCGCCCAACTGGTCCTGCACCAGAAGCCCTTCCCCGCGCGCAATTTTCTGCGGCAAGTAGCCTACCCGCCCTTTTACGGCAACAACACCGCCGGTCGGCAGCAGGTCGCCGGCCAGGATGCGCAGTAAAGTGGTTTTGCCGGAACCGTTTTTGCCGAGAAGGGCCACGGAGGGGCCGTTCGCGGTAAAAGCAGTCGCTTCCAATACCTTTGTCCCGTCCGGGGCAATATACGAAATGTCACACGCCGCTATCTTAGGATTTGGTCTTTTCGCTTTGTTTTTTGACATACTCTATCAGCTCGATATAAGAGCGGAAATACGGATCCATTCCATTTAGCAGTCTTTTTGTGCAGCCTTTGCCTTGGAAGTATACCAACGATGGATCGCTTCCCATTTCCCTGTAAATGCTTTTGTTTTTGAATTGCGGGTCTATTTTTGTTTCATGCCGCACAAGATGCACCTTTAGAAGTTCCGACAGTGATGTGGTGTTTATATTGCCCAAATAGTAACTTGAATTTTCATAGCATGTGGAGAACATGTCCCCGCTCCCGTTCATTGACACAAAATTGGCGCAGCGCCCGGAAAAAAAACACAGCTTTGGAACAGCCTTGTTTAAGCCTTTTTCGGCCGCATAGATATAACTGCCAGGGAAAACCTGGCGACCCTTCCGGTTATCGTAAAGAGCAAAAAGGAACTTTGAAAATTCCTCCTGTTTTAGAGAAAGTCCGGCCATCTTGCCTTCCCCTAAAAACAATGGATTTATTGTAAACCCATTAGGCGGATCCAGCTCATCTATAAAATCGCATAGTTCCGCAACATCCCGGACGTTTTTTTCATGTGCGACCATTATTATAGAAAAGCGCACGCCGAGTTTTTTTGCCAGCCTGATATTGTCAAGCACGGCTTCGAATTGTGCTTGGTTGGGGAAACGATAGGAATTGTGACTGTATTTGCAGCCATCCAGGCTGAACCCCACAGCTACTCCGTTTTCCTTAAAAAACAACAGGCGCTCCTCATCCATCAAAGTGCCGTTTGTTTGAAGAGTGGTGGTATATTCTATGCCATTAAGCCCGCTCTGCAAAGCAAAGACATTCTTATAAAAACTATTCGGCATCAGCAGCGGTTCACCCCCGTGCCAGGTAAACCGCACATTCTGTAAATGCAGGTCTTTTATATCATTTATCAGTTTTTGAAAAGTTTCTATTTTAAGCGTCTCCCGAAGCATGGTGTCGCGGGAATAACGGTCCTTAGTGATACAATATTTGCAATTCAAATTGCATCGATCGTTCACTGGCCGGATTATTATATTTAAATTCCGAAGGACCTTCATTAAAACTCTCCCTCTGACGCAGAACTCGTCCTGTTTCTCGATTTTTATCAACGGGCTGCCAGGAATAATTCCGGGCAGCCCGTAGGGCACAATTCCGTTAATTATCTGACATAGCAGCCATCATCCCAGGAAGGCATTTCAAGAGCATCAGAATCGATAAGCGCGAGGATTTCCGCCTCCGACTGCAGTACTTCCATTTTATCATTATTTGTATTTTTCATGTCTTTTTCCTTTTTAGTTTCAACTAACTTCACCCCATACAGATCAATTTTTATGCCAATTGCTGAAGAAGGCCAGCTTCAATGGTTTTAATATGGGAATCTGCGTTTAGGAGGGATGGAACGGAACAAAACAGTTAAACATATTCTCATTTGAGAATATTTATTTTCAAATGAAAATAAAAAGGCGGTATTTTGTCCCGCCTCCCCGGTCTTTCCTATAACTTATGGCTGGAGTCAGACCAGAGAGGCTCTTTTCCGATTACTTTAAGCCAGGGAAGATTAGAGTTGGACGAATTTACTTTTCAGGAGACAGCGGACTATAATAGGCGAGAAAAACTGGACCATTTTTTAGGATGACTTAAGGTGCAAAAAAGGAAGTACAATACACCATAGGAGGCCGTTATGCTGCGTAAAACGTTTGAGTCCGCGTTTAAGGCCCGGGTAGTCCTGGAAGCGTTGAAAGGCGAGGAGACCCTGGCGGAGCTGAATTCGCAGTACGGGGTGCACGACAACATGATCACCCGTTGGAAGCAGGAATTGTTGGCGCGGCTGCCAGAACTGTTTGAAAAAGGCAAGAATCGCCAGTCGGACGGCCAGGGAGCCAAGAACGACGATCTTCTTAAGATTATCGGCGAGCGCTCTTATCCGGTCCGGCATCTTTTCCCAGGCAGAAAACACGCATAGCTTTTGGCGGAGGGCTGAAGAATGGATAATCGGTATTCTAAAAATATCACGCTATACTTCGCGTATGCCCTTTTTTACTCCCTGGTTTTCGACAGAGCTATATTCATCCTTTATCTGACCGATACGGGGTTCAATAACGCGCAGATAGGCGTTCTGCAATCCGTGCTGTTCTTCAGTTCTTTTGCCCTGGAACTCCCGACCGGAGTCCTTGGGGATTCTATCGGACGTAAATGGAGCGTGTTCTGTGGCCTGATCTGCCTGATGCTGCACTACGCCGGCATGGTGACGTTCAGCTCTTTCCCGGCATTCGTCTGCGTTTTTTTTATCCTTGGCGCGGGCTTCGCTTTCGTTTCGGGAGCGAACAAGTCCCTGCTTTACGACAGTTTAAAGGAATGCGGCCGGGAACAAGACTATCTTAAAATAAATTCCCGGGTAAACACGATAAGCGCGATCGCACTGGGTTCGGCCATGATCCTGGGCGGATATATCAAAAACATCTCCTGGACGATAGTGTACGTTTCCACTCTGGCCGCCACCGCTATCTCCGCTTTCTTCGTCTTTCTGATGTTTGAGGACCGGGAAGAACAATTGCATCACAAGACCGATATCGGGGAAACCAAAGGGGCCTCGACGCTAACCGAGCTGAAGCAGTTCTTTTCTTCTCCGCTCGGCATAAAGATGCTGTGGCTATTTGTGGCGTTCGGGATGTTCGAGGCTATTTCCACTCCCTTTTTCATAATGAATCAGAAGCTGCTGTCGCACTTTAAGCTTACGACCGCAGAAATCGGTATGGCGTTCGCGGCCATACAAATCTTTTCCGGAGTCTCGTACCTTGCGAGCACCAGAATCAACGCCGTTCTTTCTTATGAGAAAATCGCTTTTATCACCCTGATATCGAGCGGCCTGCTCGTGATGCTGACATACGCTGGGAACCTGTATCTGAGCCTGGCCGTCTTTTGCTATATGGCGGTAGTGCCGGAAATATTCTTTGTCATCACGGAAACGCATGTGCAGCATCAGATCCCTTCCAGGACGAGGGCCTCTATAATGTCCAGCTGGTCCTTCATCCAGACATTTTTAATTTCGGTGTCCTATATCCTGATAGGCAAGCTGATGGACGTCTTAGGGGTGGTGAATGCCATGAGCCTTTACGGCCTGCTGGTCATTATCCCGATCGGGATATTTATCTACTATTTCAGGAACCACCACACTTATAATACAAGCCAAACCTGAGCAGGAGCCCGAATTCCCGGACTCGAATCTCCTGATTCGGATACGGGGTGTTGGCGGCTTCTACTGAAAATATGTTTTCCTGGACGGAGAGACTGTTATCCTCGGAAGTAAAAAGGCGGGCCTTTTAGGCCCGCCTTAACCCGAATCCTGCAGTTCAACTTGGTTTCCATTGGAAGATCCTGTGAACAAAAAATGCAATACCTGCGTAGGTGCCGTATAAGGGCCTATGGCCATAAGACGGCCAGGATTCCCCGCAGCAGCGGGTCGAAAACCAAGCGCAATGCGCGCCAGGTTTTCGAGGGTTTATGCCGCGCGAAGCGCACCTGAGCTCCGCGAAGGGAAAAATTCAACTGAATTTTTCAGGTTAACCAGGTTAACCAACTCTTTAGCTCCGGCCGCGCCGGGGTCAGCTTTTCTTTATCCATGTCGAGCCCATGCCGTTCTTTATGTCCAGCCTGAACGCAGCGGAGGGATCGCTGCCTATCTCGCTGTTGAATCCCCCCATCCCTGTGGAATTGCTTATATTGAGTTTGCTCTCGGCCGGGAAAGAAAGAGCGATCGTGCCCATCCCGGCATGGATAGAAGCCTTACCCGCTTTTGGAGCGTTTTTCCAGTCCAGGTCCAACGCCCCGGTGCCGGTTTTACACGCCATATCCTCGGAATAAATCTCCCCTTTTACGTTCCCGGCGCCGATCGATATCTTTATCGGCCCTGAAAGTCCGGCCAGTTTTATATTGCCGGCACCCACGGAGATATCCGCTCCGGAAGAAAAGGCCCCGACCTCCACATTGCCCGCGCTGGTTTTAGAAAAAATCTTTGTCCCGGCCGGGGCGTAAACCTTAAACCCGGTCTTACAGGCGCTGTTTTTCCAGAACCATCTCTTCTTAGCTGAGGCTTTAAGAAGCAATTCACCGCCGCTCACCTCGGCCCGTATTTCGCATTTTTCCGTTGAATATTCCCCGACGATCTCCGCTTTCACCGAACTTCCCTCCGCGGCCACCAGCGTCACCCCGCCCGCTTCCGTATTCATCCGTATAGACCGGGCTTCTCCCGCCTTAAACTCCCAGTTCGTTATTTCAGCAGCCATACAATTGCCTCCTATAAGCGCCAGCAGCGTTACGATAGTTTTCATATTTGCCCCTCCACCGCTGGATTCGCCGCGGCAAAACCAAGCTTAAACTTTTTGGAAAGTATCAGCAGCCCGAACAGGCCGGCGATGGCCAGCAGGGCTATTCCGGAGAAAAGGAACGGCATCCGGACACCGCCGGACCCGGCCAGCGCCGACATCATCAGTATCCCTACGGGCACCAGCAGGCTGGCGATGTTCTCGCTGAGCGACTGGACCTTGCAGTAATACTCCGGCTTTACGGTGCTCACTTCTATTTTTACGGCGATGGACATGAGGCTCACGATGAACCCGACAACCACCATGACCAGCAGCAGGGGGACCAGGCCGTTTATAAAATACATCAGCAGGCACAGGCCGGCGTCCGCGACACAGAAAAACAGCAGCATGGGAACGCTCAGCTTCCCGAACTTGCCTGCGGCGAACCCGGCGGCCATGGACCCGGCCATGCTGGCGATCATCGTATAGCTGAAGGCGTCCGGGCCCAGGTTCAGGCCGGCTTTGACGAACACGGGCATGACATTGGCCAACGGAGCGAAGAACATGTTTATCAGCGACAGGAGAAGGATGCTTAAAAACACGGCGGGCTTTTCGGAGATTATATACCGCAGGCCCGCGGCCATATCCGAAAGCAGGTGCCCGGGCCCGGCCGCCTTCGGGGGCGGCGCGGCCTGGACGGGCTCCGTGATAAAGGCCTCTATTAAAAAAGCCGCCGCGAAGGAAACCGCGTTGTAGAGGAAGATATAGTGGAAGGGTACGCGGGCGGCCAGCAGCCCTCCGATAAGCGTGAACGAAAGGTTCAGGACGGTGGTGACCACATGCATCTTGCCGGCCAGCTTATGATAAACGTCCCTTATGTAACCCATCTCCCAGGCCGCGATCGCCGGCGAGAAGAACGCGCTGGCCATGCCGATAAGTCCCTGTAAAGCGTACACGGTGTACAGATTTTTTATTTCATGCTTGGCCATGAGGAAAAACGCCACGAACACCAGGGCCTGCACGGCTTCGCCTAGGAGCACGAACTTCTTTTTTGAGCCTCTATCCACCATGGCCGCCGCGAACGCGGACATCAGGAAGTATACCGCCACCGGGAAGAAACCGGAGAGTATGGAACCGGACAGCGAGCCCGTGATGCTGTAGACCCAGAACATCGAGACGACCGAGTTCAGCACGCTGCCGCTGAGCGACACCATCTGCGAGAAGAACAGGAAGTAGAAGTTTTTCATTTTGAAAACCCCTCCGCGTATAATTTTACAAATTCCATATCCTGGAATTTGAATTTAGAGCATTGCTTTACCCCGGAACGCCTTTCTACCGGGCAGCCGCCCATGCAGACCGGCAGGAGTTTGCAGCCCGAGCAGGCGCCCTGGAAAGGATTATCCATCGTGTACATATAGTACCGGCTCTCATCGGTTATGCATTCTTCCGGGCTGGCCGCCAGCACGCTGCCGCAGGCCAATTCCGCTTTGCCGACGCCGCTCCAGCATTTATAGATATATCCCTGGGGATCTATGGTGAAGCCGTTCACCGCGTCGGCGGTGCAATAATTGCCCTTGCCGGCGGGCATAAAGTCCGTTTTAACGCCTTTTGAGGCGGCATATCTCGCCAGCTCCAGGTCCGTTTTGGAATAATCCATGCGGCTCATGCAGGCGACGGATTTGCAGGTATCCGCGCCGCCTATGGCGCTAACATGCCCGAAATATAGTAAAGGCTTTTTTTCAAGCCCCGCCAGCCTGTCTATGAGCAGCATCGCGTCGGCCGCGTTATCCGCCGTCAGGTTGTACCTGGCGGCCACGCGCACGCCTTTCTCAAGAGCCAGCACCATGTTTTGAAATATCCGTTCAAAGCTGCCGCCGCCTCCGGCGGGCCGGCGCAGCCGGTCATGGCTAGCGCCAAAACCGTCGAACGTCACCTGCAGACTCTGTATGTCCCCCGGCATATCGATGGTTTTCATGGCCTCGTCCAGCAGGTAGCCGTTCGTTACCAGCCCGGCATTCAGCGTCACGTTCTTCTTTTTGGCCTCAGCCTTCAGGCTATCGAGCGCCGCCGCAAGAACATCGAGCCTTAATAGGGCCTCCCCGCCCAGAAAATTGACATAAAGCGTGTTGATGCTGTTGTCGCTCAGCTTCATCCTGACAAAATCGGATATCCCGGCTATGACTTCGGCGCTCATCGCTGAGCCGGTTTTGCTTTTACCCTCATAGCAGTAGGGGCAGCTGAAATTGCACTCCAGCGTGGTGCAGAGGGTAAGCCCAAGCGAACTTTTGTCGAACTTACCGGCCAAATACGAGAACTCCAGCCGTCGCAGCTCGTCTACCCCGCCATCCACAAGAAAACCCTTCTCTTTCAGCAGGGCCGCGCCCTCGGCGGAAAGGCCGGCGGTCTCGATCTGCGCGCCGCCGTCCACCTCCACGATGGCGCCACTATAAAAATTGTAGATATACTTTTTATCCCCGTCCTGGATGGTTTCGTTATACACCGAAGGTTTAAGATCTTTCATAGTTTCCTTTTTATCCATGCCGGGCTTAGTGAAGCCCGGCATGGATGCGTCCTCCGCGGTCATTTAAGACTTAAGGTTGCAGAACACCGTGCAGAAATTCCTTGATCCGTAGAATATACCGCGCCGTTCCACATCTTTTATCAGTCTTATCTTCATACTATTCCTCCAGGGCTGTCAGTTTTGTTGTTACGCCCCTACAGGGCAATTTATATGCCAGTAATTGGAAAGGACCGGTTTTCAGTTTTTACTTGGAAAACAGGGTCTTTTGCCGGTATTTGGAAGAGCGTAACAGGTTAAAACATTTTCATTTGAAAATATTATTTCCAAATGAAAATAAAAAAACGGACTTGGGTACCCGCTTTGCTCCGCTGGCGCCCGGGCTCAGGCCCAGGGCGGTTCTTTGCCGGTTACTTTCAGCCAGGGGGGATGTACGCCTTTTACCAGCATTGCCAAAGTAGAAGTTATATGGGACTCTGCCTGTTTCACGCCTTTACACTTAATTTCCAGAGCTCACGTAGAACTTTATGGAATAATTCCAGACGAAATAGGCGACCAGGAAATATGCAGCGGAGACTAAAGGGACCAGCGTCAGATATATTAACGTATTCGAACCCAAAAACACCATGCTGGGATAGAATGTGACAAAGCCCAGCGGGATTACACATGACAGGATAATTTTAAGGCCCTGGCTGAAAATGTTTACCGGGTATTTCGTGAACTCGAACATCTTAAGCATAAGCTCCATAACCGGAACGCCGCCTATACTGATAAAAGAAACCGCCGAAAGCAAAAGAGATATCGCGATCAAAATAGCGCACCCCGATATCGCCATAGGCGCCAGCAGGATCAGCTTCCAAAGGGGAAGCCCCAGCCTCACACAGGCAAATATGACAAGCGCTATCCCAAGCAGCAGCTCACCCCACCCGTCCTCATCAAGGGAGTCGATAGTAATCTGGAACAAAAGATTCACCGGCCTGAGCAGAAACCGGTCGAATTCGCCAGTGCGTATATAATACGGAAGGGATATTACGTTAATAAAAAAACAATGCCACAACCCGGTCACCATTGTTGAAAACCCATAAAAGAAAAGCATCTGGTCAAAAGACCAGCCCTTTATTTTGTCTACCATGTTGAAGATGAAGACCAGGATCAAAAACCTCATCGCATTATTCAGGAACATCGCGGCAAGACCTATAAAAAAGTCGAGTTTGTAAACAAGCAGGGACTTAAGGTTGTTGGAGCCAGCGATCCCGTAGAGTTTTAAATATTTTATGATCCCATTCATATCAGCCGCCCTGTATCACCATTTTTTTTAGAAGCGCCCGCTGCAGGAAGGTCACGGAAAAGAACATCACGACTATCCAGACGCACTCCTGGACCAGGACCTCGGCCCAATCGCCACCCTTGATCAGGTAGTCCAGCGGCGCGAAATACATAAGCTTGAACGGCAGGTAGTCCACCGCGACCCGTAACTTCTCCGGGTAGGCGGAAATGGGCAGCACGCGCCCCGAAAAAATAGTTATAACGGCGAGCTTCATGCTGTTTATCCCCCAGGTATTTACGGAGAAAAATGAGAGAAGCCCCAGCAACAGCTCAAAGAGATATATAAAAATATAAGCGAAGCCCACCAGGACGGCGAACCGCAGCAGGGTAAACGCGCCGAAGTGATACTCCACCCCAAATGCAAAAACAGAACAAACCAGCAGCGGCAGGGCCACGAATAGCCCCCTGTAAAGATTCACGCCCAGGGATTCAAAAAAGATCTGTTCGGTAAAAGAGACCGGCTTAAGGATTACGTGCGCCAGGCTGCCGGTCCGCACCATAATGCCGATCTGCCGGTCCGCGCCGGTATGTATAAAGGCAGACAGCATCTCAGCCGCCAGCACGTACTGGAGCATCTCTTTAAATGAATAGGTCCCGGCGACCCCGTTTTCGTACACGGCTTTCCAGAGAAAGTACTGTATGGACACAAAAAGAAAGGCCGACAGTACGTTTATATACGTGGCTATCGCGTACACCTGGTTCCGGGCGAAACCGATCCTGGCAAAAGCCGCCCTCAGCCTAAGCCTGCCGGAAAATTTTCGAAGCATAGAAGTCTTTAAGAACTTTTTCAAAATCCGGGGGCTCGACCTTTATTTCCAGCACGCGGTTCTGCCCCATAACCGCCTGCACCAGCTGCGGGACCGCCGCCTTTTCTACGCCGCCTATCTTCAGGCAATGCGGCAGGTTCGTAACCTGGTATTTCCCCGGCATCGGCGCCAGGCTGACCTCTTTGTTCTCACACTTGAACTCAACAAGTATCCCCATCTCAAGTATTTCCGCTATGCCGGCGGTATTCCCGTCGAATAGGACCTTGCCTTTATCCATTATTATCGTCCGCCCGCACAACTGTTCGATATCCGATACGTCATGGGTCGTAAGCAGCACGGTGGCCTGCTTTGTGCGCCTTATTTCCAAAAGGAAATCCACGATCACCTCTTTTGCGAATATATCCAAACCGATTGTCGGCTCATCAAGGAACACGATCTCGGGATCATACAGGAACGCGGCGCACAGCTCTACGCGCATGCGCTGGCCCAGGCTCAGCGTCCTGACAGGCTTGTAGATGAACGCGGACAGGTCAAGCATCTTTATGAACCGCTCTATGTTGAACTGCCAGCGGTCATGCTGCATCCCGTACATATACTCTATGAGCCTGAACGATTCATATGCTGAGATGTCCCACTTAAGCTGAGTCCTTTGTCCGAAAACCGCGGAGATCTTGTAATTGTTCTGCTGTCTTGACTTGTGCGGGATCCGCCCGAAAACGGAGATCTCCCCCGTAGAGGGCGTGAGTATCCCAGTTAAAAGTTTTATAAGGGTGGATTTGCCGGCCCCGTTCCTTCCTATCAATCCGACGAACTCGCCCTTGGCTATGGAAAAAGAAACATCATTTACGGCGAAGAACTTCTCCTCCGGTACGCGCCCCAGCAAGGCGGAAAAGTAGTCCTTCATCGAAGTAAGGTCTTTTACGGTATAAACTTTAGTCAGATTTTTAAGTTCTATCAGTTCCATGTAGCCTCTCCCCGCCGGTCTTTTCGTTAAACCGGTATCGCACGTACGCACCTATTATGGTCTCGAATTCCGCGCAGTTCCCGGACATCAGTTCGCCTGTATTGGCCAGGGCTTTATACGCGCAGCCGGCTCCGCAGATATACTTATACCTGCATTTGCGGCACTTGGAAATTCGCGCTATGTTACGCCCGTGGCAAACCGCGGTTTTCTCCGAGTCTATCTTGTATCCTTTCTCCGAATATGAACCTATAGCGAAGGCCGGATTTGAAACGCCCCACCAGCAGGTATATGCCCCGACCGGATCAAAAACATACTGATTTTTAGAAGCGCTGCAAAAATTAAATCTGGGTGCTGCCGGCCTGGAGGCCAGGCAGGCGTCCACAAAATCCAGACCGTGGAATCGCGGCCGGAATACCCTGCCGGCGCACTTATTTTGTAAAACATCTAGTGCCAGGCCGATAAGCCGAGTTTCAGGCGCGTAACACATATTAGTGTTACACCCGTTTTCCGAGATTGGATAAAGATAAGCGGAAAACCCCGGGTTTGCCTGCCACCCGTTCTCAAGTATCACCTTCTCCAATTCCGGCAGGTCACCAAGATTGGACTCGTCGATATTCACGCGCATCGAGACCGAAGAACCACTCTCTAAAAGTAAACCTATGGCCCGGCAGGCGGCGTGAAAACTGTTGAGCCCGGACCCCGGCGGAGCTTTTCGCCGAAGATTGTGGGTTTTTTCCGCGCCATCAACGGTGAGCTGAAAATCTTTAACGTTCCACCCGCGCAATTCCGGCAGATAGTCGGGAACCGATACCCCGTTAGTAATACACACGGTTCTTATTTTGCAGTCCAGGTCCGCCAGCTTGCGGAAAAGTCCGGTGTAGAAAGGTTTATGCGCGGCCAGCAGGGGTTCCCCGCCCAGGAGGGTGAGCTGAAGCCTGTCCGCCCCGTGTTTTTCCAGCAGGCCCCGCAGGGCGTCCGCTATCGCGCCGGCATATTCCGGGGTCATACATTCTTTTGAGGCGGTCTTTGCCCCCTCATAGCAATACACGCAACGGAGGTTGCATAGATACGACGGAATAATTGTCGCGTTTATCCTGCGGCTTGGCAGGGATTCCAGTTTTTGCAGGAACCCGGCGTCGGCAGCGTCCGCGGCAGGATCCTCAAAGCGCCTGATACAGGGAGCCTGCGGGTGCGAAACAGAAACCGCCGTTCCGCGCAGGAAATCCATGACGATCCCCTTCACGGAGGATATCGGGTAATAATCCTGATATTGATTGAGAGATATCTCAGACATTTTTCAGCATCCCGGACCGGTCAAGTTCCGTAAAGAATTTATCCAGCGAATCTTTGTAGTTTATACAGGTTACCCGGTCAAGCCGGCCGGAATCGCCGATATTCGTAGCGGGGCAGGCCCCGTTGCACATGCCGATATACTTACATTCGGCGCATTCCCGCAAAAACACTTCCGGGTAATTTTCCCAGGCATCCATGGATTCGAAAAACCGAAGCCCGGGACGGAATTCCCCGATAGCGTTTCCCTTGCATCCGGCTATTTCCGTACATGGATAGATAAACCCGTCCGGATAGAAGCAGTACCTGCCGGGATATACGGCCCGGCAGCCCTTAAAATTCGGCGCGGCGCAGGCCCCGGATTCCCAGCCTGTAAAGATCTTCCAAAGCAGTTCCACTTCGCTTCCCGAGATAGAACCAGGAGGAATAACCCGCGCTTTGAGAAGTTTGACCAATTCCGGATAGTAATCCGCATATTTCAACTCATGGGGATATTTGTCCCCCTTAAGGAGCGAACACCGGAATTGTATCCTGCCGAAAAGTGGAATGACGCGGTCACTGTCTAAAACACCTTCCTGCCTGAGCTCCGCCATCAATTCAGGGACATGCGCAACAGTGCGGTTATCAAGCAGTAAATTAAGGAAAATTTTTATTTTTCGCGTTTCTGAAAGGACCTCGCGGATATTACGCATGTTGTCCTGGAAATTTTTCTTATTTCCCTTATCCGCAAACCGGTGCCGGTCATTTATTCCGGAGGGACCGTACACCGTGAACCGTAAAACATCTATACTGTCCTCATAGCGCTTAATTTCCGGCATAAATTTCCGTAACATGGTACCGTTCGTGACTATCTCCACCGGGTAGGTGCTAATGCCGGCAAAAGCTTCCATCATGCCCGAAAAAATATGCCTGTTTTTTTCCAGCAACGGCTCACCGCCGAAGATCACCGGCCTGACCCGGCCGCGCCGCTCCTGGATCTGTTTGACCGAATCCCGGATCAGCGCGATATCCGCTGCGTTTAAAGTAAGATGGCTGTCGCCGCTCCCCTGAAAGCAGTACGGGCAGCGCATATTGCACTCCGTGGTTATATAGGCACAAATGCTCGGCGCCCGCTGTTTGCGTTTAGAGAAAATTTCCAGAGCCTTTTTAAACAGACCGGCGTCCTTTTCAGCGGAAGCTATAAAATGTTTTTTTACCAGTTCCGCATTCAGTGACTTCCCAAGTTTATCATGTCCCGCGCCAAGCCAGTGGGAAAACTCAGCCCCTTTCAGGATCAGATATGAAAATGTCAGGGTGTGAAAAAGGATAACGTCATCGTTACCTATTTTTGTCGCATGATAAAAGCGCGTGTTTTCGCTCATCTTAGATAAACTCCGGCATTAGTCGAGAATTTATATTCAAGCACAATTGCTTTTACACAGCAAGACACTTATACGTCACCGCCCGGAGCCGGCGCTGGTTTCCCTTAAAGCACAATTATGTGCGGGCTGTTTTATTGCGCCCGCACATAATATGAATTTGAATTTACAGGACTTCGCCGTCCTGTTTGCCGTACATACAGGTAACGCTGTCTGCCAGTTTCTCAAGTTCCTCAGCTGAAAGCTCCATCCAGGTAGGATTTTCCATAGTATTTCTCCTTTTACTGTTTATATTGGCACTTTTACCATGCCTATGCCAATTACAGGGCAATTTTTATGCCACATTGAAACCATGCCCAATAAAGCCGGGGCTCATTGGTGAAACTTTTTTTAGGAGGTTGCAGCCAGGTGAAAATCACCTAAAATATTTTCATTTGAAAATGTCTATTTTCAAGTGAAAATATAAAGGCGGGCATAACGCCCGCCCACAGGGACTTTGCGGCTTCTAAACGATAGTTAACCTGAAAAATTCAGTTGAATTTTTCCCTTCGCGGAGCTCAGGTGCGCTTCGCGCGGCATACACCCTCGAAAACCTGGCGCGCATTGCGCTTGGTTTTCTACCCGCTGCTGCGGGGAATCCTGCATTTTTTTGTGCCGCCGGTTTGCCAATGGAAACCGGCTTGAATTGCAGGATTCGGGTTAAGCCCAGGGGGACTCTTTTCCGGTTACTTTCAGCCAGGGGAGGTGTGTAAATTTATCTGCGCCGTGGCCGGTGGCCATGGTTAAGTCGGTAAAGCCTTTTTCATGCAGGTCTCTGGCAATGTCTTCGCCTTTAATATCATTACCTAGTTCGGAATCGATGTAAATTGCAGTATCTTTGGACAGGTCCGCGATACCGGAGGCAAAATCTTTGGGGGTTTTATACGCCTTTAATTCCACGCCGGCGGTTTTGGCGGCCAGTTTCCAGTTCATGCGCACCAGCATGTCGTCATCCAACAGAACGGCTGTGCGGCTGACAGACTGAGCCGCCGCGCGCGGAAGCTCAATCCGGATAGTCGTGCCCTTGCCGGGCTCGGATTCTATCTTAAAACTGCCGCCCCAACCCTCAACCGTGGTGCGGGCGTGGTAAAGGCCAAGACCATTGCCGCCGGCTTTGCCGTGCGTCTCGCCCTTTTGTCCGAGTTTAGCTAAGATCTTTGGCGGGATGCCCTTGCCGTTGTCCTTCACTTCTATCAAAACCTTGCCGTCCAAGACTACCAGCCCTATAGAAACAGCGCCGGGACCGGCAAAAGCCTCCACGGAGTTGTTCACCAGGTTGGACAGCAGCCGCTGAAATTCTTTCGGCTCTACCAAAGCTTGTATTTCTGTGGAACCGCTGGAAAACTCTATCTTCAAGCCGGGTTTATCCTTATACTGCATACGCTTCTCGGCCAGCACTTGTTCGATAAGCCCGGATAAAGCGCAAACCGATGCCTTATTAACTCCGGCTTGTAGCCGTTGACTTGTGACCGGTGACTGCGTTATTGCGCCAGGAGCGCGGTATCGCTCAAGCAAGTCGTCCGCTATACCCTGCATGCGGCCAACGGCGCCCTCCATAAGCTTGCGCTGTTCGGCAGGGATATCCAACCCCTTCGCGGCGGCGCCCAAGGCCGCCAGCGGCGACCTGATATCATGCGCCACCTGCGCGGCCAGGTCGGAAGTTGCTTTTGAAACGGCCAATTCGCTCTCAAGGCGGGAAGCTTTTTGAAGCACTTCCGCCAGCCGCCCTATCAACACGGCAAAAGGCGTGCCGCGCAGACCTTCCGGCAGCGACTGAATGCTGTGTTGTATAGAGTCCTGGATTTTAGAGTGCTCGCCGGCGTCCGCCAGGGTATTGGTTTCGTCAACACAGCGCTCTATGCTGAAAATTGTTTTAATAGCACCGATATTGGAAAGCACCAGCAGGCCCATGAAAAAAAACACCACGGTGATAAACAGGATATAGTTCTGCCCGAAAACAGCCGCGTTCACATCCACTAAGTCTATAACATATTCCAGCCGACCCAACTCCGCGCCGTTGGATATAAATGGCACATTGCGGTTGAGCTGCGCACGGGGCCGGTCGTAGAGATTGCCGACTATGGCCTCTTTGAATATCCACTTAGTGCCTTCAAATTCAACAGGATGAAAGGTTATGCGCTTTATGCTGTCGTTCTTTATACGCCACATTATGCGCTGAGTCTCAAACACATCCCCCTCAAGGAAAGCTTTTTCAAAATATGCCGCGTTCTGCCGCATAGCGGTCAGCAACTTATCATCCGCAACCCGCGTGGCCGAAAACACGGAAAATATCTGCCAAAAAGCCACGAACACCGCCACCGCCGCGGCATAATACTTCCAGTTATAAGAGATCGCCCTGCTTAAAATTTTCACCATCTAAAATCCCCCACATCCGGGGCCTCAAGAAATCCACGCCCAATATTCAAGTTTTTTATTTCTGGTGGATAATACATTGTTGCGGTTGTCTGATACAACGGGAGAACAAGTCCTTGTGAAGCAAGATTCTTGGCAAGATTTTCGGCTAAAACTCTCTTTTTATCGGGTGAATTTTCTTGTTGAAGGTTACGAAAAGACTGACGAATACTTGTCGGCACATGATCAAGGGCACTATTATCTCCAGCATACGCACTAAAAAATTCATCCTGTTCGGGATTAGGATTACCAGCTACAGCAACGACCATATTATAGGGTTTAGGCCGTTTTTTATCAAAAAGCATCAAGCTCATCTCTTTCGGAGAATATTGTTTAATTATTATTTTAATCCCTGTCTTTTTTAAAAAGCCCACCGCGAATGCAGCCAATTGCTTTAGGTTATTGGTCCGATGATTCGCAAAAACTATTTGTGTTCCTTTCAAGCCCTTTAAAACAGTACAAACCTGAGTTGGCCTTCCCCCTTTTGAACCAGGAACCCCAACTGGTAAAACTGTTTTAATGTCATAAAAATCTTTTCTGCCTGTAATAACTGCCCTCCGAAATTCATCAATATTGATGCAATTACAAAGTTGCCGGCGCAACTCGACATTGGGGTGATTTATAGCAAGGGAAACCGCCCGAAGCTGAACAATATCAACCCCCCTATATTCTTTAACTATCCATTTAGGTTGCTGAAAAGAGGAGAGCATATTAAAATCCGAAATCCCACGCTCCCGCAAAGAGTTATCTTCTTGGCCGACATATGGATAAATCTCAATTGTATTATACCCATTTTCCACCGACTCCTTCCGAGCAAGCACAATACTCTCTTTGGAAATGGTTTTTACGCGAAAAGCGCCTAAACCTTGAGCCGACATCCCGACCATAATAGACGGCGCATTGGAATATTTTGTCAAAAAATGCAGATACCCAAACTGACTCAAAGGGAAACGGACAACAACACAACTTTTTTCTTTAGAGATCTGAAAATCTCGACTATATTTACCTGTAACATTCCCAAGGTATCCACTTAAAAATTCTAAGGAAAATCTGTTATGCTCATTAAAACTTAGTGCCGTATTTGGGCAGAATTTGTACTCCGTGTAATTAATATTACGGGACCAATTAGCAAGCACTCGAGAATTAAAATTTTGGCCGTCCTCCTGTCGGAACAAAGGTTCATGGGTTTGCTTGATTATATAAGCAACATTAAAATCCTCAATATTTTCGAGCAAAACACTTTCCGGAAGGGAAACAAAAAGGACACTCCATGTATTAACATCTGTTGCGCCGCTTTTACATCCGACACAGGCAGCCATCATCATGAAAAATAGAGGATATAAGTTTTTTTTAGTAAAAGTCAGAATTGCACCGCCATCCAGTATGCCAGAGGAAAGGGATTTAAAGACTTTCTCCATATCGGGCCCGAAAAACATGCTCACACAAAACACAAGGCGCAGAGTCTTCCGGTAACATTTTCAGGCCAGACACGCCCAATTCTCTCATCATTTTTCTAAATGTATATTTAGAAATCAATTTATAGAACTCACTATTTAAATGATGTCCGACGGTGTGGTGTATAACGCGGCCAGGCCTGGCGCACAAAGCTAAAGAAGAACAGCATGATGTAAACCCTTGCCCACACATATATATAATTACTCTTCTATTCGGACAAAGTTTTTTGAGCACTCCTTCGTCAAAACTAGGATATTTATACCCGATGTTGTTTAGTTTTGCAGACCCAATCGGTAAAAGCTTTTGCGGCATGATGGTAAACCTGCCAATTTTATTAAGCTTTTTCAACAGAACAAGATCCATAGGAGACATCATTGCCATAATAATTGAAAAATTGATTTTCAACTCTTCACAGGCAGCAAACAGATTTTTAATGTTTTGTTCCGGAAGGAATTTAGCATGCAACCGATCATATGAAAGGTTGACTCCAGAGAGTCGGTTAATGGAAGAAAGAACTTCTAATGCCTCGCTCTTACTGCGGGCGAAATGCCCATTTGTAGTCATCCGGAACTTAATATCCATATTGCTTAATCGCAAAATGATATCATTCATTTCCCGAATGTATAAAGTCGGCTCACCACCGATAAATAATACGTGCTTAGTCTTATGCTTTTTAACAGAATAAATAATTAGTTTTTTTTCATTCTGGGAAAGTTGCGACTTCTTTTTCCCCCCAACCATACAGTGGGAACACTTAAAATTACATCGATAACCTAAAACTATCGCCAATTCTGGCATCATATAAAAAAACCCGGGGCAACTCCGGCCCCAGGTATTTCCACCTTGGTTGTTAAATTATACAGTGCGCCGGTTATTACTTATTGGCGCTAGCCGTGTGAGCTCTGTTCCCAAGTTCCTTCAATGCTAGCGGTAGCCCTATCTGCAAGGAGCATACCTTTTGAAAGTTCTTTTATCTCAACCAACTCTTTCTTTTGTTTACTGGAAAGCGTGGAGATGTATTGCCCCGCCTGGGCTACAGAGAACATTCCGAGCGAGACCAAAAACGCAACTACAATTTTATCATTGTATTTCATAGTTTTACCTCAACCTTTATATTTTGCCATTTTTACGACTTTTATACAATCTGCTTAACAAAAAAGGGAAAGCAAAGTATTTTTTTTGCTTTCCCTGGATACATCCGGTTACGGCCGGATCGTGGATGCTCTGGGGCCAATCCCCCAAATTACAAGGAAGTACTACGCTAATAGTGTAGCTGACAGACGTCGCGACCGTAAGGGCCTTTGGGCCTACTGACCCTTGGGCCCTGGCGTAACTCAAGCCGCCCCAACGCTCCTGAGGAAGGCCTCTTCGGTAACGGGACGGCCGAGGAATTTCTCCACAGAAACGGTTTCACCGCGGCTGGCCCCGGGCTCCAATATGTCCCTGCGATAGGCGCCACCAGTTTCAGAATTCATTACGCCAGAAGACCGGAAAACCCCGAACAGGTCCGCGGCTATAACCTCCGACCACATATAGCTGTAATAGCCGGCGGCATAAGAAGGCATCATGTGGCCGAAGCTCGCTTGTGGATGCACTCCCTCGGCAATCCCCACCAGAGAGACCTTTTTCATCAACTTCCCATAGAGCTTTGTCGTGTCTATTTTCCCACACGCGGTGTGATAGCGCATATCAATCATGCTCAATGCTGCCAGACGCAGATAATACATTCCGGAAACCATGTTTCTGGCTGATATAAGTTTGCTTATGACCTCCTCCGGCAGCTTCTCTTGCGGGTTTTTATAATGGCCGGAAATCCGGCGAAGGACCGATGATTCATAGACCCACTGCTGGAGAAGCGTAGAAGGCACCTCCACGAAATCCCAAGCGACGTTGATAGGCGCAAGCCTGGAATACTTGGCCCGGCACAAGATTAGCTGGAGTACATGCCCGAATTCATGGAAGAGTGCTTCTATTTCGGCAAACTTCAATAACGTGGGAATATCCCCAGACGGGGGCGAAAAATTGACCACTATAGCAGCAGCCGGCAGATTGTAGGAGCCGTCCCTCAGTTCGCGACCGACCCTAACTATGGAACAGAGCGAATTTTTATATTTACCGAAGCGTGGGAACAGGTCCAGATAAAAATATGCCGCCACGGAGCCATCAGCATTCCTCAACTCGTAGCCCCGCACATCCTTATGCCAGACAGGCAGCTCCGCAGAGACAATTCCAATGCCAAGCAGCTCCCCGAATACCTCGAACATCCCCTTCAGCGTAGTCTCCAGCGGAAAATACTCCCGTATTTTCTGGTGGTCGATGTCGAATTTAACTTTCCGGAGGCGGTTCGTGTAATAGGCGGTTTCCCAGGCGCTTAGCGCGGCCCCATTCTCCTTAAGCTTGATCCGATCCCTCAGTTCTTTGCGCGCCTTCACTTTCAGCTTGGCCTGCATGCGCTTCAGGAAGTCAAAAACCGTTTCGCTGTTTTTTGCCATTCTGTCATCCAACACGTAATCGGCAAAGGAAGTGTATCCCAGCAGTTTGGCAACTTTTCTGCGCAGGGACAGGGCCTCCTCCAACAACCTGACATTCGCCCCGGCGCAACGGTTACTAAACATTAAGTAAAGGCGCCGGCGTGCGTCTTCGCTTTCAGCGTTTTCCATGAATGGAATATAATCGGGAAAATCCGTGGTGATGAGATATCCGCCGTTCCCGGTCCTTTTCAGACGCGCCGTGTAGTCCTGTGGTAACCCTTCCAGTTCCTCCGCCGTAACCTCAAGGACATCGGTCACCTCCCTGATATTCTTCTGGAATTCCACACACAATCCCACCAGTTCTTTGCGAAGTTTTTTTACCTTGTTTTTTTTGCGGGTCTCCAGACCGAGACCGTTACGTTTAAACTCCCTCAATCTCTTCTCCAACAGACGCGCATCGAGCGGGGGAAGCTTTTCCCCTTTTTCCGCATATTCGTTAAGAGCATTAAAAATGTCATCACGGGTCATAAGATCCACTGTGTAGCGGCCCAGCTTTGTCTTAAGTTCCTCACCGGCCTTGCGCACTTCTGCGTCCGCCGACACTATAGAGAGGAATTGCGGGATTTCCGTCTCGTCGGCAAGCCTGTCCAAAGCGGCCTCAAAAGCTAAAACAGTGTTTTTAAAACTTCTTTGCGGGCTGGGCATTCCCACGATATTGTTTATTTCCTTCTCCAATTCGTTTATCGCAACATCCGCGATATTCCTTATTTGTTCAGGGGTACATGAGAATTCAGGCGCCTTGGACATTCTTGCCTCCGCTAATGTTGTTTTAAATTGCATTGATTAATGATCTATTATGAAACTTAAAAACACTTCTCCCTTACCACATAAATTGTACCGTTTTTACGGGCGACTCGAAACAACTCTTTATTCCCGGCAGATAGCCGCAAGGCGGGCTTTTAAGAGCCCGCCTTGTATTTTTGCCGCGAGCTTTAGCCTTACTTCGCGGCCGCTTTTCCGGTACGCGCTATCTGCAGGGCTGACTTGTCCGGGCAGACAACTTCCGTGGAAGCCGGGACAGTGATCTTTCCGGAGAGGTTCTTCACGTTCACGATCAGTTTTTTGGCGGCGGATAGGGTGAACTTAAAATCTCCGAAGCCGGAATCCACGGAAACGTCTTCAGAGGCGGAAAGCTTAAGGGCGTGCATGGAAACGCTGACCGCCTTCACCGCAAGGTTTTTTGCCGCTATGTCGCCTGAAACGACCAGGTTGCGCCCGAGCACGGTAACGTTGCGCCCCGCCGGCATGTGCAGCTTAAGGATGGTGATCATCGCGCCGGATTTGGGCTTGGAAGTATCTTCGGAACCGGCCACCTTAACTATCATCTTTGTTCCCTGTTGTTCTATTGAAACCGGGGCTTCCGCCTTGCTTTTGCTTCTAACCTCCGTGGCCGCTATGGCGTCCGCGGTTTTTACGAAGGTAATGGAAACCATGTTTCCGGCCTCTATGTATATCTCCGTAACTTCCGCGGGAACCTTTGTTTTTTCAACTCCGGCCGGGGCTTTATCGCCTGCCGCACAGGGCCAGATCATAACAACCGCCGCTAAAACCGCGCCTAAAACCTTGTTTTTAAATATGTTTTTCATTTTAGTTTCTCCTTAGATTATACCGAATAGTTTAACCGCCCGGCTTAGTAGCAACCCGCCACGCACTCGCATTCATGAGTCATTTCCACGCAGGTCCAGGTAGCCTCTTCCAGGTAAGGGGGAAACGGGCTCAGCGTAACCGACCAGTCGTATTTCCCACAGGTGTCATCGCACTGGAAAGTTTGCGGACCGCTCTGGTTCGTGTAGGAGTGTTTCGTCTGGTTCAGCAGGGATGCAAATTCCGGCTTTTCAACCGGGAAATACTTGCGCAGCGACATGGCGGCAATATCCTCGTAGGTCAACCTCATGAAATCGCTCTGTTTCTTGCAGCCGTTTACAGCCGGACCGCCCTTCCTGGCCTCGCAAACCACGGTTTCTTTTTTTACAGAGGTGCCGGCCTTCATTATTACATTTATCTTTACCTCTCTACGGGGCGTATTTTCCGCAACCTGAACCCTTTCGGGCTTCGGCATAGCGGAATCCGCGTTATTATCCCGGCACGTGCTGCCGCTTTCAAGCAGTTCGCTGAAACCGACGGTAGCGCCCTTTTTGCCGTCAAAGTCCACTTTTATATCTTCGGCCCCGGCCGCGGAGGCCGCCGCCAGAAGCGCGAACACCGCTATTAGGATATTATTTTTTTTCATATTTCCTTATTCCCTGCCTTTTTAGATTTCACACCACTTACACCCGTTACAGAGCAATTTTTATGCCATAAATAAAGGGAAGGGGCCTTTTACGGATTATCATTGGGAACAGGATTTTGCGGGGCCTATTTCAGGAAGGCAGAAGGGGCTCAAAAGGGTCTAATATTTTCATTTGAAAATAATATTTTCGAATGAAAATAAAAAAAGACCCTCGCAAAGGAGTCTTTTCAGTTTAGTTATTTTCAAAATCCGGGGGCTTTTACCCTTCCCGCTTTGCGCGTTCAAAACGGTGGATTAACCAGGCAGCCGAAAAACCAAACAGCAAAGGATCGAGCGGAAGCCGGTATCTGTCATAACCGGAAACGATGGCGGTTAAAAAAAGCGTGTAAAAGATCATGGAAAACAGGAACAGCATGGACAGCTTTTCCACCGGAGGCGCGTTGCGCCAGAGCAGACGGGCTCCAAGAGGCGCGCAGATGCAGAACAGCAGGAAGAGAACCAGTCTCGCGCCCAAATTCACTATCAATGTAGGCCAGTGCAGAGTCTTTATGGCGACCGAGATCTGCGGGAAATAATCCACGCTTTCCCCGGAAAGCCGCCGGACAACTTCCATGACGGCCAATGGTGAGATCATGATATTTACCGCATTGCGAAGCCATATCACGAATGCCCCGCCGGGATCGCTTAATAAGACTTCAACTCCCAGGCGCATTAAAACGGAACTGGCCTCCACAGCCGAAAGCCCGAGCCTTTTACGCATATCGGATTCGGCATACAGCACGTTGTAATGGGAGGCGACAATGTCCCTGGCGGCGGCCAGCCGGGGGTCGCCGCGCAACTGCTCGGGGGTGGAAGGACGCACAAGATGCCCGGTAGAGACAAGGGTATTGACTCCCTGATTCAGTTCCAATCCGAAAAAGCCGAGCTTCTGCCTGTTTCTCTCCGCCCAGGGCAAAAGAAAAACCGCGACCCCGATCACGGAAAAGAGCGCGTACCGCATCTTGCTCTTCCAGCCGGCTTTAAACAAGGCCGGCAACACAAGGAGAACCGGCACAACCCAGTAAAATTTAAGGAACGGACGGATCATGGTGGATAACCCTATCGTCGCACCCCACAAAAAAAATCTCAGGTTCGAGGGCCGCTTAAGAGCGGCGATACCGGCAAGCAGCATGATCATGCTGAAGAATGCGGACATGCTGTCCGTCATCAGCAGAACGCTGTTGAATACGGAGTTGGGGTTCACGGCCATAAGCCATCCGGCGGCTATGGCGACAGAGGGCCCGGCCACGCTGTACAGGATGGGGATGGAAAGCAGTACTCCGCCTACGGAGAAAGCCACGTTCACAAATGCGAGCGGCCAGGCGATATCAGCGCCGAACACTTTCATAAGCCCGACTACCAGCACATGGAAAAACGGCATCCTGTATGCGTACGGGGTCAGTTGCCCGGTGATAATGTCCGGCTCCGAGAAACTACCTGTCTCATATAAAACCCTGGCCACATTTAAATAAGAGCCTGTGTCCAGCTCTACCTGCGGCCCCACCGCAAAAAGCAGCCCCACCCTGACTGCGAGCGCCGCGAAAGCGATCAGGACTATGGTTTTAACTGGAATAGCGCGATTTTCCATTTTATGAGTTTAGCAAATAATCGCAGGGAGGGAGGAAGCCGAAGCGAGGGCGGCCGGCAATGTGAAAGGGGAACTGTCCGATGGCTGGGGAATGAACCGGATGAACACTACCGCCCGCGCCCGCATGCCAGCCGGACCACCGTATGGAAGGCTTTGATGATCTCGTTCTTTGATATTTTGGAATCCCCCAGTTCTCTATCCATGAACTTAATGGGAACCTCGCCTATGGTGAAACCTAAATTCTGAAACCGGTAAAGGACTTCTATCAAAAAGGAATACCCGTTAGGGAAAACGCCGTCCAGATCGATGACTTTCAGGACGGACGCCTTGTAGCAACGGAAACCGGCCGTGCAGTCAAAAGCCCTGAGCCCAAGCATGACCTTGGCGAACAGGTTCGCGTATTTTGAAAGCAACCGTCTCCACAGGGGCGAATTCACCATGCCTCCGTTCCCCACGTATCTTGAGCCTATTACGATGTCATGGGAACGCGCCGCTTCCAGGATCGCGGGGAGATAAACCGGATCGTGGGAAAAATCAGCGTCCATCGTAACTATAAATCCGGCGTTTTTCTCAAGCGCATATTTAAAACCGGCGATATGCGCGGTCCCCAGCCCCATCTTGCGCGGCCGATGTATCACATGCAGCCTTTCTTCGGACCGGCGCAATTCATCGACAAGTTCGCCCGTCCCATCGGGCGAATTATCGTCCACTACCGTAATCTCAATAGGAAACGGGTGCTTAAGGACTTCCCTGATCAGGCGCCCGATATTTTCCTTTTCGTTAAAGGTAGCGATAATAACGAAGATCTTCTCCATAAATTTCCGGCCCTTTACAGGCGGGGTCCACGCCCTTTATCATGCAGAGAAAGCGCTCCCGACAGCCTCGCATCTTAAGCTATGCGCATAGGCTCAGCGAATCAGGATCAGCGGTCCGCTAATCGTATTTTATATTAGCATTTAGGCATTCCACCGTCCACAAAAAGGAAAGGCCCCCGGATTCATTCAAGGCCCAGGGCGGCCGCGGACGGCGCCTACCGGCGATCATGTTTTAAGAGCGTTTTTAGTTTTAAGCCCGAGGGTAAAAAAGTTTTTGAGCCCGATTTTGGTCGTACTTATCGTCAGGAATGCGTATGTCGCCTGGAATATAATGTCGAAAACACGATTGGGCGGCAGTTTTATCAACCGCTTTATCAGCGGGAAAAGAGCGGGGAATTTAACAGCCAGCGGGAAAAACCTCTGAAGGTTCAGGATCTCCCTCTTGTTTTTCAGTTTCAAAGGAGTACCGGAAAGCAGGTAAGAGTTGCCAAAATCTTTAAGACTGAAGTTTTCATCCAATAAGCCCATGCGGACGGCCTCGTGCGCCAGAGGCGTGCCCGGGTAGATCCTGAGAACGGAACACCATGCGTAATCGGTATTAAGCCGGATGTTGAACTCAACCGTTTTGAACGCGTCGGCAAGGGTTTCCCCGGGTATTGCGACCATGTTGTAGGTTTTCAGGAGTATGCCCGCTTTTGTTATAGCCTTGCACGCCGAAATTATTTTTTCGTCGCCGAGATTTTTTTTAAGCACCTCGTTGCGTATCCGCTCAACCCCGCTTTCAACCCCCACCGCGACCGCCGTGCAGCCCGCCTCTTTCAGTTCGCCGATTATATTCTCGGTCACAAGATCGGCCCGGACCTCGCACTGAAAAGGAAGGTTTACCCTTTTTTTATATTCCCGGACGAATCTTCCCAGCCACTCCGCATCCGCGATAAAGAGGTCATCCATTATCATAACGGATTCCAGGCCGTAATTGTCGCGTACCGCCACAATTTCATCTATCACCCTGCCGACGCCGGGCCTTCGCACGAACTTGCCCTGGCCGCCGTACAATTCCCTGAAATGGCTGTTGAAACAGAAACTGCACCGGTATGGACAGCCCCTTGTAAAAACAAAATCCTTGCTCGGCTGCCTGCGCAGCAACTCATATTTGTAATAAATGCTCCTGTCCTGAAGCGGAAGCGCGTCAAGGTCCTCGTTAAAAGGCCGGAGAGCGTTGCGCACTATCTTACCGCCGTTCTTAAACCACATATTCCTGGTATCCAGATAATTCTTCCCCCGGCTCATGGAATCAAGCAGTTCGACCAGCGCCTCCTCTCCCTCTCCCAGGCAGACGATATCCGCCGCCTCATGCCGTATTATTTCTTCCGGGTAGAATGTCGCATGGGGGCCGCCGAAAATAGTAAGAGCGTGGGTTTCCGACTTTATTTTCTCCGCGATCGCCATTGTTTGTTCGTGCATGCCGCTGACAAGGGGAAAGCCGACCAGGTCGGGGCTCATGGATTTCAACTTCTCTATGAGATTTTTTTCTTCCGAAACAATAAGGAGATCCGCCTGGTGCCCGGCTTTTTTCACGCACGCCGAGAGGCTCACTATACCGGCTCTGATGATGGGATCAAGTTGTATGAAAACAATTTTCATGGCAAATCCGGATACTCCGTTCCTACCGGGCCGGCTCCCTCCGCCGGCGCGGCAGACCGGCGCGGACAACGGCATTTTTAAGCGCATCCCGGTGCGTGACATTAAGGGCGAGCGGCGGCGGCCTCATGCCGGCCGCAAGACATATTGCATGTTTATCGCAATATACTTCAACAGAAAAGCATCAAAAACTATAAAAACAAAATTATATCCCTATTTCCCCAGCCTAAGAGTCATTTTGCATCCCGCGCAGTCAAAATCCAGACGGAATAGGTTCCCCTCTTCATCTTCCAGATAAAGCGGCTCAGCCTTGCCGCCGGCGCCCCCCTTTGGGCACAGGTTCAACCGGCGCCGCAAACAATGTTTCAAAGTCATCAGCGGCCGTTCCCCTGTCTCGGTTCCAAACTCCGCCGCGCGCTCGATATCGGTCGCTCCATGGCGCTTGTAAAAGTCAACCGCCTTTGAACTCAGGATGTTGGCCGTGAAATCCAGTTTTTTCTCAGGATATTTGTGGGAGGTTTTATCCAGCTTCGCTTCAACCCGCTTGTAAGCGGAAACCCTGGCGGCCTCCAATTGTTCCACGACCCTGCGCCGCAAGTCGTTCAAAACGCTGACCGGGATGAAATACGGGATCGAAAGATTTATTTCCAGGTCTTTCAGATAAAAACCGCTTTCCCCCGTCTTTGAGAGCTGCCTCTTTATGGTTTCCAACGCGACTTCAGGCTTTTCGGCTTTAGTCTTGCCCGGCATGCATCGGATAACGGCCTCGAACCCGTCTTCGTCGACGGCGCCCAGCGAGAAGCCTTCGGCCGTTTCGCCGAACTTCAGTTTCAGGCCAAGCTTCCGCGCGGGCTTGGCGCGCTCAAGCTCGCGCGAGAACTCCCTGTCCAGGTTCCGGTAGATGAGCGTCCCCTCGGCGATGCCTCGCGTGCTAACCGGGAGCACATTCCCGTTGCTCACGATATTGACATGCGTGCCGCTGAGTACGCCGCGCGAATCGAAGAAAGAGATGCCGTCCCCATTGTGCAGAACACACTTGCCGTCCAGCCGGAATGATTTGACATCAACCTTTACCGCGCGGCCCACGGGTTCGCCGATAAATTTGGGCGTATCCGGCGAAGCGATATCCGGATCCCGGCCGTCCAGAAAATATTCCGTGTAGCCCCGGTTGAAAGTTTTGCTCAGATCGGGCGTGAAATCAATGAACGACCTGCCACTCGAACTCCTGCCCAGCTTTCCGGCCGCCAGCACCTTATCCAGTTCGCGCCGGTAGAGGGACACCACGTTCTTAACGTAATCGGCTTCCTTAAGCCGGCCCTCTATCTTAAAAGAAGTTATGCCCGCATCCACCAGGTCGCCTAAACGTTTTGAAAGATTCAGATCCTTGAGCGAGAGCAGGTGTTTATTTTTTACAAGAATATTATCCGCCCCGTCCTTAAGCGTGTAGAGCTTGCGGCAGGGCTGGGCGCATATTCCCCGGTTTCCGCTGCGGCCTCCCAGAGCGTGGCTCAGGTAACACCGGCCCGAGTAGGAAGCGCACAGCGATCCATGCGCAAAAAACTCAAGGTCGACCGTTGTTTTGGACCTGATCTTCTTTATTTCCTCAAGCGTCAGCTCGCGGCCGAGAATAACCCTCCGGAAGCCCGCCTTTTCGAGGAAAAGGACTTTTTCCGGAGTGATATTGTGGGTCTGGGTACTGGCAAAAAGCGGGATGGGCGGCAGTTCCATTTCCAGCAGGGCCATGTCCTGGATAATGACGGCGTCCACACCGGCGTCCCAAAGCCGGTGTATGAGTCTGTGGGCGCGGACAAGTTCCAGGTCCGTGAGGATGGTATTAACGGCGGCGTAAACTTTTGCCCGGTATTTGTGGGAGTAAACGGCCAGTTTTTCGATGTCGTGCAGGGTATTGGCGGCCGCCTGGCGGGCGCCGAATTCTTCGGCGCCTATGTAAACCGCGTCGGCGCCGCAATTCACGGCATGGATGCCCGCCGAACAATTCTTCGCCGGAGCCAGCAGCTCTATAGTATTTGTTTTCATAAGCATGCCGGGACCGGGTATGTTTTACAGAAATTTTACCGGGGCGGGAATATTATTTCTGGACTCGGCGTAATTGGAATCTATCCTGTAGTATTCGTAGGTCAGCTTGGCCACGCGGGAAATAAACCCCTTGGCGCTGGTATAGTCAGGCACGTCGCTGGTCAGAACGGCGATAAGATAGTCCCCGCGAGGGGAAAAGACTATCCCCACATCGTGACAGGACCTGCGCAAAAGTCCCGTCTTGTGCCCTATTTCCCAGCCGATAGGCAGGCCTTTTCTCAGACGGCTGCGGCTTTTGTTGTGCTTGAGCACATCCAGCATGAATTCGCTTAAAGACCTGTCCACCATTTCGCCCTTGTAAATGCGCTCCATAAGGCCGGCCATCTCGCGCGCGGTGGTATAGTTCTCCCTGACGACCCTGCTGGAAGTCAGGCTTAAGCCCTCCGGATAGATCTTGGTATAAACCAGCCCCAGGTTTTCGAAGGCCTGCTGAAAATAGTTTATCCCTCCATACTCAACCAGCATTTTGGTGGCGGTATTGTCGCTCTCAGTGATCATCTTATAGATGATCTCCGTAACGCTCAAACTGGTCCCTTCGCGCACCCATTTAAGCGAACCGGAGCCCCCTGCCCTGTCGCGGCGCGTCAGTTTTATCTGCGTGTCCAGCGAGAGTTCGCCGCGCTTTATCTTCTCGCAGATAGCGATCATTATAGGGACTTTTATAAGGCTGGCCGAAGGGAAAAGCCTGTCGGGGTTGTATTCCCACACTTTATCCGAGTTCAGATCCTTGATGTAAATCCCCACGTGGCCGTTGTAGTTATAGGCGATATTCTCAAGAGCGGTGACCATGGTCTGCCACTCCGTTTCCTTAAGGGGGTTCGCCACGGCCTTCTTGCGGAAAAGGTCCTCTTCAGGCGGATTGAACTTATTGAAGAGATAGCCGCCGCCGCGGTAAATAAAAAAACCCATCAACGGTATAAAAAGCGCCCAGAACAGCTTTCTATCCCCGCGGGCGGGCGCGGCGGCGCTATGGCGCGCGTGCTGGGGCGCATGATGATATTGCCGGTGATGCGGGGGATGTGCGTCCATCACACAATGGTTCTCCAGGGTTACGCGATGCTGAGATCCAGATTCTCTCCCGAGCCTTTATAATCCACTTTAACGGTGCCGCCCTTCGTCACCTGTTTGGTGAGAAGGAACTCCGCCAAAGGATCTTCAAGGAGGCGCTGAATGGTCCGGAGAATAGGCCGCGCGCCGTAATTGGGATCAAAACCTTTCTGGATAAGGTGCGTCTTGGCTTCCTTTGTGATGGTAAACTTTACGCCCTTCACATCCAGCTTCTTGCCGACCTTAATAAGATTGAGTTCCAGGATCTTCTCCATATCAGCGATGGTCAACGGTCTGAACACAATAACCTCGTCTATCCGATTGATGAACTCCGGATTGAACACGCGCTTGACTTCGTCCATGACGGTGTCTTTCATCTCGCGGTAATCCTTCGCGAGGTCTTCCTGCGGCATGAAGCCCAGGGACTTGCCCTTGGAAATCAGGCGGGCGCCGACATTGGAGGTCATGATCAGGATGGTGTTCTTGAAACTCACCTTGTGGCCGAGGCTGTCGGTCAGCAGGCCCTCGTCCATGATCTGCAGAAGGATATTGAACACGTCCGGATGCGCCTTTTCTATCTCGTCCAGCACCACCACGGAATAAGGCTTGCGGCGCACTAGTTCCGTCAGCTTGCCGCCTTCCTCGTAGCCCACGTAGCCGGGAGGCGCGCCTATAAGGCGGGAAACCGAAAATTTTTCCATATATTCGGACATGTCTATGCGGACCATGGCTTCCTCGTTGCCGAACAGGAAATCCGCCAGCACGCGGGCCAATTCGGTCTTGCCCACGCCCGTAGGCCCCAGGAAAATAAAGTTGCCGATGGGCCGCTTGGGATCCTTCATGCCGGTGCGGCTGCGCTTGATGGCCTGCGAAACTATCTTCACCGCCTCTTCCTGGCCGATCAGCCGCTGGTGGATCTGCTCTTCCATATGCTTGAGCTTTTCCACTTCGCTCTCGGTCATGCGGGTCACGGGGATGCCGGTCCACTTGGAAGCGATGGCCGCGATATCTTCCTCGGTCACCTCCGGAACCACCTTGTCGCGTCCCTCGCGCCACTTTTTCTTATTGTCTTCCAGGACTTTTTTTAGTTCTTTTTCCTTGTCGCGCAGTTTGGCGGCCTTCTCGTACTCCTGGCCGTAGATGGCCGCGTTCTTCTCTTTGGAAACTTCTTCTATGACGGCCTCTTTTTCCTTGAATTCCGAAGGGGCTATGGAAAGTTTAAGCCTTGCGCGGGAACCGGCCTCATCCAGGAGATCTATGGCCTTGTCCGGGAGCGCGCGGTCGGTGATATATTTATCGGAAAGCTGGACGGAAGCGATAATAGAAGCCGCCGAATACTTGCATTTATGATGGGTCTCGTACCTGTCCTGGAGACCTATAAGGATCTCTATAGCCTCCTCCACCGTCGGAGGCTCCACCACGATAGGCTGAAAGCGGCGTTCCAGCGCGGGGTCGCGCTCGATATGTTTGCGGTACTCGTCGAAAGTGGTGGCGCCGATGCATTGCAGTTCGCCGCGGGCGAGCGCCGGTTTGAGCATATTGGAGGCGTCTATGGCGCCTTCGGCGGCGCCGGCGCCTATGACGGTGTGAAGCTCGTCTATGAACATAATAATATTGTTCTTGGCTTTCCGGATCTCCTCAATAATGCTTTTCAGACGCTGTTCGAACTCGCCTCGGTACTTGGTGCCGGCGACTATGGACGCAAGGTCAAGACTGAGCAGCCTCTTGCTGATCAGCGTGTCGGAGATCTCTCCGGCGGAGATCTTCTGCGCTAGGCCTTCCACAATGGCGGTCTTGCCCACGCCGGGTTCGCCTATTAAAACAGGATTATTCTTGGTGCGGCGGCCCAACACCTGGATAAGGCGGTCTATTTCGTTGGCGCGGCCGATGACGGGGTCAAGTTTCCCCTCCTTGGCCATCTGGGTGAGGTCGCGGGCGAACTCGTCCAGAGTGGGGGTCTTGGTCTTGCCCTTTGCGGGGGCGTGGTGCCCCGTCTGTCTGGCCTGGGGCGCCTCTTTCTGGGACTCTTTCTGTTCCATCTCGCCGAGGATACTGAGCACTTCCTCCCGGACGGTCTCAAGCTTCAGTCCGAGATTCTCAAGGACGCGTGCGGCCACGCCTTCTTCCTCGCGTATAAGGCCCATCAGAATATGTTCGGTGCCGATGTAAGAATGGCTCATATGCTGGGCCTCTTCCACGGCGTATTCCAGCACTTTTTTGGCGCGGGGCGTGAAGGGGATCTCTCCCAGGAGCATCATATTGTCTCCCAGGCCCACGATCTTCTCTATCTCGGCGCGTACCTTCCGCAGATCTATACCAAGGCTCGCCAGGACCTGCGAGGCGACTCCTTCACCCAGGGCTATAAGGCCGAGAAGGATATGCTCGGTGCCCACATAATCGTGATTAAGGCGTTTAGCCTCTTCCTGCGCTATTAAAATAACCCGTTGGGCCCTTTCAGTAAATCTTGTTCCCATAATATTCCTCCATGAAAAAATAAAAAACTCAAAAAACGGCGGCGCCGCGTCAAATCGACGGTATTTTAAGGCGCCGGGACTATATTATGACACATACGGAAACAGAAAATCAAAAGGTTAAATACTCAAGCCGCTCTAACTTTTATTCTGAAACCGTGCACGGAAGCCACCGTAACTTCCGCGCCGGCCGGGATATCTCCGGAAACGCTCTCCGCTTCCCAGAGTTCCCCCTCTACCAGGACAGTCCCCTTGGGTCTCAACGCTTCTTTTGCCAATCCCTTCTTTCCCGCCAGACTTTCGATGCCCGTAACCACCGCGCGCATCTGAGCCTTGATAACTATCCAGGCGAGAAAGGCCACCACCGCCACCAGAGCTATAAGAGTCGAACCAAGAATATGCATAGAGACGGACAATCCTCCCAGTGACGGCCGGCTGAAAAGCATCAGCGCGCCCAGAATTACGGAAATCACGCCGCCCACGGTAAGCAGCCCGTAGCTGAGTACTTTGATCTCGGCTATAAAGAATACGAAGCCAAGTAGTATCAGTACCACGCCGGCAAAATTGGCCGACAGCGTCTGAAAAGAATAAAAGCCGAGCACCAGCGCCACGGCTCCGACCACCCCGGGCAGGATCAGGCCCGGATTATAAAGCTCGATGAAGAGACCGGCCGCGCCCAGGCTCATTAAAATCATAGCCACATTGGGGTCGGTGATGGCGGCCAGGAACCTTTGACGCCGTGTCTGGCTGACGGTCCTCACTTCAGGCCTTTCAACTTTTATTTTTCCGAAGCCGGCCAGTTCCAGGCCGTTTATCTTGACGAAAAAATCGTCCATGCCGGTTGCGATGACATCGGTTACGCCGGCCTTAAGCGCCTCTTCAGCGGAAATGGAGTCGCTTTTAGCGACGGCTTTTATAGCCCAATCCACATTGCGCTTGGTTTTTTGCGTAATGGACTTTATGTAGGCGGAGGCGTCGTTCAGGATCTTGTCTTCCATCGGATCTTTTTTCTTACCATCCTTTTCCCCTCCGATCGACGGCATGGAACCGAGCATCACGGGATGCGCCGCGCCGATATTGGTGCCGGGCGCCATGGCCACTATCCCGGAGGCCATAGCTATGAATACCCCGGCCGAAGCCGCCCGCGCGCCCTGCGGCGAGACGTAGACCGCTACCGGCACTTTTGAGGCCAGGATCTTCTTGATGATATCGCGCATCGAGACGTCCAGCCCGCCGGGAGTGTCAAGCTGGATGACGAGCAGGTCGAAGCTTTCGCTGCTCGCCTTATCTATTGCGTTATTGAGGAATTCGGCGGCCGCGGGAGTGATAACGCCGGAATAAGGCGCGGCCAGGACGGTTTTTATCTCGTAAACTTTCTCCGTTCCTTTTACGGGTCCTTTGGTGCAATAAGCCGGATAACCGGACGCGCAAATCAGCAGCGCCGCGGCCGCGAATGTCGCAAGGCGCGAGCGAGCGCCGTAACAAAAGTTCATGATTCCCAAACGCAGCGGAAACCGCCGCAACGGCGCCGATCCGCGGTTCAATCCCCCGTAAGGAGCGCCGCCGGTTTTTTTCATCATAGTTATCTCCGTAAAAAGTGATTATCAAGTAACTTGATCGCTCCCCAATTATACCTCTTTGGAAAGGAGCCTCACATCAAAGATTCTCCTTAGGGATAAAACCGCGCGGCGGCTGAAACAGAACCTCCATTTGCTAGAATATGCCTGATTTAATATTTTTTTCTGCTTTTATGCGTGGTTAGAGGGGAACGGTGGCGGAAAACGAAACCGGAACATTTTCGGTCCTGGCGGCGGACGAGCGCCTGCCTGATTTTTCGACGCTTTCGAGGATCATCGCGGAATCGCGCGGGATGAACCTCGACGACGCCGGCCGGGCCGCCCGCCACGCCTGGGGATTTATCGGCGAGGGCGTGGACGAAGCCGGAGCCGCAGCGGTATTGGAACACTGCGCTCTCTACGGAGTAAACGCCGTAACGATCCCTGCCGCCATGATACCGGTCTTACCCGCCCCCAGCCCCATAAAAAAAGCCGCGTTCGCGGCCGGGAGCTTTGACTATACCGGCGGCGGCGCCGATCAAAGAGGAAAAAACAAAAACGGTAAAAACCACCGAGGGCCCCTCGGGCCAGGAAAAAGCTATACGGCTGGGGATCATGGCCGTCACCGGTCTGCCCATCGGACTGGGCAAACGCCGGGAAGTAAAAAAAGAAGTAAGAAGCTCCGAAATCTCGTTTTGCATGGATATTATTCTCAGGACGGGGAAAATCCGCCTGCGCCTGAATTCCGATAATTTTGATTTTTCCTGCCTGATGGAGAAAAAAACCTATTCCAGCCAGACTAATTTCCGCCTCATCTGCGCGGAACTCGCCGCCTTCTCCCCGCACGCGCTGAAGAATGCCGGCCTGCTGGCGATACTGGAGGGCAAACCTCTAACCTTACTCCCCTACGACACCGCGGACGACTTCGAAAAAGAAACCCTGCGCCTCGCCGCTCTCGCGGCACGGCGTCAACTTTAGGGGTTATTTACCGGATTTTTAGGAATTAAAAAGGTATTCCGTACTCTCATGGTTTTCCTCCATGACCGGAACAGGCTGTCTTAAGCGCTCAGCGTCTTAGCAACGGCGGCCATAAACTGCTCCACCTTAAAGGGCTTCTCAAAATATTTGACTATGCCGCTGCGGCTCATTTTCGCCTCCGCAGGGCTGGAACCCGTAACCAGCAGGCTCTTGGCATCGGCGCGCTTTTTTTCCAACAGCCTTATGAGTTCCGTGCCCAAGCCGTCGGTAAGCATAAGATCGGTGATCAGCAGATCGTAATGATTGGCTTCAATAAGCCCGGAGGCTTCGGTGAAACTGGAGGCCATGGTAATGGAATATCCGCTGCCCGTAAATATCCGGGCGTAAAGCCTTAGCATCGCCTGGTCATCATCCGCTATAAGTATATTTCCGGGCATATCCAACCTGCCTATAAGGTATTATTCCCCGCCCCCGCGCCATTTTCACCTGTACAGCCTAAGACTGACTTTTCTCGGACCACTGCCGAATTCCGAAACCTTGATCCCCTCGAAAAACAATTCAAAAGCATAGCGGGCCGTGTCAACCGGTTCCCCCATGCGATAGGCGGGATCGGCCTCCTGTTCCGTGAAAGGATGGCCGAAGCCGACGGCATCTTCGGTAGAAACGGGGAAAGTATCGGTAAGAAAAAAGTTTTCGGCGAAATGATAGAAAATTTTTAGTATCCCGGCTTTCGAAACTGTTTCAGGATCAAGGGCCAGCAGTTCTTCCCGCATTTCAGAGTCCAGATCGTAAAAAAATATCGCCCGCAACGGCATATGGACGGTGAAAGGCCGTTCCGAAGCCTCGAAATGCATGCGGATGGCGTCGCGTACGGCAAGAGTCTGGCAGCCTCTGGAACCGTCATAGCTTCCGAAGAACCCGCCGACCACGGTCGTCTCATCCGAGGCAAGAGGGAGGTTATGCTCACCACCCGCGGAAAAAAGCTCGTAATCGGGAGACTTGTCTCCGGGATACCAGTCATCATATCCGCGCGCGGACTGGTCGTCGAGAAGATACACCACCGGACGTTTTTTCGCTTTAAACTCGGCCACTAAGGAGTCTATGCCGTAAGCGGCCGCGGCGGTTTCGTCAAAAAACCGGCTGGCGTGAACCACTATCAGAGGATTATCAGCGAGAGCTGCGGGGAGTTTATTTTTTTCATGGGCCGGCAAAAGTCCCGAAATGGAGGGAACCGGCTGCCGGACCTTTATCTGGGACTGACGTATTTCATCGACGCCGATATCCCGCAATTCCGCCGCGGCATGGTCGAAGAAACAAAAAATAAAAAATAAAACAAGCGCCAATTTACCCATCACCTAAAGTGTAACACAAGTTACACGGGTCCGACAAAGGCTCAAGGCCTAAGGACGCCGCATTTTTAGGCCCATCACACGCTGGGCCCAAAGGCCGCCTATCGGAGAGCGGCTATCCGCCCAACTATCTCCGCCCTGCGCTCCTGCGTCTCCGTCAACGCAAGATACGCGTAATCGCCCATCACTTTGCTGTCCATCGGCATATGGAACACTATCTCCCGGCCGTATCGGACAAGAAGCTCCTCGTGGGTCAGCTGATAGGACTTGCCCGAAACCCGCGCCGCGTAGGCGCAGATCATATCCCGCCGGGACCTGGCGTCGGGTCTTTCACCCGCACACATCCGCGCATAGAGGTCCCAGCAATCCAGGCCTTTAGAATGATTGATCATGTCCACGGTCAGAACTCCGGGAGGCCGCGCGTTGATCTCAAGGCCGAAACAGGTCCCCCCCACCCTGAAGAATTCGATATGGAAGAAATTTTTTTTCAATTCGAACGCTTTCAGCGCGGCCAAGCCGTCCGCTTTCAGGTCCGCCGGAATTTCATGCGTCTTCAAGTTATGATAACTGAGGGGGTTGCCCTCCACCACCTCAAGAATGCCGTCATTGTAGCGGTGACAGGTAAAAAACACAGGCTCTCCGGAAGCGTCGGTAAAACCGTCGAAAGAATATAGCTCACGCCCGGGATCCCCGATAAAAGCCTCCATAAAATAAGGGAAAGCGGGATTACGGACGCTGAAAAAACGCTCCGCTTCAGCCCTGCTCCTTATCCTGTACGTGTCGGACGCTCCGACTCCCCTGTCCGGCTTGACCACGATGTCCCGCCCGTGGCGTTCTAAAAACGCGAGAAAGTCCTCAAAGCCGGCCACCATGCCGCCCTCCACCACCGCCACTCCGGCCCGTCTGAATTTTTCCTTCATCAGCGATTTTCTGACCAGATGGGAAAGTTCGGCTGGCTTTATCCCGGGAACGCCCAAATCCCTGCGAAGGGCCGCGTCCAGGGGCAGCCACCATTCGTTGAAGGATTCCAGGTACTCCACCGGCCCATATTTATTCTTAAGGTACTCCGCGGCGGCAAGAATGGAGGCGTACTTTTCGCCGCGGAGCTCTTCGTTGCCGGCATAACAGGACAAATCCACCCTGCAATACTCGGTCAGGTCGGTCTTCAGCGCCGGGTCCAGGCTTCCCCAGTCCGCGTCGCCGATGCCGAAAACATTAAACCCCCTGAACCTAAGTCTGTTGACGAAAAAACGCACCCGGGGAGGATACTGAGGAGAGATGATGATAAAGTTTCCCATGAACGGTTCCGTGAATATTATGATATAAAATTTGTCCTAAAGCTGTGCCTTACGGGCGGCCGGTAAGCGCCCAGCGCGCGTATTTCACCGGGCTTTAAGCTTCGCCACGTAAGAAACGTGGAACTTCTTCATTTTCTCCACCAGAGCCTTGATATCGGCTTTGGGCGGCAGGAAAGTCGTGCGGAAATGGAGCGTTCCCGGCTGCTGGCCGAAACCCGACCCCGGCACCACGCAGATCCCGGTTTCTTCCAGCAGTTTTAGGCAATATTCCGAGTCCCTTGACGCTTCGTACTTCAACCTGGCCTCCACCGTCATTTTGGCAAGGTCGGCCCCCTTCGGATACGGGAGCTCGAATTTAACGAACGCGTACATGGCGCCCTGCGGGATGCCGGTCGTCATACCTTCTATCCCGTTCAGGCCTTTGCCGAGCAGCTCCGCTTTTTCCTTAAGGTCGCACAGGATGGCGTCTCGCTCCTTCACGTACAGCCCGTGGCTCTCCGCCCCCTTTTCCGGCGGCGACACCATCAGGTAGGTGACCAGCTGCCCCACCACGTTAGCGCACAAACTGATGGACTGGAACTTGACCAGCTCGGCATAAACGTCGTCGGGCATATTCCTGACCTCCAGATAGCCGCCCCTGTGCCCACACTCTCCCAGGAAACCTTTGGAAACGGAATGAAAGCTGAAGAGCGTCACATCCTCCTCGCCCAACTCGCACATCACCTTCGCGAACGAATAGAACTTCAAGCCTTTGCCGTAAACGTTCTCCTGGTAAACCTCGTCGGCCAGGATGGTCAGGCCGTGTTTTTTTGCGAAACGGATGATCATCTCTATATTTTTTCTGGAAAGCACGGCGCCGGTGGGATTGCCCGGGTTTATCACGGCGATAGCCACCGGGTTGACCCCTTTTTCCTTGGCCGCGGCGATGCTTTCGCTCAGTTCATGCTCGTTCAGCTGCCAGTCATTTTCCTCGTCGAGAAAATAATTTATCTGTTTCGCGCCGTAGAGCGCGATCGTGGCGCTGTATAGCGGGTACTGCGGGATCGGGATCATATAACCGTCGTTCTCCGCATTGGTCAGCATGGTGAACGCCGCCTGGATGCCCTTGCTGGCGCCGCCGGTAAGCACGATCTTGTTCGCGTCCACAGGGATGCCGTCGCGCTTATTGATAAAATCAGCCACAGCCTTGCGTATGAACGGGATCCCCGTGCTTTGGGTATAAGCCCCGGTGCCGCTGGGGTTCTTCTCAAGCACCATTTTTGCCCTCGCAATGGCGTCGGCCGGGAAAATTTTCGCGGCCTCGGGCCGGTCCATCAGGGCGGGATATTCGAGCAGGCTCAATACCTGCCGCAGGAAAGTGAGCGGCTTTTGCTTTAGAGCCTGTGGATTGCCGATATTGCAGTAGATGATCTTCTTACCCTGGGCCTCCAGCTCCTGCGCCCGGGAAACGATCTTGCCCCTGACGGCGTAATGCGCTTCCAACAGTTTCGCGTTCACATTATGAAGTTTGATCATATTCAGATTATATAAATTATCGGCGGCCTCTCCCGGGCCGGTCCGGCGCCCCGCACTCATCTAAAATCCAAGCCACAAACAGGAACAGCGCTTGCGCGCGGCTCAGAAATGCCGCCGCTGACAAGCGTGAGAAAAACCGGCGGAATTATTCTTTTCTTTTAAAGACGATAATTTTCGGATTGGGGAACAGCCAGTCGGTCGGCGGATAATTTTTTTTAAACGTAAGCCCCAGAAACGACGCCTCCCTGTCAAACTCGGCGATTTTTTGGAATTTTTTTTCCGAAAAGATATTATCGATGATCGCGGAGTGTTCCGGAAAATATTCTTTTATTTTCGGATGGACAAATTCCCGGTATTCATACTCGCTCAATACCAGATAATCGGCTTTTTCACACGCTTTCCCAAGTCCCAATACCGCGTCCGGGAGGAACGAATTGATATCTCCGCCCATCAGCAATTTATACGGCGGGTCGTATTTCCGCAGTATAGGAGGCGTCCAGAAGTAACTTCTGGCAATAGCGACCGAGCTTCCCCGGGGGATATTCTTCTCTATCCATTCCGACGCGTCTTCCCGGACATTTTTTTTAAGGAACAAATTCAAATACGCCAGTGAATACGCCGTGGTATAAGACACCACAAATATAACAGCAAGCCTGCCGGCTTGTTTTACTATTTTATTTTCCGCGTTCCATAACGTCCTCAAGAAATACGCCGAATAGATCACTAGAAAAGGGATGACAGGCATCACATACACGGTAATCGGGCACTTGGGGGATGAAATGATCCCGTAAACCCCAAGCCCCGCAAGCACCAAAAAAATCTTTTTGGGGTCTCCGTCCCGCCTCCATGCCGCGGCCAGTCCGACGCACCCCGCCATACTGGAAAGGAACAGCGGCCACCCCATTCCGATAGGGAGGAGGTACGTCAGATACGCTATCCAGCCCGGCTGGTTATATGGAGCGCCCTTTGCCTGACTGAGAAGATGCCTGATGTGGGAAGGGAATACCGGGGTGACACAATAGGGACAAGTGATTATAAAAGCGCCCAAAAGCGCAACTACGCCAAGCTGCAGATTGCGTCCCAGGATTTTCCCGAACGTCAGTTCTTTTGCGCGAGAAAGATAAAGGAGATGGGCGACGATAGGCAGGACGATGCAGGCGCCTCCGCTATATTTCGCGCTGATAGTGATCCCGGCAAACGCCCCGCAGATCAGATAATACTTGCGCGCGCCGGTTTCCAGGATCCTGAGCGCAAAATACATAACACAGAGACCGAACAAGATCATCAGCGCATCGGGCCTGACATAAAAAGAATAGACCAGATGAACCGGGATAATCGCCAGAATAAGGCTCCCGAGCAGCGCGGCCGCCGCATCGCTGAAGAGATTAAGGATTATAAGATAGAGCAGCCATATGCTTATGGTCCCCGCGATTATGGGGATCAATCTTCCCAGCATATAAAGTTTGTCCAATTCCTTAAAATTATGCAGATAGTATTCCCGGTTGCCGATTTTAACAGCCCCAAGCATCTCGGCTGTTTTCACGGTCATTCCCAGCAGGTAAATATGGAGGCTGCCCCAATCAAGCGCCTGGTGCGGATAGAAATCGAATTTTTTGGGATTCATCTGTTCCAGGGAATGGAACGACACCTGCTCATCGGGGCTGTAGCTTGAAAGCGCGAGATTTTTGCTCGGCAGCCCCCATTCTATAGGCAATAATCTCAGGACGAAACCGCCGGCGACGATCGCGAAAATTATTATCTTGGGGGTTTTCATTTATAAAAATATTCCAGCAGGCTTAATATCCCGGTCAAAACTCTTTTAACATCGCCCCAATCGCTTATTTTTTTAATGCTCTGCCAGAAATAGCCCGCCCTGAAATAGAACCGCCTGTATGCCGCCCGATGCGCCTTTAAAAGGCCTTCGCTGGTAAGACCCTTCGGGATGAAAACCGGGAACCAGATGGTGTATTTTGAGAAGTCTTTTATCGCGAACTCCCCGTAATTACGCGCTTCATCCCACAGTTCGGTCCCCGGATACGGCGTAAGCAACTGAAACTGCGCATAGTCCGCACTCGTGTCTATCGCGATATTTACCGTGTCCGCCATGGTCTGCCGGGTCTCATTGGGCAGCCCGAGAATATATGTTCCCCGCGCCTCCATCCCCGCCTGATGCGTCCACCGGAACGCATTCCTGATCTGCTCTATCGTAATCCCTTTTTTGATAGTATCCAGAACCTTCTGGTTCCCGGATTCCACTCCGTAGGATATATGCCAGCAGCCGCTTTCAGCCATTTTGCCGAGGACTTCCGGATTTACCAGGTCAACCCGCATCCAGGCCGACCACGTCAGGTTCAGCGGCTTCATAAGCTCGCAGAAGGTCAACGTCCATTTTTTGGCAAGTCCGAACGTGTCGTCCCAGACCATGATCTCCCTGGCGCCGTATTCTTTCACCAGATATTTTATCTCCGCGATGATATTCTCCGGACTGCGGAGAGTCACGCCGCCGCGGAACACCTTGGAGCAGGAACAATATGTGCACTTATATGGGCAGCCCCGGCCGCACATGATAGAAAATGCGGGCATTTTCTTGTAATGCATGACGGACGGCTTGTAAAGCCGCATATCGAGCAGATGCCTGGCCGGCATGGGCAATTCATCCAGCCTGGAAATTCTTTCTCTAGGCGGCGTCTGAAATACTTTACCGTCCCTCTTATAATACAGCCCTTTAATGCCTGAGATATCAGCCGAGGCCGCAACGGCATCCGCCAGTTCCTTGAAAGTTTGTTCCCCCTCGCCCGAAACCACTACGTCCACATTTTTGTCCCCCGCCGTTTCCTCCGGGCAGGCGGTCGGATGGGGGCCGCCAAGGACGGTCAGGATCCGGGGATCGGTCTCCTTGACTATCCTTGCGATAGCCAAAGCCCGGTAAAAGGTGGGCGTATAGGCTGAAACGCCTACAATATCGGGCCGCCACGAGCTTATTTCGCGGCCCATATCCTCTACGGTAATATCAAGGACGGAACCGTCTATGATCCTGACCTCATGCCTTTTCTCCAGGACGCCGGCCAGATACAGCAGTCCAAGCGGCGGCAGATAGGAACCGGCGCGGGCCAGCTTGCCGTATCGTTCCTCACCTAGTATGGGCGGAAAAACGAGAAGTATTTTCATGGAAATATTCAATGTACCATCGTAATGTTTTTTTAAGTCCCTTTTCCAACGGATATTTCGCCCGCCACCCGAGCAGCCTTTTCGCTTTTTCGGAAGAAAGCGACTGCATATCGGTCCCGGCCCCGGATCTTCCAGCGCCCAGGATTCTTGGTTCTACGCCGGTCCTCCCCGACAGGGCTATGATAGTTTTTATAAGTTTAAGCGTACTTGTGGCGTTTTCAGGGCTGAAATTGAACACTTCCCCGCCAGCCTTGTTTACCGCCACGGCTTCGGCTAATTTCAAATACGCCGCGACCGCGTCCTCCACGTACAGATAATCCCTCATCGGAGTTCCGTCGCTCCGGATGACCGGCGTCTCGCCGCGCAAAACGGAGCGGATCGTGCCGGGTACCACCCTTGACCAGGTAAAATCTCCGCCGCCGTAGATATTGGCGCACCGGGCCGCGGCGACCGGAAGGCCGTAGGTATGGAAGTAACACATCCCCAAAAGTTCGTCGCAGATCTTAGAGACGTCGTACGGATACCGGCCAAGCGGGGACTGGCCTTCGGTATGCGGCATTTTTTTTTGTTTCCCGTAAACCTTATCGCTGGAAGCAAGGATCACGGCCCGCAGCGTCCCGCAATTTCTAGCGGCTTCCAGCACGTTCCAGGCGCCCTTGATATTCGTTTCGAAGGTCGTCAGCGGCGACTCGGTACAAACCCCGTAATCGGTCCGGGCAGCCAAGTGGAAACAGAATTCAAATTTGCCCCCGCTGAAAAGCTTTTTGACCAGCGGATAATCCGTGACCGAGCCGCGGATCACCCGCATTTTTTTTCCGAAACTCCGAATGCCGGGCGAAAAACCGCGTAAGGCCCCGTTTGTCAACCCGGTAACTTCAGCCCCGCGCTTAGCCAGCTCAGCGGCCACCCAGGAAGCAAGGAAGCCGTGACAACCGGTAACCAGCGCGCGCTTTCCCTTCCAGAAATCCGCGTTCATAATCGTCCTCTCGTCCAGAAGAAAGCCCCGCACCGCCAGATAACGAGATTTTTCAGCATCTCCAAAGCGCTGAAGACCCGTATATGCGATTCACCAAGCTCCCTTTTCCTGGAAGCCACCGGAACTTCCCCCATCTTTCCGCCGAGAAGATAGCTTTTTGATATTACTTCGCAGTCTATGAACCAGTCGCGGGAAGTCAGGGACATTTTCTCATACATGCTTTTTTTAATGATCTTGGGATTGCTGCCGACATCCGTGACCCCGCAGGGGAAAAGAAAACGGAAGAGGGCGTTAAAGATCTTCGTATTTATCCGCCGTAGCAAAACATCCCGCCTGGCGGTTCTCGTTCCCTGGCAGAAGTCCAGGTCTTCCGCCAAGGATTTATCAAAGGCCTTCAGCACATCTGCGGCGGAGATCTGCCCGTCTCCGACCGAATAGCCCACACGCGTCCCGGCCGCCTCTTTCAGACCCTGAAGAACTCCCCATCCGTATCCCCGGTTGACCGGAACGTTCACCAGCCTGAACGTTCCGCGATTCAGGCCGATCACCTCCGCAAGCGCCGCGCCTGTCCCGTCGGAAGATCCGTTATTCACGGCGATGATCTCGTATGAGATCCCGCGCGCGTTAAAATCCCCGGCAAGCTCCCCGCAAACGCGCCGGACGTTCTTTTCTTCGTTATAAAACGGTATAACCAGTGAAAAATCAAGGGGCATATCTCAAAGTCCGTGGATAAACCGTATTTTAAGAAGGTCAACCAGCATTTTCGCCCCATCCGGCAGTGTGCGCACCCTGGTGTCTGAAGAATAAAACCAGTTTACGGGCATTTCCTTCACCTTATAACCATGCAACCGCGCCAGATAAAGGAGTTCCACGTCGAACGCGAAGCGGGACAGCTTTTGTAAAGGGAAAATTTTTTTTGCGGCGGCCTTGCTGAACATTTTAGCGCCGCACTGCGTGTCGGTAAAACCGGGAACACACCAAACCCGCACGAACAGGCAGAAAGCCCTCCCCAGTATTTCCCTGTATAAGGGTTCATGCACCGAGATATTGGCGCCCTTGATAGCGCGCGAACCGATAACAATGTCGTGGCTTTTGATCTCCGACAGGAAATTATCCAGTTCCTCTATCGGAGTTGAAAGGTCCGCGTCGGTAAAAAATATAAAGTCGCCTTCCGCCTCCATTACGCCTCTTTTAACGGAATACCCCTTGCCCATATTCTTTCCGTTCCTGATGATCTTTATACCTGGGAATTTGGCGGCGGCTTCTTGCGCAGCCGCGACAGTGCCGTCCAGGCTGCCGTCGTCCACTATAATGACCTCGTATTCATAATCTTTATTTCTAAGGAAAAGGAGAACGGAATTCAAAGTTTTCACGATCCTTCTTTCTTCATTATACGCCGGGATAACGATTGAAATATGCATTTGATTTAGGTCTTGGACGATTTCGACGGTTCCCGCGGCCGCTATTATAGAAGCAAAACAGCCTCCGAAACGGTCCGCGCGGCGAAGTTATCGAAGTTCTCACGGTATATTACAAAAAAACAGGGCAGGGAGGCCATGTCCCGCTTCCGACAGCGGAAAGATAACCGATTTCCGGTCAATTTCATTGTCTTTCCAGAACTCTTTTTAAAAGCCGGCGCCCCCCATCGGACGGACGAATTCCGAAAACATCTTATCCCCCCGCTAAGTGCTACGCAATAGCGCCCCAAAAAAAGGGACGCTCTTTTCGGAGCGTCCCTCTTTTAATATTATTAGTAATTATCTCACGGAACAAGCCTCAACTTACAGGCCCATCTGGATCATCATAAGCAACGCCGACACCGCGCCGAAACCTTTCACCGGAAGCTGCTGCTCATCGAACTGGCCGGTTATTTCCGTGTCGGAAGCTTCTATAGTGGTAAATATCGGAGCCTCAACCACAAGCTTGCCGCCTTCCTTTTTGACGGTGAGATCCATATCCTTACCGTCCGCGCGACCGTATATCCTGTAGTCCGGGCCGAAAAGGCGCATTGTGAGGGTTGCGTCAAAGCTGCTGAACCTGACGATTTTGCGCTTGGAGTCAACTTTAGCGTCGAAGGAGAGGATATCTCCATCGGCGTAAACCGCGCCCCGGAAATCGCCGTTATCCAGCTTGGCCACGGTTATCTCCAGATTTTCAAACATATCACGAGCCTGCAGTTTGGCGGTTTCGTCCTCATCCGGGGTAACCGTCATCAAAGGCATGCGCAGATCCTTCATGGTGCCGAAACCGCCCTTGGACGGCAGGGCCGCGGCGGCGGGCGCCGCCAGATCGCGCTGCACGGTAACCATCATCCCGGCCAGCACCCCGACTACGCGCCGGGAAACAAGCTTCCGGTCGAATTCGGCGGTTATCTTCTTGCCGTCCACTTCGATAAAAAGACCGCTCTCGGCTATGGAAAGCTTCCCGCCTTCCTTCTTTATTATAAGATTGAAGTTGTCGCTGCCTATAACGCTGTCGTCACCCTGTTCTATGCTGCCCATCAGCGTAAAGTCCGGCCCG
>MGVA01000054.1 GCA_001800245.1 Elusimicrobia bacterium RIFOXYA12_FULL_51_18 | reverse complement strand
CCGATCCCCGGCAGGTCCCGCGAACTTGCAGGCCTGCCGTTCCCTTTTGCAGAAAGGCAGACACGTATCAGAAAACTTTCTTGGGACAGCCGTGCCATTGGTCCGCCTTGTGCCCCCGCCCTGCCCCTAAAGGCCCAGAGGTTTCTGGGTCTTTTTTTCGCGCTTTCCCACCCTTTGGCCCTTTCATTATTCGCATTTTTATTATAAATTATTAGTATGAAAATAGACTTTAACCTCAAAGCGCCTTATTTGCCGCAAATATCGGCCGCCTTCCGCCTTATTCTAAATTGTCGTCCGTTTTATTTGCAATTGTCATCCGTATTGCTGTTCTCCCCCTGCCTGGTCTCGGCCCAAACGCCGGATATACCCGGCCCGGCGGGACAGGATAAAATAAACGAATTTTCACCTAGGATCGAACGAACCGCCGAGGCCCTGGGAGTTTCATTCACTGAAAATCCACCGATTTATTCCGGACACTCTTTTGGAGCGCCAGGCGATAGTAATGCCGCCTATAAAATTTTTTCTCCGGCCAAGGCATCCCGCTTTTCCCTCCCGCCGGTTCCCCGGCCGGCAGATTCGCGCTCCACGGAGTCCGGGCCGTATGCCGGAGGGCAAAAAATGGAAAACATGGTGGATCTGTACGGACACAAAATGTCTATCTCGGAACGGCTTGCCTGGGCGCGTGACAACCTCGCGGTGGGCGCCGCCGTCCTAGCCCAGAAACGTGACGGCGCCGATAATGAATCCTGGAACGCCATGAGTTTGCGTCAGATTAAGGCGGTTAAAAAAACTTCCAGTGTGGCTTCAGGACAAGCGGGCTCCGTCTCTATCTTCAACGATCCGCGGTTTATCAAAGAACTGGAAAATCTCACCGGGTCCGGCTTTGAATCCGGCAACAGCGTAAAACTTTTCATGGACGGAGAGGAATCTTTCGCTGCCAGATACGGCCTTATTCGCGGAGCCAAAAAAAGCGTATATATAGTCAGTTGGTCGTTCCACGACGATATAACCGGCAATGAATCCGCGGATATGCTTATTCAAGCTCACAAAAAAGGCGTTAAAGTAAAAATAATCATGGACGGACTGGTGGCCGACCACATGTACGGCAAAAGGGTTGCAACCCGTATGGAAGCGGCCGGAATAGAGGTTGCCCGCTACTATAAGATCCCGGACGGAAGCGAAGCGCTGCACTGTAAAATGATGATAGTGGACGGCGCTTACGCCATAATCGGCAGCAGGAATTTTGGAGACGCGCACTCGCACCGCAATCCCAACGGTCCGAAATTGCGGGATACCGATGCATTATTTTCGGGGCCCGCCGTGCGCCAGGCGAAAAAAGAATTTGTCGGGCTCTGGAACGCGCTTGTAAGCGCGCGCTACCCCAAGCTTAAACCTCTCCCTGAATCCATAATTCAGGAGGAGTTGTCCGGCGCGGGCAACGCGCGTCTGGCGGTTGTGCGCCAGTCCCCCGGAATAAACGAAAAAATTTATCTCGGCATACTTAAGGCCATGTATGGCGCCGCCAAAACCATAAACATAGAGCATGGCTATTTTATAACCATCCCTTCCCTTAAAAAAGCCATCTTGGATGCGAGGGAACGGGGTGTTGAGGTGAATATCCTCACCAATTCCGGAGACAGTTTAGGTACGATGCCGGGAGGCGCCATCTTTGCCGTATCAATACTTAAGAGCATGCCGGAATTGATGGCTGCCGGAGTAAATGTCTATCTGATGAAGAAAGGCCCCGGACTGCATTCCAAATTCATGACCGTGGACGGCCTGTTCGCGGACCTCGGCTCGTTCAACCTGCATCCGCGCAGTCTGCGCTACGACATGGAGATAGATCTTCAGATTCTGGACACGGCCGCTGTCGCCGAGCTGGACTCCGCCTTTGCCACTGACATCGCCAAAGCGAGGAAGATCCTCACTCCTTCAGATTTGAATATCCACGAAACCACGGTTTCTTCGATAGTCAACAATAATTTTTTTGACTGGCTCTCTCCGGGAGCGCGGGTTGATGCGGATCAGATTGGCGCAAAGTAGGCGCCGAGAATTATTAGCGGGCGGCTTATCCTGGGCCGCCCTGTTTTTGTATCCCACAGGAGGAGAATCCACATGAAGCAGGAACCACAAAATCCAAAGATCAGGCTGGCTCTTATAGGCTGCGGCCACATCACCCGGCGGATGCATATCCCTTCCCTCCTGCAGTTGCCGCAGCTCTTCGAAGTGGTCGCTCTTTGCGACATCGAAGACGGCCCGATGCGGCAGGCCGCCGACCTTCTTTGCGCGAACCGCGGACCGGAGTATCGTAAATTTCTCGAAAGCCGCTTCTACAGGGACGAAAAAGCCATCGCATCCCTGTCGGATGTGGATGCCGTGCTCATGGCAACCCCCAACTGGCATCATGAGGGGGCGATCCTGCCTTTCATGGAAGCCGGAAAGGACGTGTTCTGCGAAAAACCGGTTGCACTGACAGTGGAAGCTCATGACCGCATAGAACTTGAGATCGAGCGCACGGGGCGCATCTTTCAGGTGGGAATGGTATTCCGGTATTCCCCCTTCTTCAATACGATACGCCGGTATCTTGAGGAAGGCCGGATCGGTGCGCTTCAAATGCTGCACCTGCATGAATTCCGGGCCTATCCGCCGCCGGAATGGCGCTTCCGCAAAGCCCTTGCCGGAGAAGTATACCTTGAGAAAAACTGCCATCACTTCGACATCTTCAACTGGATGGTCGGACAAAACGTGAAACCGAGAAGAATCTCGGCCTTCGGCGGCCAGAACGTTCTCAAAATGGGGTCCAAGCGCCCAGTCGAACTGCTTTCCGGAGAAAAAGCGGTCATAGACTACAGTGAAACGATAGACAATTTCTGGTGCATGGTCGAGTATGAGAATGATGTGCGCTGCTCTATGGGACTGTCCTTCTTCTGCCCGCAGGGAAAAGAGCTTAAGCTGGGATTCATCGGGGACATGGGGAAGATAGATGCGTGGGAGCATCAGAAACTCATCCAGGTCTGGAACCGGGACTCAAAACCGGAGACTCTGCTGCCTCAAGGCCAGGCGGGCACGGAGTGGGCCGTGAACGCGCAGCCGCAGCGGTACTTCGTCCACTACGGCTCTATAGAGCAGTGGGAAAACTTCCACAAATCGGTACTCACGCGTCAAAAGCCGTTTTGCGACATTCTCAAGGCTCGCGACTCGGCAAGGCTGGCGCTGGCGGCGGAAAAATCAATGGTCACCGGAAATGTGGTAACACTCTAAAACTTGCCGCTGTTAACAAATAGATCCGGCCGTCTCGACATGCGCCGAAGCGGCCGGCCCCATTAAAGCTCCACGTCCAATAAGCTTCCTTACTACCTCTTTATCCCGCTAATTCTTTCCCAACAGGTCCCGCCCATTGCCAAACCACCTGGCATCGGGCGGGCTAAAAACACCGCAACATCCTGTGCGCTCTTAAGCATTCGCGGCAGGAATACATTTATACTTTATGTGAATTGCCATTCAGCGTGCCGCGGGCACTCACCAGATACCGATTTTTACCAGCAGCAGCCTGATAACGCCGCGCTGGTCAAGAATCGTTGTGGCGACAAAAAATGTGGCGTAGCAGCATGCGCCCAGCCCCAGCATTACCTCACGCCATATAGGCGGCCTCAATTCCCTGGGCAGGAACTTACGATTCACGATTATCGTCAGGATAAAAGTCGGAATGATCGGAAACAGCCCGAGATTTGCCATCAGGACCACCAACATGAACGGAGAGCGCACCCCCGAGGCGACGATCAGCAGACACCAACCCACGTAAAACGCTATGATCGCGTAATAAATGCGGCTCACAACCGAATGCGAAAGCTTTCGGAAGGACGGGAACCCAGTCCAGGCTAGATCCGTCCACCGCCTGGGAAGAACCTCTATCGCCCCAAGCTGAGTGGCGAACAAGATGAGAAAACCGCAAAACACGGTGATGTAGTAAAACGCCGGGCCTCCTATGGAAGCTATACCTTGGGCCTGCTGGACCGCCGCGCCCCACTCATTTACAGGCTTAGAAGGATCCAGGAACTTAAGCCCGATAATCGCCGGAAGCCACATCCCCAAAAGCGACCCGAACGCCCAGATGCCGAACTGATCTATCTGCACATATCTCCACCAGCCACGCCAGCTTTTGAGTGATTCCGGACTTATGGTAAATGTCTTTCCGACCGCCGACAAATGGAACGTCTTCCCGCCGATGGCGGAGGGGATAGCCCCCACCACCCCGCCCATCCCCCAACCCTTGTCGCGTGCATAGTTGGAAATACACGCGTTCCCGAGCCCGCCGAGTCCCGCGTATGCGATGAAAGCGCCGATCACCAGGAACTTGCCTTCCGCCGCCACCTCTCCGATCGCGCCGAAACTCACCATTCCCTTTGCAAGCATGATCCAGTACTTAGCGTCGATCATCCAGATCCCTATAAAAAGGAGATATCCAACAAGAAACAGCACCTTGATCGTCATAACCCGCTCGAAAAGCGTATAGACCTTGCCGCCGAAAAGCAGCAAACTCGCTCCGAATAACAATAAGCCGACGGCGATGAATTTGACAACACTCTGGTGCTCCGGCCCGGGAGTGGTACCCGGCCCTAGAAAAACGGCTAATAGCGCTGTGGCGGCTGTCAGAGCGAAGCCGGGCCAGAAGCTGGTGAGCAGATCGATAGTAATGAAAAAAGGCGCCCAAAACTTAGGCCCGGGCTTCAATCGCATATATCCCGTGAACACGGGCTCGCCCGTATAAAGAGTGTAACGGATCGCCTCGGTATTCAGCATCGCCTGGAAGAAAATAACAATCCAGACTATACACATGAGCCTTCCCTGGTATTGAACAGTGGCCACCGGCCCAAAAAGCCACTCACCGGCGCCAATGGCCATGCCCATGGCAATGATCCCCGGTCCGACCATTTTAAGAAGATTACGCCAGCCCATAGGCGGCGGCACGGGAAGAGGAGCGCTCTGCCAGGGCTCAAGGCAGCCATGCACGGGTTTTGCGGCGTTATCAATGCTTTGCGTCATGATTTTCCTCCGAATTATGATCGCATGATTACGGGGTTGAATACAATCCGGTCTTGGATTCCCGTTAAAAGCGGGGGCTTTATCCGATCTTTACGGCAACTGGACTCTGATGAAGGTATCCCGCCTATCGTTCGTGCAAGTTTGAGCGATCTTGCCGCTGGCGCGATCGGCCACAATGCCATAGCCGCTGGTGACGATATCCCAAAGCTGGCCCGCCATGAAAACATTGACACCGAGAATCGCGCTGGTGGCATGGATTTTGCCGGCCAAAGAATATTTAAGCCAGGCCTGCCGCTCCGTGATATGGCCGATGTCGGAGGGTTCAACCTCCGGCGGATTGATCTGCCCATTGTAACCGCGCCAGGGCTCCTCGTAAGCGGCCAAACCGCCGTATCCGAAGCTCGGCTGCAACAGAAGCTCCGCATCCCGAAGGCGATCGTAAACTTTATAAGCCCAGCCGTCCGCGCAGATAAGCACGCCCACGCGGCCAAAAGGAATGCGGGCCACGGTAACGTCTTTCAAAGCCCCCCTTGCGGTGAACCCCAGCTCGCTGCGGGTCGGATAGACTTTCCTGGTAGTGTGCAGAAGCGCGCCGTCGGGGCCAAAAATAAAAGCCGTGTTATAGAGGGGAGCATCGGGATCTTCAAGGGCATTTAAGGGCGGAAGGACGATCGAACCGGGGACGAGGGTCACACCATAGCGTATGGCCAGGCGCGAGCAGGAAACGCTGAAGATCTCCCAGATCTTTTTTGCCTTAAAGTGAAGCAAGGTGGAGAAGACAAAATCCGGGTCGATCGGATTTCGCTTTTGCCGCCAGGCCTCCCTCGCCAGATAGAGGTCGAATTTAACATTGTGGAATATCAAAGCCTTGATAGCCTCGGTCTTGGTCCGTGCGCTGTAAACAATCTTGTCCTCGTCAGCGACCGCTAGCCAGGTTCCGAAATATTCCGGAAGCACCACAAGCTTCTGGTCCGTACGGGCAATCCGTTTATCGGCCAGGGCTTTTGAGATCATTCCCGACAGGCGTTCCTCAAAGGCAATCTGGTTGCGATACATATCCGCCCCTAAAACAGGCTGGAGGCCAAGCACCCAGCGGTGGGCAGGGACAACGGACGCCGGGACTCCGACTTCCGGGACTGCGGAAGCGGGGATGAGGTTATTGATCAAAGGTTCGAAATTTAAGGCCGCCTGGCTTTGCAAGCTTTTTAAGGCTTGCATTTGCCTCGTAGTGGCGTTTATGTCATTCGCCCCCGTCACTCCGGAATTAAGCCCCTCCTGCGCTTTCAGGACCGTCAATCCCAGAAAAACAAGCGCACATTCCATAGTCAGCAGTTTGAATGTTCCGTTCATTTTAATTCGCTCCATAACTGTGGCCTTATTTCATATATAGTGTAGGGCCAAAAAACTGTTATGGAAAGGAGCGTAAGGCCCAAAAACACCTGACTTTAAGGCCCAGGAGTGCATAGGCCTTTGGGATTGCCACCCCCCCCCCAATCTCTGGGCCAAAGGCAGGCCTGTCCCAAGAAAAAAGACGAAAACGAGAGAACCCTCCGTTAATGGTAAGATGTTTTTGCTTAGAAAACAGTCTTTCCCGACGGAGG
>MGVA01000053.1 GCA_001800245.1 Elusimicrobia bacterium RIFOXYA12_FULL_51_18 | reverse complement strand
GCCAGGTTTTCTAGGGTGTATGCCGCGCGAAGCGCACCTGAGCTCCGCGAAGGGAAAAATTCAACTGAATTTTTCAGGTTAGTGGCGGCGGGAGAGACTCAATGCCGATATTGCACTATGTAAGGTCCCCAAGGAGGCTGAAATCTAAAAAATACAGGCATGACAGCGGCTACAGTCACCCATAACAATATGGGACGCACGGTTGCTCCCGAACCATGAGAAGCCGGGACGGAACGTGTACAGGTCGGGAGCCTGGCTCACATATCGGATGAGCTTTGTTTTTTGCCCGCCATTTCACGGTTGTTCGGATGGCTGCCGGTGGCTGAAGTGTGCTGATTATTTAAAAGAGTCGGGTTTTCAATGATGTCCAGGAGCCTGCGGAAAATTCACCTCCCCGTGGGGGCGGGGCTTATCGGGGCAAGACTGCCGGTATAGGCATTCGGATCTTTTTCCGAAGGCGTGATTGTAAATATATATACCGGGTTGCCCTGATTGTCGGCTACCATGATCTTCGCCTTCGAGCCCTTCCTGGTCGCCAGCATTGGTTTTTGCAGCAGTTTTTTGACCGAGCCGTCCGGCTGGCGGCTTGTGTCAAAAACAGAAACTTCTATCTTGGCGCCATATTCGTCCATATTCATGATACGCACCTCCAACAGTATATCCCCGGCGCGTATCTCCTTCACCTCGCCGTCAGCCGAAAAAAGAGTGCCGCTCTCTGGCGTCTTGCCGCCCATCTGTAGCGAATAGGCGCTTGAAAATATCAGCTTAAGCCCATTCTTTATGCTTTCCGATGCTCCGGGAATGGAAAGAACAAGCAGTACGGCTGCGGTGGAAAATCCCACTGCCCAGAATGTCTTTGCCGGGCGTTTGTGTTTGCGGTGTTCTTTTGTCCCGGAAAAGACTCCCGGCCACAGGTCGCGCGGTTGTTTGAGCGGGATATTGCCGCAGGCGATATCAAAATTTTTTTCAAGATCATTGTTTTTCATAATTTCTCCTGTAAATACACGTTAGCAAAAATGTTCCTGGTATTTGGACGCTAATTCTTTCATCAGCTTCTCGCGCGCTTTGTAAATGCGAATACTTACGGCGTTCGGCGTAATCCCGAGTATTCCGGAAATATCCTTAACCTGATTTTTATGGATGTGGCACATAACAAATGCGGTTTTAAGTTCCTCGGGTAAGGCGGATATGGCCTTTTCAAGGGCATTGGATAGATCTTGTGCGGCGCAACCGGCGTCGTGGCGCCCCCCCTCCTCCTCCATTGGCTCCTGTATGTGTCGCTCCTCTTCTTTGCCATCCGCGGGTGAAAAAATTCCCAGCGGAAGAAACCGCAGGATCGCTCTCCGCTTAAGCCGGTTGCGGGCAATGTTAAGGGTTATGGTATATGCCCAGTTTCTGAAAGCAAGCTCTTTTTTATAGGAACTTAAACTGGAAAACATTTTTATAAAAGCCGCCTGCGCGATATCCTCCGCTTCCGCCGTGTCTCCGGTCAGACGGAAGGATAGGTCGTAAAGAAGCTGTTGGTGACGCCATACCAGGTGTTTAAAAGCGTCGGTTTCGCCGGATAATACACGGTCAACTATTTCTGTGTCGGTTTCATCCATATTCCCCTCCTACCATTATATACAATCGACCCGGCTGAATCTTTCCGAACCGCAATAAAAAACCGGAAGGAAGCAGCCGGCCAGATATCCCCCGGAGACGGCAACAAACCTCGCCGAATTGTCATTAAATTTTAAATTGATAAGGAGTTGTATATCCGGCGGGAAACCATCCGTGAATCCAGGCTAACCCGAAAAATGCAGTTGCATTTTTCCCCTTCGCAGTGCTCAGGGGCCACTTCGCGACGGATACACCCTCGTGAATTTCCGCGCATAGCGCTGAAAATTCACGACCCGCTGCTGCGGGGAATCCTGGCCGTCTGATGGCCATAGGCCCTTATACGGCACCTACGCAGGTATTTCTTTTTTTGTTCACAGGATCTTCCAATGGACACCGGCTTGAATTGCAGGATTCGGGCTAATCCCACCCCATCTCATCCAGAGAGTCCCTCCGGGGGGGAGATTTCTCAACAAGAACGGGACGCGGCAAGACGCCGCTTTTTTTGGGGGGACAAGGTTTTCGTGCCGTAGCTTCTGAGGGGAGGGGGACAGGGTGTGGTGTCAGGCCTTGTAGCGCGGCGGCGGGGATCGCCCAATTTCGGCCTATTCTTATGGCGGTCAATTGACCCTTTTTAACTTTTTTAAAAACGGCGATCCGCGATATGCCTATATGCGCCGCGGCTTCGGGTATTGAAAAAAACACTCTTTGTTCGGCCATAATCTGATACTTGCTGACATTTCGCGTAAGCGCGCCGCCTGTCCGCCGCGGAGGGGGGGAACTCAGTCCATTGCGGGAGATCGCCCCCTGCCAGCAGGGCCCGGCAATGACTGAAGCTCCGCAAGGGAATCTGTTGCCGCCTGCCGGTAAAGGTTAACTTATGTTAACTATAAAATATTATACAACATGACAGGGTTAAATCAAGCCCGATGCGGGTGATTTATTGCAGCATAGCGTAAGCGTTCAAGCGTGAAAACCATGGCAAATTTATTTATCCGCTAACTGGCCGCAGGCACCGATGATGTCCGCCCCCAGGCTTTTACGGACAGTGCTGGAAATATTAAGCGTAAGCAGGAGGTTTGAGAAGGCGGCGACGCGTTCTTTGGTGGGGGCCTTAAAATCGTATGCGGTCGCATTATAGGGGATAATATTTACGGTGAAATATTTAGGCGAGGCCACTCCTTTAAGCCATTCGCTTAACCGTCTGGCCGAAGATTGTGAGTCGTTTACACCGCCCAGCATGACATACTCGATGAAAACCTTCCGTTTGGTCGCGTAAATGTAGTCTTTAAGCGCCTTGGAGATCTGATCCAACGGATATTTGTCGTTAAGAGGCACCAGTTTCGACCGCAATTCATTCTCCACCGCGTGCAGCGAGACGGCTAAGTTGATTTGAGGAAAATCTTTTGCGAAACGCCGTATCCCGGGTACGTGTCCGACCGTGGAAACCGAGATATGCCTGTCGCCCAGGCCGATAAGGTCCGGATCGGTCATTATTCTCAGACTTTCGGCCACGCTCTCATAGTTAAGGAAAGGCTCGCCCATGCCCATATAAATCACGCCGCCTATTTTTTCGCCCGGCCGGTGTTTTTTCAGGTAATTGGCCCAGAAAAGGTGTTGTGAGATTATCTCATCAGGAGAGAGATTGCGCTTAAGGCCTCTGCGGCCGGTGGCGCAGAAAACGCACTGTACGGGGCAGCCCACCTGGGTGGACACGCAGATGCTCCACTTGCCGGGGAAAAGGTTAAGCAGGACGGATTCCACTTTGTGTTTATCCTTCAGCCAGAACGAGCCTTTCACGGCGTCGCCCGCTTTGGACTCGAGGATGGTTTCAGGCTCTATCGCCAGGATGCGGAATTTGTATTTTATCGCGTTACGGAGCGGCTCCGGCAGCGCTGTAATTTCCTCAAAAGAGGCGGAGCCTTTCTTGTAGACGGCGTCGGTGATCTGTTGCAGGCGGAATTCGGGGTGGCCGTTATCGGACAGCCAGGCGGCTATTTTTTTTAGGTCCATAGGTTTGGTCGGTTTCTAAATCTGATTTAATTTATGGTCTATAATGCGCTAAAATACTGTAGTATGAAATGGTCCTAGGTATTATATCATTATGAAAAGATACGGTTTTTTGTCTCTGGCGGCTTTTCTAGGTTTTAATTTTCTCCTTTCTCTGGCCATAGGGCTTGGGTATTTTATGTTCGTCGGTTCCCACCCCGCCGAGATAGCCTTTTCCATAGCGGCCTACCTTTCAAACACTTTCATACTCTATGCCGCTCTGCTTATCCCGGCGCTGGGACTTTATTTCGCCCGTGCCGGGCTGGCGTTTTACGTTCCGATATTCGCTTTTGTGCAGCTGATGCTGGTTCTGGATGTGGTCGTTTATAAAATATTCCGTTTCCATGTCAACTCCATGGTTGTAAATTTGTTGATCACTCCCGGGGGGCTGAAAACTTTAGGTCAGGGGCCGGCCACGCAGCTGTTGTTTTTTGTCATTGCCGCTTCCCTGCTGGGCCTGGAGGCATGGCTGTATAAGCGGGCGTTGCGTTCAGCCGCGGATAAAAAGGGGATCGCCGGCTTGTTGAGCCGAAAATGGAAGCCTCTGCTGGCGGCTGTGCTTTTTCTTGTGGCGCTTGACAAAGGCATATGCGCGTGGGGCATGCTTTACGACAATATTTATATCACCGGAAATTCAAAACTTTTTCCATTATACCAGCAGCTGAATATAAGAAGTTTCGCCGCTAAACACCTGGGCTTTAAGCTGGACGAAGAGGTAAAGGTTGAGATCAGCAAGGAATATTCCAAGCTGGATTACCCTAAGCGGCCGCTGGAAGTGAAGCCGCCTAAGAAACCTTTTAATATCCTCATAATAGTGGTGGACTCCTTCCGTTACGATGTGATGAATAAGGAGGTCACTCCGAATCTATGGGCGTTTTCAAAGAGGGCCGCGGTCTTCGGGAATCATTACAGCGGCGGCAATTGCACGCGGTTCGGCATCTTCTCCATTATTTACGGCGTGTACGGCAATTATTGGTTCTCGATGTTGGGCGAACGCCGCAGCCCCGTGCTGATAGATGCGCTTAAGGACCAGGGATATGATCTGCGCTTGTTCGCCAGCGCGAGCCTGAGTTTCCCGGAATTTAACAAAACCTGCTTCGTTAATGTGCCTAGAGAGGGGATATATGACGAACCCAAAGGTAAAAGCCAGGCGGACAAAGATATAGAAATAAACGCCAGGTTTATTGACTTTGTCAATAACAGGAAAAACGGCAAGCCTTACTTCGCCTTTATTTTTTACGACGCCTCGCACGGCGGCTATGAATACCCGCCGGGGTTTGAGAAATTTACACCCGCCAGCGGCCAGGTCAATTATTTAACCCTGGACAGGGCTACCACTTTACCGCTTTTCAATAAATACCGGAACTCTATCCGTTTTGAAGACTCGCTTGTGGGCAATGTTCTGAAATCCGTGGAGCGCGGCGGCGGCCTTAAGGACACGGCCGTGCTTGTGATGGGTGATCACGGCGAAGCGTTCTTTGAAAAAGGTTATCATGGGCATAACCGGGCTTACAGCGCCGAGGAAATAAAAGTGCCGCTGGTATTTTATGTGCCAGGCCGAGCGCCGGCGGCGGTGAAGTCTCCCACCAGCCATATGGATATAGTTCCGGCCCTCATGAAGCTGATCGGAGTAAAAAATCCACCGGCGGACTATTCCAGCGGGATCGATATTTTTGACAGGGCCGGACATCCCTTTATCGCGTCTTTTTCCTGGGATACTTCCGCGCTCATAAAAGACGGACAGGCGTTAGTGCTGCCGCTTGAAGCCTACAGGGGCGGCCTTAAGCTTTACAATGCGGATTACAAAGAGGTGCCGGGCAGAAAAGCGTTGGAACATTATATACCTTATCTGGTGAATTTTCAAAACGAAGCCAAAAGGTTTTACAAATAAAAATTAAATTTATGGCGCGGATAATTATCGGTTTGATGCTGCTGATCCCGGCCATAGCTGATGCCGGGGCATATTATTTTGTTACGGTTCGCGGCGGCCTGGAACAGCCGGAAGAATCCCATAAGGTGCTCCGGGAAATGGTCAAGCTGGCCGATGCCCAGCATATCCGGCTTACGCTTCTGTTCGGCGCGAAATACGCGCTTTATATTTCGTCCTCGCCTACGCGGACTATAGAGCTGGAAAACTGGAAAGCGACCGGGCATGAAATCGGGGCTTATCATCAGGGGCCGGAGATGAAGGACTGGGACGGCTATTCCGATCTGCCTGAAAAGGCCCTGTCGCGAGTACGCAAGGACCGTGATGCGTCGCCGGGGGCGCGCGCCGGACGCCCGGATTATTTCGCGGCGCTTGGCCGTCTGGCTTCTGAAATAAAAACAGGCTGCATGATGGATAGGGTGGATAAAAAATTCCTGGCCGCGGCTCCTGCGTACGAAACCTGTTTTGCCCCGGACAACAGCCTCGAATATCCGGCAGGGCGTTCGGATAGCGGCTCCGGCATTAATTATTCCCTAATTTCCGACACCGGCCGGGGGGAGGGGAAAAAGAGGCTTTCATGCTCTCACCCTTCCGACCGGGGCGGAGTAGAGGCGGCTAAAAAAGCTTTTTCCGGAATGGAGACCGGCGTTTACGGCGCGTCGTTCGATAGTTCGCCTTCCGGGTTCGGGGCGTTTTTTGCCTGGCTCAAATTCTTAAAGCGCCGGGATCCGCAAGGGTTGCGCAGCCGCACGGTATCGGAAATAGTGGAAAACCATCTTCTACCTGAAAAGAAGATTCCGGCCGATCCGCTGTCGGGCGGGGAGGCGGAACAACAGAACATTTCCACGCATACCGCCGCCCCAAAAAAGGATCCTCCGCGCCTTAAACGGATACATAACCCGTACACCCAGATGAAAAAACTGCGTTTTGGGCCGGACGTGCCCGGAAAGCGGCCTCAGAAGCGCGACTTTTGCGGGGATGGGGTATGCGCAGTGAGAGAAAAGACGGGGCCGGGCCGCTGTCCCCGCGACTGCGGCAGGTGAACGCGCTATTATAAGGTGCCCGGTGGGAAAAGGGGAAAGATACTCATCTATGAAAAGGGAAGTCAAGAGGATGCACTCCCCCTGGCGGCATTTTTTGTGCCGCCTCTGACTTGCTTCC
>MGVA01000052.1 GCA_001800245.1 Elusimicrobia bacterium RIFOXYA12_FULL_51_18 | reverse complement strand
AAAATTCCCCACTGCTGCCTCCCGTAGGAGTAGGGCCCGTGTCTCAGTGCCCTTGTGGCCGGTCATCCTTTTAGATCGGCTACCCGTCATTGCCTTGGTGGTCCGTTACACCGCCAACTAGCTGATAGGCCGCAAACCCCTCCTCAATCGACCCTTGCGGGCCTTTCATCCAATTTCAATGCTGAAACCGGATTATACGGGGTATTAGTCCGACTTTCGTCAGGTTATCCCCCTTTTGAGGGCAGGTTGTTTACGTGTTACTCACCCGTCTGCCACTAAGCGCCCGATATTCTGGTACGCTCCGTTCGACTTGCATGTGTTAGGCACGCCGCCAGCGTTAACTCTGAGCCAGGATCAAACTCTCCATTAAAATCCGTAACAGCTCATAGCAAACATCGCTATTAACTATTAGCATTTACGGAGAAGTTCTAATTAGCTCTTCTTATCGTTTGCGTGTTAATTACTTACTTGCAAAGTTATCACACCCAATTGGATTTTTAATGATTAATCATCCATTAAAGAACAAAACTTGGAGAACCGGACTTGGAGTTTGGAGAACTTTCGAACCCCTTACTTTTCGTTCGACTCCCGGCTTTGCCCCTTATATTCAGGGTGCCCATTCATACATAATTTTTTTAGAGAACAAACCCTTTCCTGTTTTTCTTAGCGCTAACAGGTACGGGTCATTTGGCTTGCCGCGGCTTTTATTCGCGGCTATAAGACTATAGTATCAAAATCTTTTGAAACTTGTCAACTATTATTTTCTCGTCGGAGAATAGGATATTTAAAATGTTGACTTTCAAAAATGTCCGGTTGGCCGCTTGATGCGAACGCGCCAGATATGTGACCGCAACATGCTTGAATTATCTTGTTTCTTATTCGTTTAGAGAGCGGCGCTATGTTTACTTTTTATAAGTCCCGCCGGACTTTTCCCGGCAACAGAATTAGTATAGCAAATTTCTTTAATCTACCCAGCACCCCCGCGTTATGCATGTTCTTTGCGCGCGAAAATTGGCCCGGAACATTTTATGCTTTAACTCTGTGCTTACAATCGGCCGGCTGCCCACTGTACACCGAAGAGCCTGGGAAATACTGAGCCTCGCATAAATAATGTCCCTGTTGGTGGCAATTCAATTTGGCTTTTTAATACGACACAACGGTTAAATTGTACAATATATTTATATAATATAGTTACATTAATATTTTAAAATTGCATCCTAATAAATCAGAACGATACTAAGCCACACCCTTTACCACGGCTAACCTTTCCGTTGTGCGGCTTTTCTACCGGTCAATTCTTTTTCACAGGCTTATAATCCTTACCCGGATCCACGGGAGCGACATAGGGACCGGTCCACGAACGCTCAAAAATGTCCTCCAATGGGGCGACCCCGGCCTCCCCCTCTACGATCAGCGCCGCGCCGCGGGTATTCAAAAAGTAGTCGGGAGCCCAGTTGGAGGTGCTCAGCAGCCCCTTATTTCCGTCAAATACCAGGTACTTGCTGTGATCCACCCGCGAGAAAGGAATAAAGCCCTTGCTGTTCTGAGGGAATGAGGCGATCTTCACGCTCACATTCTTGGCCTGGGAGAGGGCCTTTATATCCTTCTCGTCTTTTCCGCCCATAGCCCAGTCCGAGAAGATCAGCTCTACTTTCACGCCTCTTTTACCTGCGGCCCGCAGGGCTTTATCCAGCTCATCCCAGCGGGTTTTTTTGCCGTATGGGAACAGGGAATAGGTCATAACCTGCGCGTGAATACTCTTTTTAGCATTTTTAATCATACGGAGCATGACACTCAACTCCCCGTCAAACCCGGACGGGATAAAGCCGGAAGGACTGAATGCCAAATGATAACTCGCCGCGGCGCCGCGCACCAGAACAGCTTCCGGATTCGCGGCATTAAGCGGTTTGGCCGTTGCGGGGGCTGCAGCTCCCTCAAACGAAGCTGCCGTAAGCTTGTCCGCCTTTTCGAACGCCGTCTTCGTGTCGGCGCCGCCGGCCAGCGCCCAATCCGCTTCAAAGATCCGGCCAAAATCCAACGCCGCACGCTCACTTCTCACACGCGCTCCGACCTCATGTATCTGGCTAAGAGAACGCCAGTCGAAATTCTGGCTGCCCACATAAACTTCGCGTCCATCCGCCACGAAAAACTTAGAATGCTGTATTCCGCCCGCGATTTTTTTAAACTCTATCACTCGCGCTTCTATGTTGTTCTCCGCGGTAAGGCCGGGCAGAACTTTCGAAGTTTCCCCCATCATCGCCTTTTCCACTATAAATCTCACCTTCACTCCGCGGGCGGCCGCGGCCCTGACCGCCGTCAGAACCGGCTCCAAGACCTCGCCGGGCTTGTCGGCGATGTAAAACTCTTCAAACTCAAGGGTTTTAACCGCCCCATTTATCATCTCGAGCCACATCTGGTCCGGGCGCGCGGTGAGAGTCGAACCATAAACGGTTTCTTCCGGAACGCTTTCGGCGAATTCTATCTCCGCGGCCTTCAAAACCGGCTCCGCGCACAGCAGCAGAATAACCAATAGATTTTTTTTCATTTTTCCTCACATAGCGCTATTTATCCGGATACCGCTTTCTCCACCACCTATCCCCGGCTATACACGAACTCGGCCGAAATAATCCCAAGCCCCGAGCGGGTCTTGCGCACATCTTCTATATTCAGAAGCATATCTATGCAACCCGCATGTTTACTGCCTAAAAATTTCGGCATAGACCAATAGTTCGAAATAGTCAGGCGCAAGTTCATATCGCCCTTGTAAAAGACTTCATCTTTCGACTTGCTCTGAACGCACCATAGGACATACTTGCCGATATATTTATCTTTGCCGGACAGGACTTTATCATAATCCAGGTCCAACTTTTCTGCTTCCTTCAGCATCGGTTCCACCTGCTTCAGCAGCTCCCTGTTCGCCTTGAAGGCCGGATACAGATTATAAAGCCAGGCGCCGGCCAGCATCAAAGCCACAACAATCCCGATAAAGATATTTTTCTTGTCTTCCATCATGCCTCCTGACAATCTGCTGAAAAGCCCCTACTTGGAGGTATGCCAAAAGACCCTGAAAAGGAGTTTTCAGCGGACTGCCATACCTGATTATACCTTTTCCACGCTGTCCGGCTCCCCATTAAAACCGCCGCGGTTCTTTACCGGGCTTAAATCCGCCCCCGACGCGAAACGTGAATAAAACGGCGAAGAAATGTTAAAATGAAATAATACTACAATGTTCTTGAGGAGGCATTTATGAAAATAACTATTTTAGGCGCGGGTTTAGTAGGATCGGCGATAGCAAAGGACCTGGCAAGCGAAAAAGATTTTGAGGTCACGGTTTCAGACGCCTCCGCCGAAGCGTTAAAGCGTCTTGAAAGCGCCGCGCGCCTGCGGACGGTCCCGATGGACCTTTCAAAAGCCGCCAATATAACAAAGCTTATCGGGGATGCCGACCTGGTCGTAGGGGCGCTCCCCGGCTTCATGGGTTTCGAAACGATGAAAACGGTGATAAACGCGAAGAAGAACATCGTGGATATCTCTTTCTTCCCCGAAGACCCTTTCCTGCTGGACAAGCTCGCGCTGAAAAACGGCGTGACCGCCATTATGGACTGCGGCGTAGCGCCGGGCTGCAGCAATATGCTGACGGCGTATGCCGCGGCGAAGCTCGACAAAGCGGATACGGCCCTCTGTTACGTTGGCGGCCTGCCCAAGGTCAGGACCTGGCCTTATGAATACAAGATAGTTTTTTCCGCGGTCGATGTGATAGAGGAATACACCCGTCCCGCCCGCTATATAGAGAACGGCGTACTGGTCACGCGGCCCGCGCTTTCCGATCCGGAATTCCTAAACTTCCCGGAAGTCGGTACCCTGGAGGCATTTAACACGGACGGCCTGCGCACCCTTGCCGACACTATGAAAATGGCCAACATGAAGGAAAAGACCATGCGGTTCCCCGGACACATAGATAAAATGAGAGTGCTGCGGGAGACCGGGCTCTTCAGCAAGACGCCCATCAAGGTCGGCGACGTCTCCGTCAGGCCGCTGGACGTCACCGCTAAACTGATGTTCCCCATGTGGAAATTGAAGGAAGGCGAAGAGGATTTCACCATAATGCGCGTTATAGTAGAGGGAATAAAAAATAAAAAGCGCGTACGCTACACTTATGATCTCTACGACCGCTACGATAAAACCACCAAAATCACTTCAATGGCCCGGACAACCGGTTATGCCTGCACGGCCGCGGTCCGTATGCTGGCCCAGGGGGCGTTCAAGCGCAAGGGCATCTGCCCTCCCGAATATATCGGCCAGGATAAAAAGGCCTGCGAATTCATGCTTCGAGCGATGGAAAAAAAGAACATCTTCTACAAGGAAAGCACTGACAATCTGAATGCCTAGCCTATGGCTGTGCCTGCCCAAGCACGCATGAGAAATATCTGCGTTTTTGCGGGGTCGGGAGCCGGGCGGCGGCAGGAGTACGCCTCTGCGGCGGCCGGGCTCGGACGGTTGTTGGCTGAAAACGGGATCACTCTGGTATACGGCGGCGGCCGTACCGGCCTTATGGGCGCTGTAGCCGACGGAGCGCTGAAAGCCGGCGGCAAAGTGATAGGCGTGATCCCCACCGACCTGACAGGGATAGAATTGGAACATAAAGGCCTCACAGAGATGATCGTTACCGGGGACATGCACAGCCGCAAAGCCAAGATGCACCGGCTCTCTGACGCCTTCATCGCCCTACCCGGCGGTATTGGAACATTTGACGAACTTTTCGAGGCGCTTTGCTGGGCCCAGCTGGGCTTCCATAACAAACCCTGCGGCCTGCTGAACATCAAAGGCTACTACGACCCCCTGCTGAAACTTGTGAAGAACGCCGCGGACGAGGGCTTTGTCAGGAAAGAGGATTCAGAGAGATTGTTGATAAGCGCGGAGCCGCGAGAGCTGCTGACCGCCATACTGGCCTATAAGTAGCACAAGGTAATTGCCGGCAGCTGCCAGTTCAGGGTCCTTCACCCCTATACCCGCCGGCAGCCTCCTTCTAGCTTTTAAAATAACGAGGTGGAGAATCAAAATGAAAGAAAAGATCCTGAAGAAGATAGACGGCTACGAGGCTTACGCCATAGAACTGCAGAGAGGCCTCACGGCCATCCCTGCCATCTCCCCCTTAAGCGGAGGCGAAGGCGAATACGACAAGGCCATCTACCTGGAGAAAGAGCTGAAAAAATTGAAATTTGATTCCATCGAATGGGTTAACGCCCCCCAAAAAGAAGCCAAGAACGGCATACGCCCGAACCTCATCGCCCGCTACAGGGGCAAGAAATCTGACAAGACCCTGTGGCTGATGTCCCACCTGGACATAGTCCCTCCAGGCGAACTCAAGCTGTGGAAATCCGACCCTTACAAACTGAAAATAGAAGGCAGAAACCTCATAGGCCGCGGCGTAGAAGACAACCAGCAGGCGACGGTTTCAAGCCTCCTCGTTGTAAAAGCCATGATGGAACTGAATTTCAGGCCGGAGTTCGATATCGCGCTTTTGTTCTGCGCGGATGAAGAAACGGGCTCCGGGTTCGGCGCGGACTACATGGTGGAGAAACACCCCGGCCTCTTCGGCAAGGAAGATATGTTTTTCGTGCCGGATTCCGGCACGGAGGACGGCTCCGCTATCGAAGTGGCGGAAAAATCCATACTGTGGCTGAAAGTCACCACGCACGGCAAGCAATGCCACGCTTCCCGGCCGGCGCTGGGAGTCAACGCCTTCAGGGCCGCCAGCGCGCTGGTGGTAAAATTTAATTCTCTTTACAAAAAATTCCCCCACAAGGACGCCCTGTACGAACCCCCGATAAGCACGTTCGAACCGACCAAGAAAGAGGCGAACGTCCCCAACGTCAACACCCTGCCGGGCGAAGACGTCTTCTACATGGACTGCCGCGTCATGCCGGAGTACCAGCTCACCGAGGTGAAGGCGGAAATGCGCCGCCTAGCCGACGAGACGCAGAAGGAATACAACGTGAATATAGTTTTCGAGCCCCAGCAGGAAGCCCAGGCCGCGCCCCCCACCGACCCCAACGCCCCCATAGTCAAGGCGCTGGAAAAAGCCATAAGGGAAATTTACAAAGTGGAGCCCAAGGTCCAGGGTATAGGCGGCGGCACGGTGGCGGCCTGCTTTAGGCGCCTCAACCTCCCGGCCGTGGTCTACTCGCGCCTTAATGAAAGCGCGCACCAGCCCAACGAATACTGCATACTGGACAACCTGATGGGCGACGCGAAGATCTTCGCCATCTCCGCCCTGCTGCTAGGCGAACAGAAATAATACGCACGGCGGAATCGGACGCCTGAGGCTGCGGGGGCAGGGACGCGTCAATATCGGGTGCCCCCTGAGGCGCCCCCACAGCGGGGCAGTGCCGCATTGTTCATAAAACTCCTCAAAAAATCTTCCGGCTTTCGTTTCATGCAATAGTATAGCAGGTTGAATTGACATGCCAAGTGCCGGCCGGACTCTATCCCGCAAGCAGAGCCCGAAATTCCGTGAGAGCGTAACAATGCTATATTATGTAATATAATATTGGATCGGCCTAATATGGAGGAAATAATGAAAATATCCGCTTTGATACCGATAATACTGCTCTGCTGCGCCCCTCTTTACTCGCAGGAACAGAAAGGAACCGTGCTGCCGCCCGGCGCCGCGGTTGAAAAAGATCCCAAATTCCCGCCCGTGGTATCCTACACCTTAAAAAACGGACTGCGCCTGCTTATTCTTGAAAAAAAATTCGTCCCCACCGTCTCTTTCACAATGATCTTCAAAGTCGGGAACGTGGACGGACAACCCGGCAAGACCGGCTTGGCGCATCTTTTCGAGCACATGGCTTTCAAAGGCACCAAGACCATCAATTCCACAGGTTACGAAAAAGAAAAATTCAGCCTTGAAAAAGTGGAAACCGCCGCGAAAGAGATGATAGCCGAAGAATCAAAAGCGACCCCGGACCTGCCCAAGCTGGAAGCGCTGCGCAAGAACTTGGCCGAAGCTGAAAAAGAAGCTGACACGATGATAGTCAAAGATGAATATTGGAAACTCTATAACGAACTGGGTGAATCCGGCATGAACGCGATGACCTCCACCGATTATACCGGCTACGTGGTCTCGCTGCCCGCCAACCGCCTGGAAGCATGGATGATAATAGAGTCGGATAGGTTCAAAAACGCCGTGCTCCGGGAATTCTACCGCGAGCGGAGCGTGGTAATGGAAGAGCGCCGTATGGGAGAGTCGGACCCGAACCGTCTGATGTGGGAAACGCTTTTCACCAACGCTTTCATGGCGCACCCCTACCATAACCCGACCATCGGCTGGATGGACGACCTGAAACGTCTGACACGCACGGACGCCGACCAGTTCTTCAAAACCTTCTACGCCCCGAATAACGCCACGCTGGCCGTGGTCGGAGATGTGAAGCCGGAAGAAGTCATAAAAATGGCCGAGAAATACTTCGCTTCCTGGGAAAACCGCCCGTTGCCGGAACGGAACTACACCAAGGAACCACCCCAGAAGTCGGAAAAGCGGATAAATGTGTTCTTCAAAGCCAAACCCTCGCTCCGCATGGGCTTCCATAACCCCGGCTACGAAAATCCGGATATCTACGGCCTGCTCATGCTCAGCGAGATCCTGTCAAACGGCAAAACCTCGCGCTTCTACCGCAACCTGGTGGAAGGGAAACAGCTGGCTCTTTACGCCAATTCCGGCCACTCCACTCCCGGAGACCGCTACCCGTCCCTCTTCGTAATACTGGCGGCTCCGAAAGCCCCGCATACCGTTGAAGAGCTGGAAGACGCCATCATGGAAGAAATAAATAAACTAAAAACACCCCCTCAGAATAAAGAAGAACTGGATAAACTCAAATGGGAAATGGAAAAAGTCATAAATAATTACGAGGCGTCCCTTGTAAGGCAGCTGGAATCCAACGCCGGACTGGGAATGAGCCTGGCGAACAACCAGCAGATACTCGGCGACTGGAAATTCGACTGGAAAGTGAGCGAGGAACTCCGCAAGCTTAAGCCGGAAGATATTTCCCGGGTCGCGGCCCAATATTTTACCAGGGACAACAAGACCATAGTATTCCTGCGTGAACCGGATGCCACGGCGGAGATCACGACGCCGGGGACGGCCCCGCAGGGAAACGGAGGCGTAAAATGAAGAACATAATCTCAAAAACGACGCTTTTTTTAGGAGCTATCATGTCCTTAGGCATATCATCATCGTGGGCGCTTCCGCCCGTCCTCCCCAAAATAGGGGGGATTGACTTCAAGCCTCCGAAGGGTTCGCGTTACGAACTGGAGAACGGCATGGTCGTATATCTGTTAAAGGACAACACCCTGCCGGTGATCCACATCACAGCCATTGCCAGGACCGGGAAGATCTACGACCAAAAAGAGAAAATAGGACTGGGAGAGCTCACAGCGGCCCTTCTCAAAGACGGGGGTACGCGTAAATACAAATCTGACGACATAGATACGACCCTGGAATTCCTGGGCGCGAGCATCGAGTCCTCAATGACCGGAGAAGAAGCGCGCGTGGACATGTTCACTTTGAAAAAGGACCTGGACAAAGTTCTGGACATCTACGCCTCGGTCCTAATGGAACCGGCATTCGAAAATGATAAGACCGATCTTAAAAGAGCCGAAGCCCTGGAGATCATCCGGCGCAGAAACGACGACCCCGCCCGCGAAGTTCAACGCGAAGCCGTACGGGCTTTCTATGGCGCGGACCATCCTTACGGCTGGCGTCCCGAAATAGCCACTATCGCCCCCCTCGCCATGGAAGACCTTAAAACGTACCATAATAATTACTACAAGCCGAACAATATCATTATAGCGGCCGCGGGAGATTTCGACAGCGAAGAAACTTTTCTGGGGAAGCTTAAAGAAAAATTCGGCGGCTGGACCAGGGGAGAAGTAAAATTCCCTGTAATCCCGCCTGTGAAAATTAGCGAAGCCCGCCGGGTCTATTTTACGGAAAAAGACATTTCTCAGACCTTCATCGTGATGCTTCAGAAAGGCGTAAAGCGGCACGACCCCATTGAATACCCCCTGACCATCACCACTGAAATGCTGGGCGGCGGCCTATCCTCGCGCCTCGCAGCTGAAATACGGTCCCGCAAAGGTTTGGCCTACAGCGTTTACAGCTACTTCGCAAAAAAACCGGACTACGGATTCATCAACGCCTCCTGCGGAACGAAACCGGAAACATATTCGCAGGCGCTTTCGGAAATGATCCGCCAGTTCGAGCTGATAAAAACCGAAACCGCGCCAGCCGAAGAGGTGAAACGGGCGAAGGACTCGATAATAAATTCCTTCGTGTTTCGTTTCGCTACCCCGTTCGATCTGATAAGCGAGCGGGCGCTGTACGAATACTATAAATACGAGCCGGACTACCTGGACACCTATGTGGACAACATGGCCAAGGTTGACCCCAAGGCCGTCCTGGAAACCTCACAAAAACTGTTCAAACCGACGGACGCCCAGATCTTCGTGATCGGCAACTCAAAAAAGTTCGATAAGCCGCTCTCGACATTCGGCGATGTGGTGGAATTAAAGGAAGATTGACCCAAAATCCGGAATGATTTTCCATCATATCCGCGCCGCAGCCGCGGAATTCACCCCGCGGCTGCGGCGCGGATCTTTTTCATGTCCCTGCGGACTTGAAGAACTCTTTGACACTGGTCTTTATGCCCAGAGTATCGGGGCAAAGGCGGGGTGTTTATATTCCAGTTCCTGGCGCCTAACCACTAAAATAATCCCGCGATCCAAAGGACTGCAACGGAATAATCGAGCCATTTGGAGGCCTTTATTCCCCGATGATCTTAACCAGTATACGTTTGTCCCTGCGGCCGTCGAACTCGCCGTAGAAGATCTGCTCCCAGGGCCCGAAATCCAATTTCCCTTTCGTCACGGCAACAACAACCTCGCGGCCCATAACGGTCCTTTTCAGATGGGCGTCCCCGTTATCTTCGCCGCTTAGGTTATGATCATAGCCGTCCTTTGAATAAGGCGCTAGCCTTTCAAGCCATGCCAAAAAATCTTTATGGAGACCTTTTTCATTGTCATTTATGAACACGCTGGAAGTAATATGCATAGCATTCACCAGGCAGACACCTTCCTGTATGCCGCTTTTATCAACTTCGGCCTCAACTTTAGAGGTAACATTTACTATATCGTATCTGCGCGGGGTGTTCATCCAAAGATAGGCGGTATGGGATCTCATATCATTCCTCTTCTCTGTCGCACCCCGCGCTATACACATGCGCGGGGCGGATTACCGCCGGGCTTTATAAGGTGGCGCCCGGTGCTCCACAAGGAGGGCTCCGCCCTCCATTTCATCGTCGCTTACTCCCTGCGCTCCGCTTGGCGGGACCCCTTCCGGGGATTTCCCCACAGGCGGACACCGCTGTTGCGATTTCCCCTACATTACGCTGAACCTCCCAAAGTGGAAATCTCCCGAATACTAAGGAATCATTCCTCTTGAGGCAGTATAAGCATTTCACAGACGTTGCAAAGGTTTTTAAATCTGACAGCCTCGTCCTTAGAACCGACAACTGAGCCGTAATGCATCGGAACAGCGGCTCGCGGCTTGAGGGCCAACGCGGCCCGGCAAGCATCAACCGCATCCATCGTATAGGTTCCGCCGATGGGAAAAAGCGCCACATCGGCTTTAATATCCTCCATCTCCGGAATAAAGTCGGTGTCCCCCGCGTGATAAACACGCAAATCTCCGGTATCCACAACATACCCCAGGTTGCCCGATGCTCGCGGATGGAAGGGTTTTCCTATATTGTAGGCGGGCACAGCATTTATGACGATCCCCCGGAACTCCGCCTTGTCGCCCGGCTTAAGGCCGGTAAAGCCCCCGAGGATCTTACCGCTAAGCGATTCCGGACCGAAAACCATGGTCTCTTTTTTGATTATTTTAGCGATATCAGCCAGAGAAAAATGGTCAAAATGCCCATGGGTTATAAGAATGACATCCGCTTTTTTAGACTCCGCCGTCAGCAGATACGGGTCCAGATAGACCATTATTCCGGAAGGCAGCTCCAACCGGAAAGACGCGTGTCCAAGCCAATGAATCATCTTTCTTATATCATCCATATTACCCCATTTCCTCAGGAGTACCCATTAGGGACCCCTCCCCCATGTTCCATATTTTACAATACTTGCGTAGGTGCCGTAACAAATCCGCTGGAAATGAGGCCACCACAACTTACCCCCACTTTAGTTGGGGAAATGTCGGGGAAATTTGCTAACAAAGAACTATTTGCTATAATATGGTCTATGGCATATAAATGTAAAATTTGCGGAAAAAGTCCGGTAACAGGGAACTCCTATAGCCACTCGCATAAAGCTACCAAGAGGATTTTTAAGCCTAATCTGCAGAAACAGAAAATAATTCTGAATGGCGCGGTCCAATCCGCTTTGATCTGCACCAACTGCATAAAAAGCGGTAAAGCGCACAGACCCTTAAAAGCCGTCTGATAAACCCAACCATCGGCTGGTAAACCGGCTCCCGCGCAGCTAACGACCGTCCGCCTAAGGCGGACGGTCGTTTTTTTGGTTTTTAACCGCAATTCCCAGACTGCCGAGCCCTGCGCAGGGGACCTCCAACCGGATTCACAATAATTTAATATTTTATAAACACACCTTTTGTATAATTTCCTTGGCATATAGGTATTATTTTGTCAGCGAAAGATACTTGTTTTTGCTTCTAAAGCTTTTGCCGGAGGCCTTAAATGGATTTTGATAATCAACTGGACCCATCCACCATCACCGACGTGGAAACCGCGAAACTCGCCCTGCGCTGGGCCGTGGAGAAAATACACTCCCTATCCGACGACAATTCCCGCCTTAAAGAAGACAACCGCAATAAGACCAGCGTCGCACGCTCCCTCACCAGGCAAGCCGAAGAAAAAGATGAGATCCTGAAAAAATGGCAATCAACCATCAAGACCTGGGAAGAAAACTGGAAAACCCAGACCGCCATGGAAGCTGATCTCAAGGGCAAATTGCGCGAACAAATCCTGAACGAAGAAACCTCCAACTGGCGCCAGGCCAGGGTCCAACTGGAGAATGAGATCCGGGCCCTGAAAGAGGAACTGGGATCGAAAGAAGCCGAAATAGGCAAACTTAAGATCCTCACTATAGAAGAGATCCGCAAAGCCGCGGAACTCAAAGAAGCCGAGGTGCAGGCACTTACACGAGGCAGGCAGGACGCGTTAGCGGAGCAGGAAAACGCCATGCGCACAAAATTCGAGCTATTGGAAAGGGAACTGATAGAAAACCACCGCGTCCGGGCCGAACAGGAAGAACTGGGACTAAAAGAACGTTACGAACTGAAGATGCGCGAGTTTTCCAAGCTCTACCAGGCGAAAGAAGCGCAGTTGGAGGATTTCCGGAAGAAACTGGAGGACGACTACCTTCAAAAAACCGAAGACCTCAGCGCTATCCGCGCCGCAAAACTGGAGGAGGAGCGACGGGACATGGCCGACAGGCATGAAACCGCATTGGACAAAGCGGAACTGGCCGCCGAGAAGCGCGCCACCGCGCTTCAGGAAGAATTTGACCGTCAACGAACCGCCCTCGGCACCGTATTTGAGGAAAAGGAAAAAGAGCGGGCCGCCGCGCACGAACGCGAAATCGTTTTTCTGAAAGAAACCCATCAGAAAGAGGTCTCGGAGATCCGCGACCGCCTGCGCCAGCACACCCAGCAGCGCGAGCAGGACTACGTGAATCTGCGCCTGCAGATGGAAAGCCAGATGCTGGAACTGGTAAAAAAACACGACGAAGCTGGCGCGGCAGCCTACAATGCCGCCGCTTTGGAGATCCGTGAAAAATGGAACCGCATGTCCGTGGACAACCAGAAAAAACTGGACGCAATAGTATCAGCCACTAATTCACGCTGGGAAAAGGACTGGGCTGGCCGCGAAACGGAACTGGCCGCACGCAGCGAAACCAGGATCCGGGAAGAAAGAGAAGGCCTGACCGCAGATTTCAGGGCTAAAGAAGACGCTTTCAGGAAGTCCCTCCTTCGCGAACAGGCCGAGCGGGCCGCAGCGGAAGCCGCCGAACTGGAAAAGACTAAAGTGGACCTGGAAAACGCCCACGAAGAGCGCCTGACGCTGGTGAAACAATCGTTGGAAAACGCCTATCTCCTGAAAGAAAAAAACCTGGAAGAACGCCTTGCCGCACGCGAAAAAATGCTTGCCGGCGCCTGGCTCGCAAAGGAAGAGGAGTGGACCCTGGAAAAAGAAAACGCCTTCCTGCAACAACGGGAGAGCCTTAAAGAGGAGTTTTCAAAATACCGGACCATCCTCAAAGAAAAATTCCTGCAGCTAGAGGACGGACTTAAACTGAAGTACGCCCATAAAGAACTGGAGCTGGCCGACAAATTAAAAGAGGAAAGCGCGAGTCTGGAAAAAACATTTGAAAAACGCCTAGCCTCGGAAAAACAGCGCCTGGCCTCCGATCTGGAGGAAAAGAAAAAAGCGCTGGCCCGCAAAGAAATGGAACTTGAGAAAACCCTGGAGGAAACCAGACGGCGCATTGAAGCGGAAAAATCAGAATTTGAAAACCGTCTGGCCGAACGCGGCAGGGAACTCCTGACCGAAAAAGAAAAGATCCTAGCTGAAAACTTCGCCCGCAAGGAAGCGGCGCTGGCCGAAGAATCTGCGGCCGGGGCCGCGCGCTTAAACGCCGAAAAATCCGGACTGGAAAAGGCCCTCTCCGACAAGGGCGCCGCCTTTGAAGCCAAGGCCGACGAATTGCGCCGGGCCTTCGATGAGCGCCTTAAAGAGGAAAAGATAAAAATAGAAGAGGCAAACCACACCCGCGAACTTCACCTAAAAGCGCAGGAAGGCGAAACGGAGAAACTCAAGAGTACGCTTCAACAACAGCATAGCGAACTCAAAGTGAAGCTTTATCAGGAACTTCAGACTAAGGAAAGCGAACAGTTTTCCCTGCTGGCAAAGGCCAAAGAAGAAATGTACAAGGCCCTCAACGAACGCCGCGCCGTCATGGACCGGGAATATGAAGAGCGCTTCTCCGATCTGCGCAAGAAAGAGACGGAACTGGAAGCGCGTTTTACGGAAAAAACCAAAGAGCGCCTTGAGACGCTTACAAAACAGAAAGAAGATGAATTAGACAACCTGACTCTGGAATTCGAGAATAAGAAAGCCGAGATGGAACGGCAGTATCAAACCAAGGAAAAGAGCCTTCATGCCGCCGCCTCCGAGAAAACAGCCCGCATAGAGGCCGAAGCCGGCCGCCGCGAAAAGGACCGCGCCGCGTTGGAAGAAAAGAGTCTGGCTAAGCGGCGCGAGGAGCTTGAACGCCTCATGCGGCAGAAAGAGACCGAGCTCGAAAAGCGCTATCTCCAGCTCTCCGCCGACCTCTCCGCAGGATTGGAAAAGGAGCGCGCCTACTGGGAAACCCATAAGCTTGAGGTACTGAATCAGGAACGCCAAACCATGCGTTCGGAATTTGAAAAGAAGGAGGCTCTGCTTACCCAGAAGCTGGATGACGAACTTTCCAAAAACAAGCAACAACGCCTGCGCCTGGAAGAAGAAGCCGCGTCCAAGAGAAATGAACTTGAGAATTCATATTATGGAGAAGTAGAGAAATCCAGAACCGCGCTGGCCAAGCTTCGCCTTGAGCTGGAAAACAAGATCAAGTCCAAGTTCGGGGAGCTGGAAGAGGAAAAGACCCGCCTCACCATGCTCATAGCCCAAAAGGAAGAAGAGTATGTGGCTCAGTACCAGAAGAAGGAAGAAGAACTCCTTAACTACTGGGGGAAAAAGCAGGATGAGCTGCAGCTCAAATATGACCGGGCTCTGAAAGCGGAAAAAGACAAGAAACAGTAGCGGCCAGAGCGTTATAGAGCGCACGTCGCCATCTCTAAAAAACAATACGCAAGCGCGTGCCATCATTAGTAGCGGCATGCATGAACGCCGCACAAGCTATATGGAAATAAACGATTTTGACGAAATATTAAAAGAAACCGAGCTGGACTCGGCCAAGATGATCTTACGCCTTACCTCCGAACTAAAAGAGAAGGATATGGAAGTGGCGGCATTGCGTTCAAAGAGCTTTGAAGAGATCCAGCGGAACAATAGGGCCAAGGAAACAGAGTTCGAAGCTCTGATACAAGGTCAGGAGGGGCGCATCAAAAAGCGCGAGACCGAGATAGCCAGACTGATAGTGGAAAAAGAATCCAGTCTGTGGCAAAAATACCAGGTCATGCTGGAAGAAGCTATCACAAAACATCGCACGGAACTTGAGGGGGAACGCGCCAGACTGAACGAAGAAGTGGCGCGTAAAGAAACGGAGATCCTGGAACAGAAAAAACACCTGCGTCTGGAAATGGAAGCCCTCTTCAAGAAATGGGAAACAGAACGCGAGGAAGATTTTAAAAACGAGCGAAAAACTTTCATAGAAGAACTCAAACTCGGCCGCGAAACCGCCCGCCAGGAAGGGGAGGGGCGGGCCAGGCAAATGGAAGAGCTCTGGAAGGAAAAGCTGGAGCAGAATATCGCGCAGATGACCGCCGCGCACCAGTTGCAACTGGAAGAGGCCAGGAGCCGGCTGCGCCAGGAACATCTGGCGGAGATAAAAAAGCTGAGCGACCGCCTTAATACCGAATTCTCTCAGAAAGAGCGGCAGATATACGAAGATTACACCAAGTGGCTTGCCGATAACAAGAAGCTGCTGGAAAACAGCTTTTCCCAACGCCTTTCCCAGGCCGAAACCGATTATTCGGCGCGTGTGACCTCCCTGGAGGAATCATTGCGGGAGATGGAGAGCGGGATTTCCGGCCGCCGGACGCAATGGGAAGAAAAATACTCCGAACTGAAAAAATCTTATTCCGAAAAAGAGGCGGCGCTGGAAATCCATAAAAAAGAAATTGAGAGCGCTCTGCTGACCTCCGAACAAGCGCTTAGCGGCAAATATGACAAACTTGAAAAGGAGTTGAGACTCAAATCTGATAAATTAAAAACAGACCTGGCCCGAAAGGAAAAGCTGCTGGAAAAGGAATTCGCCGAAAACTCTACGACCATGCAGGAGCAGTTTACCGCGCGTGAAAGACTTTTGAACGAGCGCGAAACTAAAATTTCCATCGAAAGGGAAGAGTTGAACCGTTTCCGGAACCAGGTGGCGGACACTATCCATCAGCGCGAAACGGAACAGACCAAGGCGTTTGAAGAGCGCTACACACTGCTCAAGGAATCCATTGAAGAATCAGCGCGCGTAAAAGAGCTGGGATTGACCCGTAAATATGAAGAAGCCCGGAAACAAGCCTCCATCCTTGCCGAACAGAAAGACTCGGCGCTGACCCGCGTCAGCGCCATCTCCCGCGATAACGAGGAGCTCAAACGCCTGATCGGAGAAAAAGAAACTTATCTAAGGCAGATGGAGGAGCAGGAACAAGCCCGCACCGCCCAACTTCACAAAAAATTTGAAGATGAATTTACGCTTAAAATCCAGGCCCTGCGCGCCCAGTTGGCCGCCGGAGAAGAAACCACCCGGAAAATTTTTGACGAACGCCTGCGGGCGGAAACCGTCAGATTAAACGAGCAATACCGCATAAAGGAGACGGGGCTCGCGGGACAGCGCGACCTGATGAACGCCCAAGCCGCGGAACTTGAAGGCAAATTTATGGAGGCCCTTAAGGCCAAAGAGAACGAAAACTCGGTAAACATCAAGAAAGCGATGGCGGTTTCCAACGCCCAGTTGGAAAACGCCAGAGCCTCTCACGCCCGGGAACTGGCTGAAGTCCGGAGCCGGTCGGAAGAAACTATTTCCACCCTTAGAGCCGACTTTGAGTCCCGCCTCAAAGAAAAGGACCTTCAGCATGAACAACAAGCCCAGGCAAGGGAAAAACTGGCCTTTGCGGCCGCTAAACATGAACTGGATTTGGAAAACAGAAAGACGGAAGAAATCCACCAATTGAAGATCCGCGACATGGAAACCCGTCATCACCTGCTTGAGCAGAACCTCAAGTTCGCCTTACAGACCAGGGACGCCGGCAAAGCGTTGGCATCCAAGCTGAAAGGGGAGATCGAACTTATTAACAGGAAACTGGAGGAAACGGAACAGGACAGACAAAGACTTATCCAGGAAAATCTCTCCAAAGCCAAGGACCTCCGACAGGAAATAGAAAAAGAGTTTATGGACAAACTGTCCGCCATAGAAAAAAATTACCTGAGCCAGCTGGCGGACGCCATCCGCAGCGGCGAAGATAAGGAAAAAACCAGTCAAACCGAATATTTTAAAAAACTGGAATTTATTAAAGAAGAGTACAATGCCAAGCTCGCCAGGCAGATAAAAGACCTGGAGGATGGGTCCAGGGAAAGAGAGGCCCGTATACGCGAAGCGCTGGAAGAAAGCTATAAGCTTAAGGCAAAAGCTTTGGCCACCCGCTACGAGCAGATGGAGCGTAATTACGCGGCCGCCCTTTCCGATAAAACCATGCAACTGGACAACGATCGTTCCATGGCTGAAAGCATTACCCGGCTAAAGTCGGAACTGGAAGCCCGCAATCGCGAGCTCAATTCCAAGATCCTGGAGCACGACACCCGTCTGGAAGAGGCTCAGAAGGCGCTGAGAAATTCTTACGCCGCCACCGTCAAGGAGCTGGAAGACGATCACCGCATGAAAACCGCACAGTTGGAGAATGAGCGCGCCAAGTTAAAAGGATTATTGGAACAGGAACAACGGCTGGTCACGGACCTGCAGAAACGCGAGGCGGCCCTCCAAGAAAATCATGCCGCAAAGGAAGCCGCCCTGATAAAAGAGTTCAGCCTTGCTAAGGAAAAACTGGAAAGCAGCTACCAGGCCAAACTAAAAGCCCTCGGAGAGAAGAAGTCCGGACAGTAAGGCGTCCGCTCAAATAATATATCCCCCCGCAAATTTTTTTAAAAATAATTCAATTGCAAAATCCGGGTTAATATTTATTATAATGATACTACCATGTCAATATTCGTCGCTAAAGAAGTATTCCTGACCAAAGGTATAGGGCGCCACAAAGAGAAACTCGCCAGTTTTGAGGAAGCCCTCAGAGATGCAAAGATTGCCAGATACAATCTTGTGCATGTCTCCAGCATTTTCCCCCCCCACTGCAAAGTGATCCCACGGCAGAAAGGCGTTGAGAGGCTGAAACCCGGCCAGATCCTGCACTGTGTGCTCAGCAGAAACGCGGTGAACGAAAACCACCGGCTCATCGCGTCCTCCGTAGGTCTTGCGATCCCGAAAGACCGCAGCCAGTACGGATACATCTCGGAACACCATACTTTCGGCGAAACCGACGAACAGACGGGCGAATACGCCGAAGACCTAGCCGCCCTGATGCTTTCCACCATCCAGGGGATTGAATTCGGCAGCGAAACCACCTGGGACCAGAAAGAAGAGATCTGGAAACTCAGCGGCAAGATCGTAAAAAGCACTAATGTGACCCAATCAGCCATCGGCATAGAAGGCGCCTGGACCACTGTGGTAGCTGCGGCCGTGTTCGTGTTTTAACAGCATTTAACGCAGTCAAGATCCGGGCCTCTCTGATGGGGCCCGGATTTTTAATAGAGCACCTGACATGAAACTTAAACTGAACAAAACACCCTTCCTCATAGACGAACCCTGCTCATTGGCGGACGCGCGCTTCCTTATTCTGCCGATCCCCTATGAGAAGACCACCTCGTACGGGAAAGGGACCGGGAAAGGCCCGGCCGCCATCCTGGATTCCTCCTGGCAGGTGGAATTCTGGGATGAGGAAGCTAAGAGGGAAGTATGGAAGGAAGGCATCGTGACCCTGGCCCCGTTCAACTGCAAGCAGGGAGAAAAGAGTTTTTTTAAAAATTTGGGAAAGGAAGTAGCGGGACTCCTGGCGATGTTCAACGGCATCCCGATATTCCTCGGCGGCGAACACAGCATAACCCAGGGGCTCCTGCCTCCTTTCCAGAAGAAATACAAGGATCTCTCCATACTGCATTTTGACGCGCACGCGGATCTGAGGCCGGAATATGAAGGTTCACCCCACAGTCACGCCTCGGCCCTTTACCCGGCGTCCCGGACCACGAAGACCGTACAGATAGGAATACGCAGCGTCTCCCAGGACGAAGCGCGGTTCACGAACTCCGGCAAAGTCAGGACTTATCTCATGCACGAGAACCTGAACTTCGCGAAACTGGAGAAAAACATCCTGAAAGCCCTGTCGGACACGGTCTATCTGACTATCGATGTGGACGGGTTCGACCCCTCGGTCATGCTCGGCACAGGCACGCCCCAGCCCGGCGGCTTCATGTGGTACGACGCCCTGAAACTTTTCAAGGTCGTTTGCAAAAAAAAGAAAGTGGTGGGGATAGACGTGGTGGAAGTAGCCCCCATCAAAGGCTCCCCTATCACGGAATTCAACGCGGCCAAACTGGTCTACAGACTGATGGGCTACCTCAGCTGATTTGGCGGGAATACTTTACGCCGGCGGCTGCCAGTTCGGGGTCCTGCCGGTGTCACCCATCCCATTATACCCGCCGGCAAAACCCCAGCAACTTTCAAAAATATAAATATAATTTGCCCCGCCCAAATCGTACCACCGCAGGTGAACGAATTCTTCGGACTAGTAGGAATCCAGCTTTTCGAACTCGGAGACGGTCTTTTTTACGAAGAGGTGCTCAAGGTCGCGGCTGTAGGCGAAAGGCCCCTTCGGCCAGTCCAACGCCAGTTTCACGGCCGTCTCTATATCGTGCTCGGAAGCCATGATCTCAGAAGCCAGGATCTTGGCTTCCTCTATCATGGGCCTTAGAAGCTCGGAGAAAATCTCTTCTTTGGAAACTTTTTTAAGCCCAAGGTATTTAACGATATTTGGAAGTATCGGATTTTCCCCCACTATCATTCCATCCTCGTAGATGTAAAAACCGATGGTGGACTTCCTGCCCAACTGTCCGTACTGTACAAGGCGCATTTCCATGGCGGACGGGGTAAGCCGCTCGGGCTTGCCCAGCGCCTCGTAAATATCCCGTGTGGCCTTATAGTCTCTATCCAGCCCCACGAAGTCCACGGCCTCGAATGGGCCCGCGGGCATACCGCCCACTTCCTTGAAAGCGGCATCTATCTCGTGCGGCGAGCCCTTGCCCGCCTCCAGTAATTTAAACGCGCTAAGAATGAAAGGCCTGAACAGGCGCTCCACTATCTGCCCCGGATTATCCTTTACCAGCACCGGAGTCTTTTCTATCTTCCTTAAAAGATTCACAGCGGCATCCAGGTACTCGTCTTTGGTGGCATCCAGCCTCACCAATTCGACCAGGGGGTTGGATCGCACCGGCTGCACAAAATGAAAGCCCAGCGTCCTTTCTTTGGGAAGCTCGGTATTCTCTATGAGCGTCTTTAAAGGCTGAACGGCACAGGAAGCCGCGATAACGCAATTGGGATCTATAAAATCCTTGAGCTTGGAGAAAGCGAACCGCCGCTCATCTATATCCTTGGTCAGCGTCTCAATAACTATGTCGGCGCCCTTGAATTTTGACAGGTCCTGGATTCCCTCTATGTTCGCCATCAGGTTTTCCTTTCCGGCCTTGCGCATAGACCAGCATATTTTAGCCATGGCGATGTTAAGACTATCCTTAAAATCGTCGTAGATGCGCACCTGGTAGCCATGCTTCAGAAAAACCTCCGCGAGCCCCGTACCGCCGGTATTGGCGCCCATTATACCGATAGCGATTATCTCCATTTTAAAACTCCTTTCCTCAGGCCGCTGGTTTTCCCGCCCCCGCCGCCTGAACCTTAAATTCACATCAATTTAACTTCCTCCAGGCGCACCAGGCCTTCTTTGTTAAGCACTATCCTGATGCGGTCGTAGCGTATATTTTTCTGCCCCTGCGCGTCCGTGTAGAGATACTTCATAACCATGTTCACATGATAGACTCGCGCGCAGGGAACGATACGGATCCGGCCGTTGGCCGGATCGATGCATGAATAATCAACGCTGGAGTCATCGGCCTGAATTATAAAATCCTGAATATTAAACCGCATAATATCATTAAGATCCTTACGCCGGTCATGCGCCTCCAGTATCTTCTTAGGATAAAGAATGATCTCCTTTTTATACTTAAATACGCGCTCCGGCTTACCGTCCTCGTCTATGGAGGTGATATTGTCTATCTTGCGGATGCGGGAAATATCCGGCGGCACGGCCTCTTCCGATATAAACGTAAAGGCCTCTTTAAGGACGCCTATCTTTTTTAAATTTTCCGGATCAAGGATCTTTATCTCGCGGTCGGAAAACCAGCGCGTCAGGTTCCTGGAAAACAGGAGCTTCAGCCAGTCCTTGATGCGGTCTTTAAAAATATAGCTGGTAACGATCACCAGCACGAACGGCACGCTGTTAATGGTGTACCGATTCTGGGCATAAATGGTGGCCAGCACGGCGAAGAGCATAGCCAAACCGGCCGCCAGACCGAAAACGAACTGGGTAATCGTCTGTGATTCATCCAGCTCTGTCTTGAGATACAGCACGCTCGATATAAATTTCTTCAATACGCCGCGGCGGTAAATTATGACCTCATTATTCTCGTTTTCCCTGAGTATGGACGGATAGTTCATGGCCGCCCTGTAGCGGCCCTGGGAAATTACAAGCGCGGAGAGCTCCGCTTCCACGTTGTCTCCCGCCAGTGCCGCCTTATTTTTACGCACGGACTCCAGGAGCAGGGTCAGATATTCCTCCAGGATCAGACTAAGGTATTCGTCTAAAAATGTGAACGTCTCCCTCAGTTTTATCGGCACTGCCGGATCCATGACCTCCGCTTTGAGAGCGCTTATCTGTCCGCTCAAATATTTAAGATCCGTCAGGAAATTCTCAAGCCCCTCCCCAACGAACATTTTTTTATCATGCTCCCCGGCCTGCGGGGCATAGGTTTCCAGGCCCGCCATAAAGATCTTAACGTGGTCCCGGATCTCGCCCCGTATCACACAACCCAGCAATTTAAATTCCTCATATGCCAGTTCCACAAGTTTAGGGTCCTTGTCCCCTGAAAGAAACCGGGAGAGATTTTCTTTTACCCTGTTCAGCGGCGAAGTGGAGAGTTTAGGATCGCAAAGCTTGGCCAGACTTATCTTGGGCGTCTTGAAACGTATATACCGCTGGTTATTGTTATAGAAATCCTCTTTTGTATAGGTCCTGGGGCCGATATTAAGAGCGCGCGGCACAAAGAAATAGCTTTCCAGCTCATAAACCGTATGAGAGGAGGCTGGAAGTTCCAGGTCCAGCTTTATCTCAAAACGATGCCGGTCATGCAGCGTTATTTTGGAATCAAAAATATCATTATGCTCATCTATCATATATTGGGTCCCGGCCTGATTGGGTTACCGCATGCGGCTTACATGCTTATCGGAAAGTTGTGACGCCGGCACGCTCTCAAGCTTGCTTATCGGGATGATACTTTTCATGCGCGGCTTTTACCCCTGATTTTTCCACGTGGGAGTATATCTGCGTGGTGTTCAGGCTCGCGTGCCCCAGCATCTCCTGAACGGAGCGCAGATCGGCCCCCGCCTGCACCAAATGCGAGGCGAAAGTGTGCCGGAACAGGTGCGGGTGCAACGGTATGGCCACATCCGCCTCCTTCCCCAGTTTCAGGATATCCTTCCAGAGCTGCACGCGGCTTATTTTCTTCCCGGAACGGTTCAGAAAGATCTCCGCGTCGGCATTTCCACCGCCGAATTTGGCCTGGCGCAATTCCATGTACTTCTGTAAAGTCTCAATTGCCGCCTGGTGCACCGGCACAAGGCGTTCCTTGGCGCCCTTCCCGAACACACGCAACCAACCCTGCTGAATATTTACGGCTTCAAGACGCAGGCTCAGCAGCTCGGAAATGCGCAGGCCCGCCGCATACAGAAGTTCTATGGCCGCGACCGTCCGCATCCTGGCGAAATTATCCCGCGCGGGATAAGTCAAAAGTTTTTCCATATCCCGTCCCGACAGGAACTGCGGCACCAGCTGCGCCATCCTTGGGGCCTTAAAATTATGCGTCGGATCCACGGAGAGTTTCCCCTCCAGCATCAGGAATCTGTAAAAAGAACGCAAGGCTTCGGTCTTCCTGAAGATGGACGAGCTTTTAAGCTTCTTATCCGCCTTCAGCGTCCAGAGATATTCCTCTATAAAATGCGCGTCCACGGTAAGCGGATCCTTTCCCAGGCCCGCGCAATACGCCAGGAAAGCGCTGAAATCTCCGGCGTAGGCCAGGCAGGTGTTCCTGCTCAGGCCCCGCTCAAGCGTGAGATATCTGTAAAAATCCGCGGCCGGCGGCTCTAATTTTTTCATGCCTTGCTATGGATATCCGCCTTGGACGGACAAAGTCACCGGCAATTTTCCTCAGCCTACTTCCTTACGGCCTTTTCTTTTTTTTGTTCTCCGGATTGAGCTTCATTGCGCGGCGAAGCCGGCCCCGACTTTCCGGCGGTTTTCCCGTCCGTCTTTTCAGCCGGAGCCGCCATACCGGGATTCATAAAGCGGGAGCGCAACTCGGTCTCGATCTCTTTGAATTTATCCGGATTCTGTTTTAAATAGGCCTTGGCGTTCTCCCTGCCCTGCCCCATACGCTCGGTCTTATATATGAACCAGGTGCCTGTTTTCTCTATTATACCGGTCTCAACTCCCATATCCAGGATGCACCCTTCCACGGAGATGCCCACCCCGTTGACCATTTCAAATTCCGCCTGCCGGTATGGCGGGGCGACCTTGTTCTTGACCACTTTCACGCGGATGCGAGCGCCGGTAACGACATCCCCCTGCTTGATAGTTTCTATCTTGCGGATATCCATGCGGACCGAAGAATAGAACTTAAGCGCCAGGCCGCCGGGAGTGGTTTCGGGACTGCCGAACATCACCCCTATCTTATGCCTGAGCTGATTAATAAAAATGACGGTGGTTTTAGTGGTGGCCATAATGGAGGTAAGCTTGCGCAGGGCCTGGCTCATCAGCCGCGCCTGCAGGCCCATGTGCTGATCTCCCATCTCACCCTCTATCTCCGCCCTGGGAACGAGAGCCGCCACCGAGTCTATCACAATAAGGTCCACCGCTCCGGAACGGACCAGTTTTTCGGTTATCTCAAGCGCTTGCTCGCCGGAGTCAGGCTGGGAGATAAGCAGATTGTCTATATCCACTCCGAGACGTTTGGCGTACATAGGGTCGAGAGCGTGTTCGGCGTCTATAAAAGCAGCCGTCCCTCCACGTTTCTGGACTTCGGCCAGAATATGGAGCGTCAAAGTGGTCTTGCCGCCGGCTTCAGGGCCATATACCTCTATAACGCGGCCGCGGGGCAGGCCGCCTATGCCCAGCGCCAGGTCAAGCGATAACGCGCCGGTGGGAAGCGCCTCTATTTTTATCCTGGCCGATTTTTCGCCAAGCAGCATTATGGCTTCCTTGCCATAGCTTTTCTCGATCTGCGACAGCGCCATCTCAAGCGCTTTATCTTTTTCTTCTTTACCCATATTCATAGCCTCCTGCTGGTTTGATGCGCCGGATCAGTTTTCGAACCGCCGGCCTACCCGTATATTGTAATACCGGACCCCGACAGCGTACTGTCGGGTTGTTTTCGCTATTTACAACTATTTTCAGCCGATCCTTCGGGCGCCCGGCGCATATAATTGGAAAATAAATTTATACTATAAATATTATAACAAAAGCCGCCCGCCATCTTTTTTTATATGGACACAAAACAGGAGTTTTTGATACGACTTACTGCGGGATCTAAAAATTACGTTTTGGAGCGGGCTTGCCTCCGAAGCGGAAGGTGAAGGAACCGCGATGAACCTTTCCGAGATCGCCCATGGGCGAGAAGGCATAATCAATAAGATAGGTCCCGGAATCCAGGCCCAGCCCCAGGGCCGCACCGGAACCTTTGGCCCCGGCAGTAGTTTTATATCCGCCTCTTATCGAGTAAGCGGTTTTACCATAGTAGAGCATCGTGCAATCAAGACCGAAGTTGGCGTAAACGCCGGCGTCTTTCATACTGTTTATGTCGGCAAATAATGAAACATCCTTGCGAATATTGGTATCCGCGTCGAACCGGAACAGATACTGCCCGCCGAGCTTGAGATTGAACGGAAGAGAATCGGCTACTTCGTTGAATTTCAGTTTAGTTCCGATATTCTGCGCCGCGAAACCGAGCGTGAGCGCATCCGGGATAACCGCGTATTTTATCCCGGCGTCACCGGCGGTCGCGGAAGCGGTGTTGGTGTCCAGTTTGCTTGAAATACGTTTAAGCCCCAACCCTAAGTTCACCCCCGGACCTAATTCCAGGCTGTAGCCCAGAATCACCGCCATATCCCGGACCACATATTCGTCCGCAAGCTCGGCCCCGAACTTGTTGTATTGCGCTGTCGGAGGTACGTAAAAATAGCTGAGGCCGAGACCGAGAACTCCTCCGGAGACTTTTTGCGCCAGCGCCAGATTTGAATAACCGGTCTCCATTATCCATTTTATATAGGAAACCGAAAATTCGCTGCCGGATACGTCGGCAAGCCCGGCCGGGTTGTAAAACAGGCTTTGGGCGCCGGCGGACACGGCGCCGGTTTCCCCCAGGGCGGAAGCCTTCGCCCCCGCGCTTATGCGCAGGAATTGCGCCCCGGAAACGCCTTCGTTGCCGGCGGCAAAAAGGCGCCCGGCCGCCAGGAACAGCGAGAGCAGCGAAAAGGCGCAGAATTTGAAGATACAAAACATTCTCATTTTATTATGGTGATCCGGCCGCTGCATTTATCGCTGGAATTATCCTTATTGGTTATAACGTAAAAATAGAGTCCGGAAGCCACCCGCGATCCGTGCTTATTTCTGGCGTTCCACAAAAATCTTCCGGCGCCGGCCGCCGGGTCCAGGTCGGCCACAAGGATTCCGGCAACGCTGAAGATCCGGATATTCGTCCTCTGCGGCAAGGGCTCAAAGACGATCCCATCTCCGAAAACGGACTGGTCAAAGTCCCCGCCGCTGCCCGGCTTGTAAGGGTTGGGGTAGGCGATAGTGTTTGAAAGCGTCCCGGCAAGCGGGATATAGCTCCCCAGCGCGTAATATGAAAAGTGCGGAATATCGGCGTAAACGGTCTTGGCCGCCCTATCCACTACGGAAGAATTTACCGGCTGCCATATGAGAGCCTGGGCATCCAGAGTGAAGACCCTCAGCGTGCCCACCTCTATCTGCGGGGAGGAACCGTCTATTATACCGTCGTTATTGGAATCCTGGTAAGTGAAGGTCAGCCTGACCGGACTATTGAAATTACCGGTAAAAGGCTGGATCTGGGGATCATAAAAATGAAGCTCTATGACCGCGCCCCCCATCAGCTTGCTCGGGGACAGCTTGGCAAGAGCGGTGTCCAGGTCCGATTTCGGATTACCCACCGGATTGGCGGCGGCGTCGGTACTGATATAGATATATCCGTCCGGAGCCGAACCGGGAGGCAGATCCACAGTGACCTGGCCTACGCCCGGTATAACACCGGTCGCGCTCTGGGTCACGATGGCCGTGGAATAAACAATCGCCAGATCGGACGGGACGTCCAGAGTCCGGCTTGTCCCACCGTGCGTAGAACTGGAGAGAGAAACAAACCCGTCCCCGTTATAGCCGCTTATCGAGTAATAGTAGGTGGTCGCATAGCTCAAGCTCGAATCGGTAAAAGAGGTTGAAACAAAAACATCCGCCCAGCTTTTAAGCGTGGTCCAGACGGAACGGTCGACTGAGCGGTCTATCTTATATCTGGAACTGCCGTTGGCCGTCCAACCGACGGTCAGGGAATGGCCGCCGGCCGTTGAAACCGTTACGTTGTCCGGCGGATTGGCCAGCGTAAAAGTGGTGGTGGAGGAGAAATCCCCCTCGCCGTACAAAGTCACGGAGCGCACCCTTCGGGAATACGCGGTATTGGCGCCGGGAAGATTTGTCTCGGCCCAGAACGTAACGGAAGCGGCCAGCCCCGACGCGATTATCCCGTCGGTGGAAGTGTAGAGGTTAAATGTCTGAACGCCGGCAACGTCGTTGGTCCACGACCAGGTTATAGCTTCTGTGCCTACGGCCACGCCGTAAAGCGTAGGAGACCTGTGCAGCGTGGCCGTGCTTCGCACAAAACTGTAGTCCCTGCGGTTGCCGTCCGTGGCGGATGAGAGACCGATGGTCTGTATTCCTAATTTATTAACAGCTCCGATCCTGTAAGAATAAGTGGTGGTGGGAGTGAGCCCGGTATCGTTATAATGGCTGCCGGTCACGCTGGAAACGAATACCCACGGACCTCTTTCCCCTAAATTCGTAGATCGCTCCACCCTGTATGCCGTAGCCGGCACTTCCGGCTCCCTCCACCAAATCCCGACGGTCCGGGCGGTGACGGTATCGAAAGAAACATCGTTGGGCGGCGTGGCGAAGGTAGCGCCGGTGGCGTTTATGGTAGGACTTACTCCGCATTTATACCGATAGTTGTCGTCGGGATAGTTGGGGTCGCTCGCAAAGTCCGGGTCCGTTTGCGACGTCCATATATAACGCGTATGCGTGCTGTTCGTTATAAGGTAATCAAGAGCGTACTGGCTGCTGGATACCCCGGGCATAAAAGCGACCGCATGCAGGTAATAGAGCTGATTAACCGAATCATAGAGTTGCTCCGCTATGGTGTAGCCGGAGATATAAGACGGGTTCCTGTAATTGGTGGTGGACCAGGTAAAATCCAATGACGTGTCGGTGTACGGGAGGGCGGCAAAATTCGAAGGCGAGTGGGGAGAGGTTATCACCCTGTAAAACATACTGTGGGCAAACGGGTTCAGGCCATTGGCCGGGGTCGGCTCCCCATCGCCGTTGATCGCCCCCATCCGCAGATCGTACTTGGTATTGTCCGTCAACCCGCTCACGGTGTGCGGCGCCCCGGAAGCTGTTTCGGTGCTTAATCCTATCGCAAAATCAGCGGTGGTGGTGTACTCCACTATATATTGGGCGGCCTCCGCGGCGGCTAAGCGGGGCACCCAGGTGAGCTTGACTGAATTTTCATAAATGTGCGAAACAGGGTAAGGATCCGGGTCAAAATACACCACGGTACAGGTAGCTGGGGCGATGGCATAAGTGTATTTTTGGGATATCGGACTTTTTAGGCTTTCAATTAAGCCGACCGCCTTTATCCAGCGCGTGTGCCGGGAATTGGCGGCGGTGATAGTGCCGCTGTCCACAAAAGTTTCAGTCCAGGAATTGGCGGTATCCCCCGGCACGAAAGTTACCGCCACCCCATCATAATCGTCCGACGGCAGAGCATCGTCGCTGGTGGTGGTGGAGCGGTAGAACCGGTAACCGGTTATGCCGGTGCCGGTGAATGTGCCTGTGGACCAGCTCCATTGGATGGTATAAGACGAGAGGGCCACCGCACTCACCGCACCGGGAGTAAGCGGAGGAGTGGTGAAGGTCCGGGTGGCGCTGTATACGCCGGGAGTCAGCTCGTTGTCGCCGTTTATGGCCCCCATCCTGAGCATATAGTTCTTGTTGCTTAAAAGCGGTATGGTCTGCCATGGAATGAAAGACGCCCTATTATGGACATAATCCACTCCGCCGTTGGTGGAACCCTGGATCTCATACGCCGCGGCCCGGCTGTACAACCAGGTCATATACGCACCGGTAGCCGTAACCTGGTCATAAGTGAAGGTGGCCGGCGGGAGCGCGTACGTGAATTTGTCTATGTGTTCGGAGTCACTTCCCTCGTCCGCTCCATCGTACGCGGTAAGCCACCTGGTTTCCTGCCTGTTGGCATCAAGCCCGGCATCTATATAAAAACTGGTATCCGGCGCCAGGGTTATATGGTTTGAAGTAGTGGCGGAGTGCAGGTAATAGCCGTCAATGCCTGAACCGGTGAATGTGCCGGTGGACCAGCTCCACTGCATGCTGTGGGTGGAAACCGCAACAGCGTTGAAATCCGAAGCGACCCCGGACACCGGGGAAGAGCGGCGCAAGACTCTTTTTGAAGTTTTTGATACCGCCGCATAGGCGGCATGCTCAAAACAGGAAAGAAAAATACAGGAAAGAAGCAGGGCTGAAAAAATTTTAAGGTTTTTTATAAACATCAGCACTTACCTTCAAACATGCGTAAAAAACGCCATCGTGGGTAGCCCAGCGCATGAGCTCTAAAATTAATGCTGCCCCCCAAGCGATGACATTAACCTGAAAAATGCAGTTGCATTTTTCCCCTTCGCAGTACTCAGTGGCCGCTTCGCGACGGATACGTCCTCGTTAATTTCCGCGCATAGCGCTGAAAATTAACGACCCGCCGCTGCGGGGAATCCTGCATTTTTTTGCGCCGCCGGTTTACCAATGGAAACCGGCTTGAATTGCAGGATTCAGGTTGAAACTGATTATAGCAATTTCACGCCTATTGTATAAAACACCCGCGGCAGGGCACATTCCGAACGCTATTGCCTGGCATAAGTTGAACCATGCAAATCAATGAATACCGCGAATCCGGGCCCTTTAATGGACTTAAATTTTTCCGTGTTTCCGGATGTTGTAAAGTATTCCGCGCCCGGATGCCCAGAAATAAAGTTATTGCCGGCCAAGTTCAGCGCCATTTCTCCTACTGAGCTTTCCCTGTTAAGTTGAAGCGTTGGCCATCCGTATTCGGAACGAAACAAGGAGCGAAGAAGCGCGGCATAGCTGGGCTATGTAAGCGATTCGCGACGCAGTTGCAGCCCGAATACGGCTGGCCCCCAGGGGGAGGCTCATCTTTGGCCGGCTGTTTCGTCGCTCTTCCTCAATGTAGCGCTGCTACACCATCGTCATCGCTCCTAACATCCGGCTCAAACCTAAGCCTCCAGCGTTTCAACTTAACAGGGAAAGCTCAGTAAAAGGCCGTTCTTATCTTTTCCCCCGTTTCTCCTGGCCCTTCCGGGGCTTGACGCGCCATTGCGTTTGCAGTTGCCGGGGCTTATCCGCCAGGGACAGGTCTATTTTCCCCTCCACGGTATCCACGGCGTCCACGATAACCTTCACTTTGGCTCCAGGCTTCAGATTCGTTACGCGAAGCATCCCCTCCGCGCCGGTATCCCCAAGCAGCACGAACGTGCCGCTCTCGATAACGGATGTCACGGTCCCGTCCATCACGGCGCCGATCCGCCCTTTAAAGAGCTCGGCGCGCATGAGATCAACCGCTTTATGTTCCGAGTCCGACGCCGCGCGCTCGCGCTCGGAACAATGCGCGCCCGCGGCGGCCAGCGGAAGAGCTCCGTGGTTCTCTTTTTTTCCGCACAGCAAAGCTTTAACAGCCCTGTGCGCCATAAGATCCGGATATCTCCGGATCGGAGAGGTGAAATGGGCGTAAGCCCTGGCGGCAATGCCGAAATGCCCGGCCGATTCCGGCGAGTAAACCGCCTGCTTCATACTGCGCACAATAAGGGAATTTATGATATTCGCCAGCGGGTGTTTCTCCGCCGCTTCCAGCACATCCTGCAGGGCCTTATGAGTATCCATGCCGAGCAGGCCTCCGGCCGACAGCCCCAGTTCGCCCAGAGTTTTTGCCAGCGTTTTCAGTTTGAGCGGGTCCGGCACATCGTGGCGGCGGTGCAGGAACGGCATTTTAGCGGCCATGAGCTCGGTAGCTATCGCCTCGTTAGCCAGAAGCATAAATTCTTCTATCAGGCGGTGGCTCTGAAGCCTGGGACGAAGCGTCACGCGCAGCGGCTTGCCGCCGGCATCTGTTTCAACCTTATACTCCGGAAGATCGAAATCCAGCGCGCCCCTGTCTACCCGCCGCGTGTACAGCACAGCGGCCAGCGCGCCCATGCGTTTCACGGCCTCGGCCGCCGCCTTTGGGACCGCGGCGGCTTTTCCCCCGTCCAAAAGCGTCTGCACTTCCTCATAGGTGAACCTCCGGCAGGAACGGATAACGGTAGCCGCCATGCGCCGTTTCACCACCTTGCCGGAAGAATTAACGTCCATAAACACCGACACCGTAAGCCGGGGCTGATTCGGCACAAGACTGCAAAGATTGTTCGAGAGTCCGGGCGGCAGCATCGGCACGACCCTGTCCGGCAGATAAACGCTTGTGGCGCGCGAATACGCCTCTTTATCCAGCGCCGAACCCGCCTTCACATAGTATCCCACATCAGCTATATGGACGCCAAGGCGGACCAGACCGCCGGTCTGGGGTTCGATAGATACGGCATCGTCAAAATCCTTGGCGTCGGCCCCGTCTATGGTGACGACAGGGAGATGAAACAGTTCCTCCCGGCCCGCCCACTGCGACGGTTCGAGCTGCACCCCGAACGCTTCGCTTTGCGCCAGCGCGTCCTTAGGGAATTGTTCGCTGAAACCGCGCTCCCGCAGAAGCGAAGTTATACGCGCGCGCACATCATCAGGCCCCCCAAAAACCTCTATAACGGAACCGGCGGCGCAGACGGTCTCCGTAGGCCAGCGCGTAACCTGAAGTACCGCGAAAGCGCCTTCTTCCGGAAGCACTTTAGGCGCGAAAGCGGTTACCTGTGCCGGCGGCGCGTTCCCCTTTTCCGGAGACAAGACCCACCCGCGCGGAAAATGTTTAAGGACGCCTACCAGGGAAGTGCGGGCGCGCTTCAGCACGCTTACTATCTCTCCGCAAAAACGGCCGTTTTGCTCGCGGCGCACGCGCGCCCGGACACGGTCCCCGTCCATGGCGAGGTCAAGCCCTTTTCCGCGCAGGAACACATCGGAACCGCCTTCGGCTTCGGTAAGCAGAAAAGCGAAACGCCCATGATGCTGGATAACGCCCTCCACTATGGCTTCCCGGTTCTCGGCGGCCGGACGACGCTGATGTCTTTTCCAATGTTGTTTCATGATTTATCCTGAAACTTTTCCTCTCAAATAAAATTTAAATTAAAGATCTGCGCCGGCGCCAAGGGTCTGCTCCATCCCGACACTCCGGCGGGCTTCCTGACTATGATACAACAAAGTAAGCGCTTTTTGGCTCTTAATAAGCGCGGCGCGCCAAGCGGGAGTAAAAAACCGCATACGATCTCCAACGCCGGTCCACGAAAACGTTTCCCCGGCAGGCTCCCAGATCTCGGCCATTTCCACAGAAGCAATAAAGCCGGATTACGCCATGCCTTAGAGAGGATTAATACTGTGTGAATCCTTAATTTTAAGATACTTTCAGCATGTAGAATATGGCGGATAAAGGTTATACAATTTTGACATGAAAAACTCCGGCTATCGGACGACCATAGGGAAAAAAGTCAGACATGAACGACTGCGGCACGGCTGGTCCCAGGAAGAATTGGCCGAAAAGGCGGAGGTGCATCCCTCATTCATCGGCCAGATAGAGCGGGGCTTGAGGTCCGCGAGTTTTCAGACGCTGGAGCGGTTAAGCGGCGTTTTGGGCGTTCAACCGGCGGACTTTCTCAGGGACGCGCCGGGCATCAAAGTTCAGAACAAACCCTATCCTATCGAGCAGAAGATAATTAATTTGCTGAAAGGCTGCTCCTCATGCGAGCAGCAGGTCGTATATCAAACCATCAAACACCTGCTCCGGCAACGACGAAAACTCTCAAAATAGCGCCATTCGTTAATCGACCTTTCCTCCTAAACCAGGCCGCTGCTTTAGACCCGAACCAGCATCCTGACGCCGGCGATTGCGCAGGGGGCGCTAGTGTAGTGTCTCGCAAATCCCTTTACTTTTGACTGGCCGGGTTTGGAGCGAAACAAGGAGCGAAGAGCGTGGCATAGCAACGCTATGTAAGCAAT
>MGVA01000051.1 GCA_001800245.1 Elusimicrobia bacterium RIFOXYA12_FULL_51_18 | reverse complement strand
GGCTTGCCTTTGGCCGTTTGATCCGCATAGCGTTTGTCACGGCACTGCCATAGGCTTGAGCGGCTGCTTCGTTGCTCCTCGCTCACAGGCCACCGGCATGCTCGTTCGTCGCGCCTCGCAGCCATCTCAAATCCAAGCCTCCAACTAGGACATTACTTATGTGAGGCTCAATAGATCGGGCTACGCCGGGTCGCCCGCGGTTATTGAGAAGGTAAAGAAGGAAAATCGGAAATGGGTTTTTTAATCGTCCCCGAAATTTTGCTTGACTCTGAAAAGAGACTTTTATTACTATTCCTAAAAGCAGGATCCGGCCGGCGCCCGGGGCGCAAGGCCATATTGACAGATAGGGAGGATGTAAATAATGACAAGTAAGATATTCGGTGCGCTAGCAACGCTGATGCTGGTTTCTTCCGTTTACGCGGCGGACGGCATCACTTTCGATCAGAAGGGCAGCTTGGCCAGTGTGGTGGAACAGGTTAGGGCCGCCAACCCCGGCGCGGACGTTATCCCGATGCCAGGCAATCCCAAAGCCGCAAAGAACTGGACCATAATGGTGTTCGTAAACGCTAAGAACAACCTTGAATCATACGGTCTTTCAGACGTTAACGAGATGGAAGTGATAGGCTCCGATGCTAATGTCAACATTGTCGCGGAACTGGGCCGTATCGACGGTTACTCATCCGCCGAGGGAGACTGGAAAGGTTCCAGAAGGTATCTGGTCCAGAAGGACGCCGATACCAGCAAGATCACTTCCCCTATAGTGATGGAAATCCCTAAATCCGATATGGGCAGCTGGGAATATCTGGTCGGATTCACCAAATGGGCTATGGAAAAATATCCGGCCCGGCATTATGTGCTGGTAGTCTGGAACCATGGCGCCGGCTGGAATAAGGAACGCCCTTTTGAAGACAGAGGTATCTCCTACGACGACGAATCCGGAAATCATATCACCACCCCGCAGCTGAGCCAGGCCATGGCCCAGATCGGCAAGATAGATGTTTTCTCCATGGACGCCTGCCTGATGCAGATGGCGGAAGTGGGCTATCAAATAAAAGATTATGCCGATTATATCGTGGCCTCCGAAGAGACCGAACCCGGAGATGGTTATACTTATAACACGTGGCTCGGCCCTCTGGCCGCCACGCCCGACATGTCCGCCGCGGACCTCTCAAAGGCCATGGTGGATTCTTATACGGATCATTATCAGGCCATCAAGCAGGGGGCGACACAGTCCTCAATAAAGACCGCCTCTTTCGGCAAGTTGACACAGTTGCTTGATGGGTGGACGGCTGAAGTTATGGCCGCCGGCGATCTGGCGAACGTGAAGAACGCCCGGACCAAGGCCCAGGCGTTCTACTACTCCACTAATAAGGATCTCTATCATTTCGTGAAGCTTGTCAGCGACGGAACGGCCAGCGCCGCCGTGGCCGAAAAAGGAAAGGAACTGATGGGTTTCCTTAAGACGGACCTGATACTGCACAACCGGGTCACCGGCACCAAGTATGCCAATTCTTTCGGCCTGGCTGTTTATATTCCCAGTTCCTACACCCCCAGCTATAACGATCTGACGTGGGCTAAGGATTCAAAATGGGACGACTTCATAAAGTGGATAAAATAATTCGGTAGCGGTGGTTTTTAAAAAAGGGCGGGACATAAGTCCCGCCCTTTTTAATTGGTATCCGGACACGTAACAATTCCGACATCGAATCAACGGCGCTTTAATATATACTATGAATATAGAATTCAGCAACGCCGGCGCCGGTCGCGTCTGATTCTGGCGATTTATGGCCGACAATATCTGCCCTGGTGTCGTAATACCTCGGACATGGGGGAAACCGCTCCGGTTTGTTATTCCGCGCGTTCTCACGGCCGCGGTTTTTTGTCTTTTTTCCGCGGGCCGGCTTTTTGCCGAGACGGGCCCCGGGACTACGGGCGCCAATTTTCTCAAGATCCCGGTAGCGGTCATACCCGCCGCGCTGGGGGAATCTTATACGGCGCTGGTCGGACCTGATTCCATCCTCTACAACCCGGCGGGCCTGGGTCTTTTGAGTTATTCCTCTTTTTCCGGCAGTCATAACCGCTATATTGACGGTATAACCCAGGAGTACGCCGCTGTCACTTACCGCTCCCGGTACGGAACGGCGGGCGCCGGCTTCTCAACTCTTTCCAGCGGGAAAATAGAGGCTTACGATAATGACGATATGTTGATCGGAGAGACAAGCACCAACCATACGCTATGGATGTTCTCCTATGCCCAGTGCTGGCCCCATTTCAACCAGGATATAGGCAAGCTGGATCCCATGCTGATAACTCCCAGCTGGACAAGGGTTGCCCCAGTCCTGGATTACCGCCCTAAGACTTACCGGGTCGCGGTCGGAGGCAGCGTAAAAAAAATAAGCGAGAAACTGGATAAAATGAGCGCCAGTGTCTACACCGCGGATGCGGGCGCCATGCTTGTCCTGCCGGGTCATTTTCACCTGGGTGTTTCGGCGCTTAATCTCACAGGCAGACAGAAGTTCGTGTTTGAAGGCTATAAATTGCCCGCGACTCTCCGGGCCGGGATCGCCAAGGATTTTCACTCCATAAACGATATAATTGTCGTCACGGTGATCTCCGACATGGTAAAGTATTCCGACACCCCGGTTTTTAACAGTGTCGGTATTGAAACCGATATTATGAGATTGCTCCAGTTCCGCGCAGGCTATAAGAGCCAGCGTGATATCGGGGCGCGTATTTCCGGAGGTTTCGGCCTGAACTTCGATAAATTCACCGAGAAAGGGAGCCTCATTCACGGCGCCAGGGTGGATTATGCGTACATAGATTACGGCGACCTTGGCGCCACCCATCGGTTCGGTATGCAGCTGATCTGGTAATTTATTTTTGTATAATTCTATAGATGTCCATCGAAAAATTCATAGCCCGCCGCGCCTCCGTTATTAACGGCGAACTGGTCTTGCGCGTAAAACGCATACCCGCTTGCCGTCCGCGGCTCAGGGAAGCTATGCTGTATTCGCTGGCTGCCGGTGGAAAGCGTCTGCGCCCCGTTCTTTTGACAGCCTCATATGAACTCTTCGGAGGGGCTTGGCGGGATGTTCTTCCCGCCGCCTGCGCCATTGAGATGGTGCACACCTATTCGCTTATCCACGATGATCTGCCTGAGATGGATGACGACGACATGCGGCGCGGGCGTCCGACCAATCACATGGTTTTCGGAGAAGCCATGGCTCTCCTGGCCGGCGATGCTCTGCTCACCAACGCTTTCTCGGTCCTTTACGAAAACTCCGGAATAAAAGGCATCAGGGCCGAGCGGGTTCTTGAAGCGGCGGGCATTCTGGCCCGCCGTGCCGGCGCGGGGGGGATGGTGTCCGGGCAGGCGGGGGATCTTGAAGCGGAAGGCTTTCTTAAATTGGGAGAGCGGGCCTGGAAGTCCGCCGGCGCGCAAAGCGCAAAAGCGGCCCGCCTGCTGGATTATATCCATCAGCACAAGACTTCGGACCTCATCATGGCTTCAGTGGAAATGGGGGCGGCGCTCGCGGGCGCCGGCGCTAGGGATTTTAAGGCCCTCTCGGACTTTGCGGGGGCTATGGGTCTTTGCTTCCAGATAACAGACGATATTCTGGATGTGGTGGGTGATAAGAAAAAACTGGGCAAAAGCGGCAGCGACGTCCGGAACGCAAAACTGACTTATGCGTCCCTTTACGGGGTCGGGCCTTCAAAAGCTAAAGCCGCCGCGCTTATCGCGCTGGCCCGCAAAAAGCTTGCGGACCTGCCTTGTCCGCCCGCCCGTGTGAAAATTTTGGCGGATATCGCCGGCTTTGTATATCGCCGGGAAAAATGAGACGGGAGTTTTAATATGGATCTGCTGGGGAAAATCAGAGGATCAAAAGATCTTAAGAAGCTGGAAGTTACGCAGCTGCCTCTGGTGGCCGACCAGGTCCGGTCGGTCATCATACAGAATATCAGTAAGACCGGCGGACACCTGGCTTCGAGCCTGGGCGCCTGCGATCTTATTGTGGCCTTGCATTATGTTTATGATACGCCCGAAGATAAGCTGGTTTTTGACACCGGCCACCAGACCTATGCGCACAAAATTCTCACCGGCCGCGCGGATAAATTCCCCACCATCAGGCAGAAAGGCGGGCTTTCCGGCTTCCTGAAGCGCTATGAATCGGAGTACGACGCTTTCGGCGCCGGGCACGCGTCCACGGCACTTTCAGCCGCCGCCGGCATGGCCGCGGCTCGTGATCATTTTGACGGGAAATACAAGGTGGTTTCCGTGGTGGCCGACGGCTGCATGACCGGAGGCATGGCCTGGGAGGCCATGCAGAATATAGGCCAGTTGAGAACGGATATGCTGGTGGTACTGAACGACAATCAGATGTTCATCTCCCAACGGGTAGGGCACCTGGGCAAGATACTCACCCAACTCCTAACCCTCGGCACAGTGCAAAATGCCGGGCGTAAAGCGGAACTTTTCCTTAACCGTTTCCAGTTCTGGGGAAAGAAGGTTCTGCGAGTGGCTAAAAGGACCAGGGTACTGCTTTTCCCCGGCATGATCTTTGAAGAGATGGGATTCACTTATTTCGGTCCCGTAGACGGACATAATATCCCCGAACTTGTTGAAGTGATGGGGTATGTAAAGAATCTCAAGGGACCGGTGTTATTGCATGTGGTGACCAAGAAGGGGAAAGGGTATGAACCGGCGGAAACCGAGCCTACCGAATTCCACGGCACTCCCAAATTCGATGTCGAGACCGGCCTTTCAAAAAAAGATCCGGCCAGAATCCCGACTTTTACCCAGGTCTTTTCAAACACCATCGTTAAGCTTGCGGAGAAAGATCCCAGGATAGCCGCCATTACGGCCGCCATGCCTGAAGGAACCGGTCTTGCCGCATTCCGCGACAAGTTCCCCAGCCGCTATTATGATGTGGGAATAGCCGAAGAGCATGCGGTCACCTTCGCGGCAGGCCTGGCCGCGGAAGGTGTTAAGCCGGTGGTGGCCATCTATTCGTCCTTTATGCAGCGATCTTTCGACCAGGTAATGCACGACATCTCCCTGCAGAAGCTGCCGGTTGTTATAGCCATGGACCGCGGCGGCTTGGTCGGGGAGGATGGGCCGACCCACCATGGAATTTTTGATCTCGGTCTTTTTAGAATGCTTCCGGATCTTGCGGTTATGGCTCCGGCGGACGAGGACGAGCTTCAACACATGCTGTACACCGCTTTTGCGCTTAATATGCCTGTAATGCTCCGGTATCCGCGCGGCAAGGGGTTTGGGGTGGATATGTCGTCCGAATTTAAACGTCTGCCGTTTGGCAAGGGCCGAATCTTCTCTAAAGGCAGGGATGTCAACATCTTAGCGTTAGGCAACCGGGTGCATCCGGCCATAAAAGCCGCTGAATTGCTCAAAGCCCTCGGTGTTAACGCCGGCGTGGCTGATATGCGTTTTCTTAAACCTCTGGACGGCGATCTGATAAAAGAGATGGCCGGCGCTTCTGGGCGTCTTGTGACGACTGAGGATAACGCTCTTGCGACAGGCTTCGGTTCCGCCGTGCTTGAATATCTGAATGAAAATGCGATACAATCTGACGTCTTGAGACTGGGGATTCCGGATCATTACGTAGAGCAGGGGCGTCCCGACGAACTTTATGAGGATCTGGGGCTTTCCTCCGGAAAGATGGCGGATAGAATTTCCGGATGGCTTAAAAAATAAAGCCCGGCGGTGATCCGCCCCGAGCATGTGTTAAGCGCGGGGTGCGACAGGATAGAGAATCTGACTCCTTAGTATTCAGTAGATTTCCGCTTCGGGAGGTTCAGCGCAACGACCAAGCGAAGCGCCGGGAGTAAGCGACGATGAAACGGAGGGCAGAGCCCTCCTTGTGGAGCACCGGGCGCCACCTTGTAAAGCCCGGCGGTCATCCGCCCCGCGCATGTGTTAAGCGCGGGGTGCGACAACGGGGTGCGACAGAGAAGGAGAACATTGTGTCTGTAAAAATAAATCTTAAGCAGCAGGCGCTCAGCCTGACAAAATCACACGCTTACCGGAAGGCCTACACCGACGCTACCTTTTTAAGCCGCAACGAATTGCGGCCGGTAAGGCTGCAGCTCGAGCTGCTTAAAACCGAAATGGCCCTGAGCGAGAGTGGCATTACCTCAACCGTGGTAGTCTTCGGCAGCGCCCGTATCTGGAGTCAGGAGGAATCAGGTGTCCGGCTGGGGGCCTTGCAAAAACTGGTCCGCAAAAACCCAAAGAACCTTGTTCTTAAAGCCAGGCTGGCCACCGCAAAAAAACTAGTACCGGCCGCCAAATACTACGAGGAAGCCAGAAAATTCGCCCGTTTGGTCTCAGAGCAGGGGTCGCTGGGGGGGAATAAGCTTATTATAGTTACCGGCGGCGGGCCGGGCATAATGGAGGCCGCTAACCGGGGGGCTTACGAAGCCGGCGCAAAGAGCGTGGGGCTTAACATTACACTTCCGCAGGAACAGGGGCCCAACTCTTATGTGTCTCCGGAATTCTGTTTCCGTTTCCATTATTTCGCGGTCAGGAAAATGCATTTTGTCATGCGAGCCAGGGCCCTCGTGGCGTTTCCCGGCGGTTTCGGCACCATGGACGAGCTTTTTGAAGTGCTGACATTGGTGCAAACCGGCAAGAAACGCCGCTTGCCGATTATTCTGTTCGGCAGAAAATATTGGAATGATGTTGTGAATTTTAGGAATATGGCCAAGTGGGGATATATTTCCTATGAAGATCTTGACCTTTTTAAATTCGCCGATACCGCCGAAGAGGCGTGGAAAATAATAGTCGATTTTTATATGCGGCACAACATAACCGGCAAAACGCATAACAATCCCGGATCCGAAAAAATAAATTGAACCGGGGTTTCCTTGATGGCTCAGGAAAATACAAGCCGCACGTCAGCACTGGTTATATCCGCAGTTATGGCTGCGTTGAGCCTTTGCGCGGCCGCGATTATCGCCTTCTATCCTCCGCCCTCCACTTTTGCCAAGCTGATCCCCGCCGATAATCCCTGGGTAAGGGACGGCCGGTTTTCGGCGCCAATCTGCAACGGTGTACAGTGCAAATTATGCCCGTTTGAATGTTTTCTGCCGGAGGGCGCGCGCGGGCGCTGCAAGGTCCGCATCAATTACGGCGGCAGGATAAAAACCCTCATTTATTCAAAACCCGTCTCCGTCCACCTGGACCCCATAGAAAAAAAACCCGTCTATCATCTTTATCCCGGCAGCCTCATTTATTCGCTGGCCTCTCCGGGCTGCAACCTTCGTTGCAAGGGGTGTCAGAATTGGGAGATCTCGCAAATCTACCCGGAAGAGGCCGCCAAGACCGCGTTAGTGCCGGAACGCCTTGATATAAAAGTGGACGGTTCCACCGGGCAGGTTTACGGAGATCTTAAACAGAAAGAGGTTTCCATTCTCCCGCCCGGAGATATCGTTTCCGGCGCTTTGGCCGTCCGCGCGCGATCCATCGCCTATACTTATTCCGAGCCGGCCGTTTTTTACGAATATATGTACGATACGGCCCGTCTGGCAAGGGCCCAAGGCCTTAAAAACGTTATGGTCAGCGCCGGCTATATAAATCGCGAACCGCTTGAAGAGCTCCTGCCGTACATGGATGTGGTAAAAATAGATCTTAAAGGTTTTGACGACAAGTTTTACCGCAAATATGTGGGCGGCAGGCTTGAGCCGGTTAAAAACACCCTGCTGACTCTAAAAAAAAACGGCAAATTATTTGAGATCGTGAATCTGGTGGTGCCCGGCCTTAATGACGGCGAGGATAGCATGGCGGCCATGGTCTCCTGGATAAAGAAAGAGCTGGGCACGGATGTTCCGCTTTTTTTCTCTCGCTTCTTTCCTAATTATCAACTGTCTAATATCGGAGTTACTCCCGTGGAAACTCTTACCCGTGCGCGGGATAAGGCGATGAAACAGGGGCTTAAATTCGTGTATGTCGGGAACGCCGCCGGGCATCCCGGTGAAAGCACTTATTGCCCGGTCTGCGGACGCGTGTTGATGAAGCGTTATGGCTATGCCGTTCTTGAAAATCAATTGACAGCCACCGGCGGCCGCTGCCCTCACGACGGCACCCGGATCCCGGGGATATGGTAGGCGTAAAAATACAAAACCCCTGATTTGAGCCGGTTGTATTGAAAGTCGGAAGAGTCGATGAAAGCAAAAATGAAAAGATTCAGGCTGTTAGGCGGTATTGCGCTCTTATGCATGGCGGCCTCCAATTCGCCTTCAGCCGAACCCGGTGGCGATGAAAAAGCCGCCGACATACCGGCGCCGGTGCTGGCGGCCGCCCAGTCTATTCTGGAGATCCGTTCCGCTGGCGCAAACTGCTCCGGCTTTATGCTTGACGATAGAAGAATCGGAACCGCTTCACATTGCGTGTCGTCTTCAAGCGTCGAAACGGCAAATATTCTGATGGGAATCAATGAAGCCGCCTATTCGCCGAAGATAGTCAAGCAAAACCGATTTCTGGACCTGGCCGTTCTTGAAGTCCTTCAAAAATCCGGTGACGTCAGAAAATGGAAACCCCTGCGGCTGCCCAATACATTGTTAATGTTGTCGAAAGGAAAAAGACTTTTCACGGTCGGCCTGCGTACCGGTATTCACGAGGTACGGGTTACCCGGAGCGTGCCCGGAATCCCGTTTTTTGAGACGCGTTCCATCGGAGACGAAAAGATCTGCCGGCCCGGCGACAGCGGCGGCGTTTTTTTGGATGAGGAAGGGAGACTGGCGGGTATCATTACCGGCCGCAACGCTATGGGACGACTCGAAGAATGTTATGGAATTCGCGCGGATTTCCTGACGAGGCTTGAAAAAGGAGGAGGGGGAGGCGCAAATTATTTATCCCAGACCGATGCTTTTGATGTATATCTCCTTTACGCGCACCATCTGGGCGGTGGATACGATTCTCAGCGGGCCCTTCGCTTCCTCAAATTCGCCTTATCCCTGGATAACTCAAATACGGGGCTCAACGCCGATTTTTGCGCGCTTTATGTCTATACCCATGATTACCGGAAAGCCATACCCTTCTGCCAAAAAGCAAGCGAACTGGACCCTGCAAATTCATGGTTTTTTTATATGCTTGCCAATAGCTATCTGGAAGAAGGGAAAGATGAGAAAGCGCTTGAATACTCGAAGAAGGCTTCGGCTCTTTTGCCGGACGACGGCCATGCCGCCATGCTCACGGCGGCTATCCTGGAAGGATTGAATAGGCTTGATGAAGCCCAAAAAGTTTATCAGGATATCCTGCCGAAGGTTGCATTGGGGTCTCCGCACCTTGCCCCAGCCTATCATGCATCGTTCCTCATATCCTATATAAAGCGGGACTATTTAAATTGTTTAAAGATCCTGGTTGCCGCGCACAATGATGGCGTGCAAATTGATGTTCCCGCTGATTACTATGAGAAAATGTTCGCTATGGTCCGCGGCTCAAACGTTAAATCAAGCAAGATAAATAGAAAATCAAAGGGGCCGGCGCCTTATGTCCATTAATAAGTTTATGAACCCTGGGAAGTTTTTACCGGCGTTTTTTATTTTGACTTTTAATTGCGTTGGCTTTGCGCGGGAAGCGGCGTTCGCGGGAAAATTCTATCCGGCGGATAAAGAGGAACTTTCCAAATTCGTGGATTCCGCTCTGGCCGGGGCGGTGCCCACCCGGCTTACGGGCCGGGTCCGGGCCATTATAGCTCCTCATGCCGGGTATGACTTTTCCGGCGTCATGGCCGCCTACGCCTATAATGTTATAGATACGCAATACGATCTTGTGGTTATTCTCGGCGTCGGGCATACCATGGCCGTAAAAGGCGCGGCCCTGCTGGCCGAAGGCTATTATGAAACGCCTTTGGGCAAGGTTCCGGTGGATGAAAAATTCGCCGCCGAGCTTATTAAGGCCAGCCCGTTATTTGAAAACCGTACTGAAGCGCATCTTAACGAGCACTCTATAGAAGTTCAACTGCCGTTCCTGCAGCGGCGGCTTAAAAAACCTTTCAAAATATTGCCGGCCGTACTCAATAATGCCGGTCCGGACGAACTGGCGGAGATCGGCCGGATGCTCGGCCGGAAGCTTAAAGGAAAAAAGGCGCTGATAGTGGTATCCACCGACTTCTCGCATTATCCTAGGCATGAAGATGCGTTGGCGGCGGACAAGACCCTTTCGTTGGCGATAGCTGCCATGGATCCCGGATATTTCTGGTTGACTAACCGGATACTGCTTGCAAAGGATGTGCCCGGGCTTGAAACCTGCGCCTGTGGAGAGGCCGCGGTGGGGGCGGCCATGGCCGCCGTGAACGAATTAGGTCCTTCCCGGTTCGTGGAGCTTAAGTACGCGGATTCCTATGACCGCGCCCCTGATCTTACCGGTCCGGAAAAAGTAGTGGGGTATATCGCAGGCGCTTTTGTCGGAGCCCTTAAAGTTGTTCCTGGTCAAATAACTCTGAGTCCGGGACAGAAAAAAGAATTGTTAAGTGAGGCCAGGACCGAGATAGAGAACCGGCTTTTGGGAAGAAAATCAAAAAACGACCTGCTTTCAAAAGATTACGCTTTTAATCTCCCCGCCGCGGTTTTTGTTACGCTTACCGAAAACGGGGCTTTGCGCGGCTGCGTAGGCACTATCGAGCCCCGGATGGGTTTACTGGATGCCGTGCGTTACGGCGCCAACGCGGCCGCTTTTGCGGATACGCGCTTCAGACCCCTTGAGAAACCGGAACTGGAAAAAATAAAGGCGGAGATCTCAGTTCTCTCCCCGCTCAAAAAAGCGCCTAACGCCAAAGAAATAGTCCAGGGCAAGCACGGAGTGGTTGTGGTTAAGGACGGCCATTCAGGACTGTTCCTGCCGCAGGTCTGGGAGCAAATACCCGGCAAAAAAGATTTTTTAAGCGAGTTGTGTTTCCAGAAAGCGGGGCTTGAGCGGGATTGCTGGCAGGATAAGAACGCCTCTATTTATGTTTTTACAGTAGATTCTTTCAGGGAATAAAGCCCTTCCGGTTTTAGTCGGTAATTGCGGCGGCATGGCCGAAACTTTCTATTAATAGCCCCGCTATGATCGCTCCCGCGGCCCAGAGTAATGAGGCGCGCAGCCCGGCCAAAGGTATGAGGGCGGCTGAAAAAATAAACCCGCCCAAAGCCGCGCCCAATAAATCCGAATAATAAAGACGCACTGCTTTGTTATCCACGCCCCCAGTCGCGGCCGCAAAATAAGCGCCCAGCGAGAATCCTCCCGCGGAGAGTAAAACCATGAAAAGAAGGAACAGCTGTAATGGCGTTATGGCGCCCAGGCCCGGAGCATAAACGTAAAACCACGTCGTCAGCGCCAGCGCTAAAATCAGCGCGGCGGCGCGCGTCATTAAACGGGAGGCGGTTTTAAAAATATAAGCCCCGGCCGCCGATCCCGCCATAAAGGCCGAAAATAATATTCCCATCTTCCAGCTAAGTTGCCCGCTGTATGTTTGAAACATGAACAGGCAGACCACTTCAAATCCCATGGCCCAGAAGCCGGCAATAAATACTCCCGCGGACTCTTTGTCACGCAGCAATTCCATCGGGCGAAGCAGGCGGCTGGAAAGCAGGAGCAACGCCACTGATATCAGCGCCAGGCCGGTCAGGGTGCCGGGTGAGACGAACATCGCCAGCCACATCTTCCAAAGATAAAAATATGCCACGGGGTCCAGGTCCGTGTTAAGCGGCGGTTTTTTTGCTTTCGCCAGCATGGCCAGCGCCCATTGTCTGCGGTAAGGATCCAGCAGGAAGGGAAGATTGGCCGGCACCGCATAGTGATTGTGTATTTTCCGTTGAGCGCAGCGGCGCGCCAGCGTTTCAGGGGCCAGGTCCATGGGGGAATTTGATGCGAGTACCGTAAGCCTTCCGCCGGGCGCCGGCTCCACATATTTAAAGGCCGCGGCCGCTGTGGCGAGTATGGAGGCGGCAAAGTATGCTCGTTCAGGCGGCAGGTAATTTTCCGAGAACGGCAAGGTGAAAGCCAGAATACCGCCGGTTTTCAGGGACGCCCCTGCTTTCCGGAAAAATTCCAAAGTGAAAAAGCGGTTCGCCGCGGCATTAAGCGGTTCAGGTACCGTCTGAAAGATCAGGTCGTAGGCGCCGGGGCGCGCATTCAGCAGTATCCGTGCGTCCGTCCGTTCCAGCCGTATCCCTTCCGGTTTCATACCGGCCCGCCCTATTAAGAATTCCGTCCTGAAATGGTCGGGGTCCGAAACCGTAATATTTTTTGGCTTATGCTTTTGGGCTTCGGCGGCCAGGAACAGCCCCGCGGGGCCGATGAACAGGATCTCTTCCGGCTTTTTATGGGCCAGCATCGGGAGCTGGATGGAGACTTCGGTCTGTTCCGTAAGAGGGAGCTGGATGAGCACGCCGCCGTCCTCGATTAAGGTTTTTTGCCCGGAGGATTCCAGGATGGCCATGCGTGAGCCGGTTGTCCTGGCATAGGCCTCCGCGGTTTTAAATAAGCCGGGCAGGGCGAAAGGGGGCGTCAGACGGCTGCCGCCGAAGAATAGTACGCAGGTTAACGCGGCGGGCGCGAGCTTTCGGGCGCTAGTCAAAGGAATATCCGCTATAGAGAAGATAAGCGCCAGCGCGACCGTGCCGGTAATGAGGAGCGGGTCTGTGCCTGGGAAAAAAGCGGAGTTGAACAGGGTAAACAGGCCGCCGACGGCCGCGCCGAAAGTCTCAGCCCAATAAAAGGCCACGCGTTTTTCGGATAAGCCACGGGCTATGCAGATGCCGTTCGTCAGAGCGGTTGGCAGTGTTAGGGCGAAACTGAAAATAATCAATTCCAGGAGGCCGGGCGGAAGCCCTGGTTTGAGCAGGATCCCCGCCTTTCTCAGCAGGATAAAATTTATTCCAGCGGCCAGTACGAACAGTACGCAGGCGCTTAAAAGTCCTTTGGAACCGTTCAGCCGTTCCTGCAGCCGGTGATTTTTCAGCACAAGCGCCAGCCCGGCCGCGGTCCAGAGGAGCCAGGCGGAGAGGCCCAGGCCCAAAGCGGCTTCATGCGCCGTCAGGAGTCCTGAAAGTTCCCTGAGCGCCAGGACCTGTACGACCAGGGAAAAAAATCCCAGTATAAAAAATGAGAGCATTTTGATATATTATACCCGAAAATTCCGGCTGAGATCGTTTTTTATTTGGGAAGCTTGGTATAATGATACTTGTAATATAATTTCCGGAATTTTCGTTTTTTCTCCGGCAGCAGGTAGGGTAGAGTAAAGTAATGAATATCTTCAATGTTTTTAACCGCGGAACGGTGAACAAACCGGGGCGGTCGGTTTTGAATGATGGTTCCGGTTTAATGCCGGCGTTGGTCTTTTCCGCCGCCGTGCTGCTGCCTGTGGCGTTCTTCTCCCGGCGCATCTCCGGCGGGGAACTGCATTCAGCTTATCCCCTTGTCTGGGCGCTGTTTACCGCTTCGGCGGCTTTTTTTATTTTCTATACCGGCAGGGTTTCGTTTTACCGGAGGCTGTTTTTCTCCGGTATGGCGCTTTCTTTCCTCGTCCATTTCAAGATGAGTCTTTTGTCAAAGGTTTTTGCAAGCTCTTGTTTTAAAGATACGCCTTATTGCCATGTCGCCATAGCGCCTTCGTTTTTTAATTATCTATATCAGCAGTATCTGGCTCTGATGAGCGGGGATTGGCGGCTCTGGGGGCCTCTGAGTCTGGCGTTCTTATGGCTTTTCTTCACTCTCGTCATAGGCCGGGCCTGGTGTTCGTGGGCCTGTTTCTACGGCGGCATAGACGATGGGCTTTCCGCCCTGCCGAAGAAACCGTTGATAAAGGCGGGATTTCTGTCGGGAAAATTCCGGGATTTTCCCGCAGCGTTGCTTATTTTTCTGCTGCTGGTGTCTTTGTCCTATATGTTGCCGGTCTATTGTCTGTGGTTGTGTCCGTTCAAGTTGACAACGGCGTTCCTGGACCCTGATGACGGATTTATTCGGAAGATACAACTGGCGCTTATGTTGTTTGCTTTGGCCGCATTGCTGGCCGGGCCGCTCCTTACAAAAAAAAGGACTTTTTGTTCCTTCCTCTGCCCGTTCGGAGCCTGGCAGGCGTTCTGGGGCCGTATCAATCCGTTCCGGGTGGCCGTGAAACCGGACGAATGTTCCGCCTGTTCAGCCTGTTTCGACGCCTGTCCCATGTGCGCCATAAAGGCGGGAAACGATGGAAGACCGGTGATCTCTGATTACTGCAACCTGTGTGGGGAATGCCTGGCGGCCTGTCCCGGCGGCATATTGCGGTATTCTATCTTTGGAATTAAGTTCAAAGAGAATAAGAAGGGGTTTGGACGAATGTTGAACCCGGAAAGTTTTCTCGTGTTTTCCGCGCTGATTACAGGGGGGGTAGTCGGTGCGCTGTTCGCTCCGGCCGCTTTTAAGGACATATTCGACCTGATACGGGGTGGACTGCGGTGAAGTTAAGCGCGGGGTGCGACAGAGTGGGAGGATAATTATGAAAGATGGAAAATGGGTGGAGCCGCGTTACACGAACAAGGAAATATTTGAGAAGGATTACGCCAAACTGGACCTTTCCGGCACTGATGTTAAGTGCCCCGGGTGTAAGTTGACGGTCACCCTTACCCGCAAGAACGCGGCCGGCAAGACGGCGGGGTGGTGTAAACAATGCAATAGGCCTGTCACGCTCTAGGAGCCTGTCCGACATAAGGAATTTTGGCTGCAATTGCCGTTTTTTGCCTGCGCCTTTGCGTCGCTCAACTTACAGTCTCCGTCGAGAATGCTCGTTTCGCGTCGCTTCGGCTCGGCCTCAAAACCGACAATTTCGCTTTAAAAACCTTATGTCGGACAGGCTCCTGGATCGCGAATAATAGCCGGAGGTTAGTGGCGGCTGGATCCAATTCTTGGTTTCGGCGGATCGCTGATCAATCCATTATGGTCTCCATCCTTTTTGAAGGTTTTGTCCTTGGGCTTTCAACCGGCTTCTACTGCCTTACTACCTGCCTACCGGCCCTGGTTCCCTATCTGCTGAGCGAGGGGGGGAAACTCTGGGGCGCTAATTTCGCCATCTTCCTGGAGTTCCTGGCGGGACGCTTTATCGCCTATTTCCTGTTCGCGGTGGTCTCCACGCTTATCGGAGTGGCCTATAAGCCTTATCTTCCCGGCTGGCTGGCCCCGTTTGCCATGCTCCTGACCGCTTTAACCATGCTGGCTTTCCTTTTCTCAAGCCGGAGCGGTCCATCGGGGAACCGGTGTTTTTTGCCGGTCAGCCCTTTTTTTAAAAGGATCCCGCTGGCTTTGGGCTTTATGACCGGCATAAATATCTGTCCGCCTTTCATGGCTGCTTTCGTGCGTCTTGTGAATATGGCCGATATTACTGCGGGATTGTTTTATTTCACCGGTTTTTTTACCGCCACCTCCATATTCATGCTGCCTGCTATAGCCCCTACGCCTTTCATAAATGAGCGCCTTAAAAATACAGGCCGTATGACCCTGTTTATAGCGGGCGTATGGTATCTTATTTTCGGTCTGAAATGGCTGCTTTTGGTATAGGTCTTTGGGCCTAGGTGCATCTGGGCCCTTTGGCCTTGTCGGGTTGATTTTTTTGGCGCATACTCTATTTACAGTACATTGATTATAGTCAACATTGGAGGCTCAGGTGAAGAATTCAGCTCTTGCTCTTGCTTTGACGATCCTGTGTTCCCTGATTCCCGTTTTCTCCGCCGACTTATCCGAGCAGGCCCGTGCTTCCGGCGACCTTTCCTTTGACCGCATTTTGAACCGTCTTACGGAAGAATATTCCGAGGGCCTGCGGATGCCAGCAGCCCCGCTTCCGGCGGATCTCCAAGCTTACCAGGATGACCGTTTCTGGGTCACTGTTTCCGCCGCGGGTTCATCCGAACGCACCAAGCTGCTTGAGGCGGGCATGGATATAGTAGAGATAAAGGGTGATAAGGTTTCCGGCACTGTGCATAAAGATTTAATGTCCGGCTTTGCGGCAAAAGGAATATTGTTGGCCTTTAAAAAGCCGCTTTCAGCTCATCTCTCCGCTCATATGAAAGATTTTCCGGCCGCAGACGCCGCGTATCATAACTTCAAAGAAACCACGGAGCTTCTTAAGGCGCTGGTTGCCAAGAATTCGGATATCGCTTCGCTTATTTCCATCGGTAAGACCATAGAGGGCCGCGATATCTGGTGTCTTAGGATAAATTCTACGGCCCAAGGTACAAAGGCCAGCGCCAAGCCAGGCGCGGTTTACATAGGCAACCATCACGCCCGTGAGCATCTTTCCAACGAGGTCCCGCTTTTATTCGCCGTGTGGCTATTGGATAACCGCGCAACCCCCGAGATAACTAAATACATAGCCGATCTTGACATTTATGTGATCCCCATGCTTAATCCCGACGGTGCGGAGTATGACATCAAGACCGGCTCCTACAAATGGCAGCGCAAAAATATGCGCGTTAATGCCGATAAATCAATCGGCGTGGACCTTAACCGCAATTATGACTCCTGGTTCGGCGGCGAGGGCACCTCTCACTCTCCTGCAACCGACACTTATTGCGGGCTTTCGGCTTTCTCCGAACCTGAGACTATGGCGATAAAAAAATTCGTGGAAGCCCGCAAGAATCTGAAAACCCTTAACAGCTATCATTCTTACGCCAGCGCCATTTTGTATCCGTATGGCGGCAGTAGGAATGAGGTGCCCGACGTGAAGGATCGAAAAGTGTTCGTCAATATGGCCAAACAGATGGGATTGCTTACCGGCTATGATCCGGAAAAATCCAGCGACATGTACGTGGCCACTGGCGATGGCTGTGACTGGGCCTATGATGTGGGCAAAATATTCGCTTTTACCACCGAGTTGGAAGGCGGCAGCTTCTACCCGCTGGCGACGATACTAGATAAGGCCGTTAAAAACAATATAAAGGCGGCGGTTTACATGCTCAGCGTTACCGACAATCCGTACAAAGCGATAAATTGAGCGTAAACGTTAACCCGAATCCTGCAGTTCAACCTGGTTTCCGGAGTTCCGCTAAGGGGGAAATTCAACTGTATTACCAGTTTAAACGGAAAGTGTAAGACAACAAGAAAGCCCGGATAATTCCGGGCTTTCTTGCTTTCTCATTCATCCTGCCGTGGTTATGCTTTCCTCAAAGTCAGTATGTACGACTTCACTTTTTTGCAGGGGTAGTAGGATTCTTTGGCCTTGGCCAACCCTGGTTTGCCAAGATCGCTTTCCTTATTTATATAAACGTATTGTTTGTGTAAGCTCTTCGCAAATTCGTTGTCAAGATACTGGTAGAGCCCTTTGATATTGTCCAGCGCCTTTTCAAAATTCAGCACGAACGTATCTTTTGACAGCCAGGCGCCGAAAGCGAAACCGACTATTTTGCCGTCTATGGAGACGGTAATGCCGTGCATTTGCAGAGGCTCGAAATAGCGCAGGCCGTTGAGTATCGCTTTTCGTTCGCAGTTCAACATCTCCAGTTGTCCGCCGATCTTAGTGTCACGGGCCCATTCGTCAAGCAGCGCTATGCACCGCTCGCTGCCATCCGGCGGGATAAGTTCCACCGTTACTTCACGCATATCCTGCACCTGCTTTTTGAACCGGGCCAGTAGATTCCTTTTTTTGGAATATTTGCGCCCTTTGAGTTCGGCCAGATCGGAGGCATTATAGATATAGTCCATGTAGCCGGACTGCTCGCTGACCGTGAAGAACTTCTCCACTTCCGGCAGACCGGCGGCCGCCAGATAGTCTTCCGTAGCGTAGTAATACTGGCGGTAACCCAGCTTGGCGGCCCAGCCGGCGAGTTCCGCCGGCAGAGGGCGTCTAAAGGGCCGCGTAAGCGGCAGGAGCAGCCGCCTGTTCTCCGGTTTATCAATTTCTATTTCCGAGATGAAAAGCAGATTGCCTTCCAATCTGTAGTACACATCGTAAACGCAGTGGTTCCAGGCTATTATGGAGGAAAGGGCATATTCGCAGAGGGGCCAGCTGTCGATATCGAAAAAATTCCGCAGAAGAGGGTAATCCGCAATCTTTAGCTGTTTAAACATGATTACCTTTCAGCATCATCGGGCGGGAGGCGCTGATCGGCCTGAAACCCAGCTTTGCATAGAAGGGGGAGGAGTTATCCTGCGCTATGAGGCCTATCCAGCGGATACCGTCCGCCTTGAGGCGGTTTTTAAGCTTGAGGACTATTTTGGAGCCCAGCCCCCGGCCACGGTATTCGCTCAAAACCATTACATCCTGTATATACGCGTCGCTTATCGCGTCGCTTATCGCGCGCCCCATACCTACCGGGCGGCCTTTATCAAGTACCACAAGGAAGCAGTGGCTGTTACGTATTATCTTGGCGGCAAGGGTGGGCTTGTCGTTTTTATCCCACCAGCCTTGCCGGGAGTAAAGTGATATAATTCCCTTGAGAGTTTCCGGATCGGACTTTTTTAAGAAACGAAAAGTAGGCATGGTCGGCAAAAATTATGGTATCTAATAAGAACCGTAAGGTCAAATTGATTTGCAGACTATGTCTAAATGCCGGTTTTATCGCTGATAATGAGGGGGAAATATCCATGCAGTTTTTAGGGATGGCTTCCAGGGATAAAATATGATAGCGGAAGAGAAAGGCGGGTTAAAACTGCTCAGGTTCGAGACTCTGAGCGGGGAGCCCGGTCTTATACACGCGGTTTCAACGCGCTACGGAGGCATAAGTCCCGCGCCGTATGCTTCGCTTAATTTGGGCTTCGGAACCAAAGACCTCCCTGAAAACGTCCTGGAGAATCTTCGCCGTTTATGCGGCGCCATGGACGTTCCGTTTGGAAAAACGGTGCGGATGCGCCAGGCACACACAGCCAATGTTGGGGTGATCGGTACCGGCTTTGAATTCCAGGGGATAACGCCCCCGGCGCCGCATGGGACCGATGCGCTGGTGACGAATCTTAAGGGCGTGCCGCTGCTGGCCCTTTCCGCGGATTGCGCGCTGACCGTTTTTTACGATCCCGTCCGTTCCGTCCTGGCGGTAACCCACAGCGGCTGGCGCGGGGCTCTGCTGAATATTTACAGTCAGGTGGTTGCGGTGATGCGGCTGCGGTTCGGAACCTCGCCGGCGGACCTGCTGGCCGGGGTTTCACCCATGATATCGGCGGAGAATTATCCCGTCAAAGACGACCTGATAGAGAAATTAAAAACGTTCTATCCGGAAGACGTCGTCCGAAAATGTCTGCTGGTAAAGGCCGGCCGGCACCACTTTAGCCTCAAAGATCTGTTGAAATATCAGTTGGCCGCGCTGGGCGTGAAGAATTATGAATTTGCGCACATGTGCACCTACTCCGACAAGGAACTGTTTTATTCCTGGCGCCGGGACGGCGAACATGCCGGCCGTTTCGGACTGATTTCCTCACTAGTTTAGCATGCCGAAGATGATCTTGATCAACAGCGCGTTGGCTGTTATAAAAAGCATAGGTCGTATGATCCATGCGCCTCTTTTAAGCGCGAAGCGCGCCCCCAGATAGTTGCCGGCCATTCCCGCAACGCCCATTGCCAATCCCAGCTTTATATCCACCGATCCCAGGATCAGAAAAGTGACCAGAGCCGAGATGTTGGAGGCGAGATTTAAAAGCTTGCTCAGGGCCGTGGCTTTCAGCAGGTCGTAACCGCAGAACCGGGTAAGCGCCACCGCGAGAAAAGTTCCGGTTCCGGGTCCGAGCATCCCGTCGTAAAAACCGATGGCCGCGGCGATCACTCCGCCGCGCGCAAGAAGCGCGGCTTCTCCCAGGTTTTCGCTGTGGTCCGACAGGCCGAAACGGTGTCTTGAGATGATGAAAAAAACAACCGGCGGCAAGGCGATTATAAGCAGGTAGCGGAGCATGGCCGGCGGAACCAGGGAGACGGTTCTGGCGCCCAGGAAAGAGCCGAGGGCCGCTAAAAAAATAAGGATGAAAAGAAATTCCTTCCTGAAATCCAGCTCCCTGAGAAATTTAAGGACCGCTACGGAAGTGCCGAGGCTTGAGGAAAGTTTGTTCGTCCCCAGCAGCCGGTTTATGGGAAGTCCGTATTGGATGTAGGCCGGCAGGGTAATGAGACCCCCGCCGCCGGCCATGGAATCTACCACGCCCGCCAGGAAAACGAAGAAAACCAGTATGGTAAGGTCCGCGTGGCTGTGGAAGAATTCCATGATAACGATATTATCCAAATTTTCAACCCCGGGCCGCTACGGGGCTGCTATTCCATTTGTCGGAACACTCCATAAAAAGTAAAATCTTTAAAAGCCGGACTATATAGCGAGGAGCCCTTATGACCGACACAAAAACAAATCTCCAGAATATAAAGGACAAGATAGAAATCGCCGGCGGCGGCAAGAAAGTGGATCTTCTCCTTAAGAATGCCCGGGTCATCAACACTTTTTCGGGCGACATTCATAAGACGCATGTGGCCGTTCACAAGGGTAAGATAGTCGGCTTCGGTCTTTATGCCGCCAAGCAGACCATAGACCTCAAAGGCGCTTACCTGTCACCCGGTTTTATAGACGGCCACGTCCACATAGAAAGCTCAATGGTAAAGATCCCCGAATTTGCGAAAGTGGTCCTTCCCCACGGCACCACTTCCGCCGTCATAGATCCGCATGAGATAGCCAACGTGCTGGGGCTCGACGGTATAAAATACATGCTGGCTTCCAGCGTCAATAGCGTTCTTGGCGTCTATGTTATGCTTCCCTCCTGCGTACCGGCAACCAGGCTTGAGACCGCCGGCGCGGAACTGACCGCGCACGACCTCGAGCTCCTTTTAAACGACGAACGGGTGCTCGGTATAGGCGAGATGATGAATTATCCGGGTGTTATCTATCAGGATGAGGAAGTGCTGATGAAGATCGCCATCGCCAAAAACAAGGTGGTGGACGGACACGCGCCCATGCTCAACGGTAAAAAACTTTTCGCTTATGTTTCGGCCGGCATTCGTTCGGATCACGAATGCACGAATGTCGAAGAGGCCAGGGAGAAGCTCCGCGCCGGGATGTATATTATGATACGGGAAGGCACGGCCGCCAAAAATCTCAAAGGCCTTCTGCCGCTGGTCAATTCGGAAAATTCCAGAAAGTTCGTGTTCGTGACCGATGACAGGCACCTTGAGGATATCTTCCGCCAGGGCCATATAGATTATCTGGTGCGCACCGCCATACAACTGGGCGTGGAGCCTATAAGGGCTATTCAGATGGCCACCATAAACACCGCGGAATATTTCGGCATTAAGAACCTGGGCGCCATCGTTCCCGGTTATCACGCCGACCTGGTAGTCTTCGATGATCTGAAGAAACTTAAGATCTCAAAAGTGTTTAAGGACGGTAAACTGGTCGCACGTAACGGCGTTATCGAGCCGCGCGTTATCAGCGAATATGAGGGCAAGGCCAGAGGCACGATAAATGTCAGATGGATAGAACACGAAGATTTCGCCCTTAAGGCGGGGGGAAAATACGCCAACGTTATAAACATTATTCCCAACCAGATCGTCACGAAAGCCAGCGTGGAGCCGGTGAAACAGGACGGAGGCTACGTCTCTTCCGATACGGAAAAAGATATTCTGAAGATAGCCGTGATCGAACGGCATATGGCCTCCGGCCGCGTGGCTCTGGGCCTGGTCAAAGGCTTCGGATTGAAAAAAGGCGCCATCGCTTCTTCGGTCTCGCACGATTCCCATAATATAGTGGTTATCGGCACTCATGACGGCGATATGTACGCGGCGGCGGTCCAGGTGGTGAAGATGCAGGGGGGTATAGTCGCCGCCCTCAACGGGCAGATCCTTGAGGCTTTGCCGCTCCCCGTTGCCGGCCTTATGTCCGACAGGAGCGCTGAATTCGTCCGGGAGAAGCAAAAAAGACTCAATGAAATAGCCAGGATGCTGGGGTCAAAGATAGACGACCCTTTCATGGCTATGTCCTTTCTTACGCTGCCGCCCATTCCCGAAATACGGATCACCGACCGCGGCCTGATAGACGCTATAAAATTCAAAGTGACGCCTCTATTTGTAAATAAACCGTCGCCGCGTATATAGTTTGCCGCGGCGCTCTCATAGGGATTGGCCATGAAGAAAGTTCTGCTTATCTCGGTGCTTGCCGGGTTGTGTTCGTCGGCGGTTGCCGCGACGCTGGTCCGCGGCCCATATGTGGAGAACGTGGGTCTTGAGACGGCTACGGTCCGGTTCCGCACGGACGTTTCCACTGTCGCCTGGCTTTCTTACGGCGCCTATCCGGATTGTGAGCGTTTTATGACCCTTTCGCCGGAGGTAAACGAACATAAGATAACGCTTTTCGGGCTTCTCGGAGATACGACGCATTGCTACAGGATTTACCTGCCTGACGCCGTAAGCAGTGGAGTGTACAAGGCGGCAGAAAGCACTTTTAAAACTTTCCGCGGGCCGGATAAGCCGTATTTTAATTTCCTGGCTTTCGGGGATTCAGGTTCCGGGTCCGAAGAGCAATTCGACCTGGCCCGGCAGATGGAGAAATTTGAGCCGGATTTCGCCATCCACACCGGCGATATTACGGATACCGGCCTGGATGCGGCCGCCGACGAACAGTACTTTATTCCCTATAAAAAGATGATTGCCAGATACCCTGTCTTTTTGGCATTGGGCAACCATGACTATGGAAAGCAATATAACAAGAATGAAGGCCGCCGCTTCCTGCGGGAGAATTACAGCAGGTTCCATACCATGCCTTATACCGGCTTGCCGCCCTCTTATTATTTCTTCGACGAAGGGAACGCGCGATTCTTTGTTCTGGATACGAATTATTTTTATGGCGCCAAATGGGCGCAGCCGCTGGGAAAGGATTCCAAACAGTACAAATGGCTGGAACATTATCTTGCCAAGAGCGGAAAAACCTGGAAGTTCGTGGTGATGCATGAACCCCTTTATTCCACCGGCGCGCGCGGGGGGATAGAGGCGCAGAAAGCCGTTCTGGCCCCCCTCTTCGAGAAACACAAAGTCGATCTGGTCTTTCAGGGCCATGATCACGACTATGAACGCACAAAGCCGATAAAGGGTGGACTGGTGGACGAGGCTGAGGGAATTATATACGTTACGCTGGCCGGGGGGGGCAGCCCCCTTTACTTTCAGCGTACTAATGCCGATTGGTCAGACAAGTTTATACCGGTTTATCACTTCGCCTATATCGAAGTGCAGAATTCCGATCTTAAAATGACCGTTTATGACAAGGACGGCAAGGTCATAGACACGCTTGAGATAAGCAAGTAATATCCGGCAGTTGTTATCTACCCGCTATATTTTCTCTTTTTCCGGCCGGATTATGACGCACTGATTCTGTGGGATAGCGCAATCTGGTATCTTGCATGGCGGTTTTCTCTGACATTCACCAAGATATAACAGGCCGTTATTCCCGCAAAAAATATACTTAGGCATGGTCTGATTTTCGGAGAAGATCCCCAGCTAAATGCAACAACAAACAAGGAAGTCTGCACCGTCTTTTTTCAGAAGTATTCTGAACACAAGGTGGTATTTGCTGGCGCTGATTCCAGCGCTGATGTTTAAGGTCGGTGCCTGGCGCGATTCCCTACCTTCGTTCGATGGGCGTGCGCAGACTTATGTCCAACCTGCTTCGGAACTGCTGCGCGGGGAATCATACTCCGGAGGAGAAACTTTTCGCCGCCCGCCAGTCTACCCGGCGTTTCTGGCGGCCGTTTTTGCCGTGGCCGGAGAAAACGCGCGTGCGGTAACGCTGGCGCAACACACGCTGGGCCTGGGTACGGCTCTGGCAGCCATGCTGGCCGCTATCACCATGTGGGGCAGTCCGGTTGCGGCCGCAGCTGCGGGACTTCTAATAGGGCTTAATCCCAATTTGACCTATTACGAGGGACTGATAGAAAGCGAGACCCTGGGGATTTTCCTGCTATCGCTATCCGCGTTGTTCGTGGTAAAGGCCCTTCATCGTCCGGGCGCGGCGCTCAAGTGGGGTCCGGCGGCCGGGTTGGCCTTAAGCGCGGCCGGGCTTTGCCGCCCCGAGATGGCTGCCTGCATGCTGGCTCCGCTGCCGTTTTTGCCTGGCGTGCCGGACGGTTGGCGTGCGCTACGGCGGTTTTTGGCGGTTTGTTTAGTGCCGCTGGTGTTATGGATGTTTCGGAACTGGTTTATGTTCGGCCTGTTCACTCTGAGTCCCATGGGCGCCGTGACATCGCTGCAGACTTCGGGCCCGTTTATCAACTGGTCTTCGTCCGATCAAAGCGAGCTTAAGAAGATCTACGCCGAGATTCTTGAAGAAAAAGGCGGCTCGCACAGAAACGTAATAAACGAGGCGGTATACAGGCGAATGCTGGAGATACATATTGAAAACGCGCTGGTAGAGGGCCACCGGCTGGGGGTGGAGACTTTTCTGTCGAACCCGCTGGGATACCTGTTGGCCACCCGGGCCAACTTCGCCGGATTCCTCGAAGGACTGGTGTATGTGGAGGAGGGGAAAACCAGCGCGATGTTAAAATTCCTGCTGGGCAACCTGCCGGTACTTGCGGCGGCCGGGTTAGCCGCTTCCATGTTTTCTCCGGGCAGAGGGGCGCCGGCTATCGCTTTGTATTTTCTCTGCCTGCTTATGGGGAACTGTCTGGTAGAGATAGGGATCTTTCGGCGCAGTATTACGGCTGTGCCGGCTCTGTCGTTATTGGCGGCTTACCTGGCCGCGCTGCCGTCGGCACTATGGGCTGCCCGCGCTCGGTTTAATATGCCGTGCTTTCTATCCGGAAAACCACCTCTCCGACCTTAGCCGGAATTGTAATTGCCCGTGCTTTTGCCAATAAAAACCGGGAATAATTTTGTGCCTGATTTATCATCCGACAGTATTCCCTTTCCCTGGTCTTTTCGTACCCGGTCTAAAATCCTCATCTTCGGCATCATGCCCGACGTTGAATATGTGATTCTGTAACCCCAGCAATATGACCGATATTGCGATACACTTCTTGACGCTGCTGTGATCATTCTTTTTCATTGTGCATTTTACGGACGGCAGGCAGGCGGAACTGGGCTATACCCTGGCGCCGCGCTACCAGGGGCGGGGTTATGCCACGGAGGGCGCCAGGGCCGTGCTGGCCTGGCTGTTTGCCAAGTTGAAACTGCACCGTGTAGCGTGCAGCGCCGCGCAATAAAGCTTCGCTGGCTGTAATGCGGCGCCTCGGTATGCGTAAGGAAGCGCATTTTAAAAAGAGTTTCTGGACCGGCAAGGAATGGGTGGACGACGTGATCTACATGCCGATGTCGCGGGGGGAACCGGAGGTTCTGTTTTTGGGGAAAAGGTGACAGGCACTTTTTGCCCCAAATTCTAGCACCTTCCCAAGGGCAAAGGCTGGGGGAGATAGGGGACGCTGATTCCTAATTGCAGAACCGCCGGGGGAGCCCGGCGGTTTTATTTTGTAGAATTGTGGGATGAGGAAGGCGATAATAATCGGGGCTTCTTCGGGGATAGGGCTGGAGCTGGCCAGGCGGATGTACGCCAAGGGCTACGCTGTGGGGCTAGCCGGGCGGCGGGTGGAGTTGTTGAAGGGGCTTCAAAAAGAGCTACAGGGCAGATCTTATGTGAAGCGCATCGACGTGGCCGATCCTTCAGCCATGGACCAGTTGAAAGAACTTATCGCTGAAATGGGCGGCGCGGATGTGGTTATTGTCAGCTCCGGGACGGGTTTCATCAATCCCGGGCTGGAGTGGGGAAAGGAAAAGGAGACTATAGATGTGAATGTCTCCGGGTTCGCCGCCATGGCGAATGTGGCTTTTGAGTATTTCAGGGGCAGGGGTTCAGGCCATCTTGTGGGGATATCTTCCATCGCGGCCATCAGGGGCGGCGGAGAAGCTCCGGCGTATAACGCTTCCAAGGCTTTTGCCTCTAATTATCTGGAAGGCCTCAGGCAGAAGGCCGGTAAGCTGAAACTTCCCATCACGGTTACCGACATACAACCGGGCTTCGTCGATACGGCTATGGCGCAGGGCGAGGGGCTGTTCTGGGTGGCCCCGGCGCGAAAAGCCGCCAGGCAGATCTTCAGCGCCATCGAAAAGAAAAAAAGCCACGCCTATGTCACAAAACGCTGGCGCCTGATAGCCTGGCTGCTTAAACTCATTCCGGGCCGGCTGTATTGTAAGTTGTAGGCCACGGGCCGCCCGGGTTGGAATAAATTCGAAGGAGATATATGAAAGCTGTCATCTGTATAAAATTCGGGCCGCCGGAGGTGCTTGTGCCCGGGGAGGCACATTCAAGGCGCTAGTGCAACAAAACCATCAAAGACTTCTGCCGGTGTCCGAAAGCCCAAGCACTTCCTGGGCCGATTATTTAGCCAGCGCTCAATTTCTGCTATCCGTTCTTCCGATATCTTAGCGAAATCGGTCCTCTTAGGCAAAAAACGCCGTATCAAGCCATTCGTATTCTCTACCGTACCCTTCTCCCAGCTGTGATATGGCTCGCAGAAATATGACCGCGTCCCGATCTCTTTGTTGAGCTCACCGTGCTCAACATTTTCCGAACCATTATCGTACGTTATACTCTGCCTCAGGTGCTTCGGATAACCCTTTAAAAGGGTTGCAAGCGCTGCCCGCGATTGTGCCGCTGTCTTGTCAGCAACTTTTTTTATCCTAGTTAGTAGTCTGTTGAAAAACCCTCTTTCGGGGTCTTTTGGCCGATTTTTGCCTGCGCCTTTGCGCTGCTCAACTCACAGTCCCTAGTCGAGAATGCTCGTTTCGCATCGCTTCGGCTCGGCTTCAAAATCCGCTCAAAATACCTCCGAGTAGGGTTTTTCAGCAGACTGTTAGTCGAGAAGTCCGCTCCGCACAGACCTGAAGCGCCAGCTTGTTTGATTTGGATACCATTTGGTCCGTCTCCCAATGCCCAGGCTCCACCCTGATAGGAACTTCTGCCGGCCTCTCCGATATGGAAACCCTATCGGGAATCTTTACCTTGCCGCGACGTGAACATCTCGGATACCGGCTCCGATGCGCCCTTGGCAGACACTCGATCAAATGCGGAGCTGAGGTATATATCCATTGGTAAATGGCCTCATGGCTGATTACCGGCTTATCGTCATTATCGTGTTTAAGTTTTCCCGACACGATTTCCGGTGACCAGCCTCCCATTACCATCCGCTCTATATCATGCTGTAAAGCGTATGTCTTCAGCCTTTTGGACTTGTGTGCTTCAATCTCACGTTTTTCCGCCCGTTCTTGGCTTTGTGCGGGAAGTAGGCACCATGAGAATCGTTCCGTTTGAGTTCGCGGGAAAGGGTGCCAATATTCCTGTCGAGTTTATCGGCTATTTCCCTTAACGTCCACCCGCGACTACGCAAGATAGCCAGTCTATCCCGTTCTTCTTTCGTCAGATGCGTGTATGCCATACCTGCCTATTATATTACAGCAGGTCTTGTTAGTTTGTTGCACTAGCGATTTGAACTCGTGGGAGGTTGAAAAGCCTTCGCCCGGGGATAATGAGGTGCTGATCAGGGTGCGCGCTACTCCGGTAAGTTTCGGGGATACGTTGGTGTGGAATTTTAGGGAGGTTTCTCCCCGGAAGTTCCATATGCCGTTCCTCTTCTGGCTCATCGGGAAAATATATTTCGGGTTCACTAAGTCCAGGATACCGATACTGGGGAGTGAATTCTCCGGAGAGGTCGACGCCGTAGACAAAGATGTCACGCGTTTCCGGAAAGGCGACCAGGTTTTTGGCTATCTTGGCCCCGCGATGGGGGCATATGCGGAGTATCTGAGGATACCAGAAAAAGGGGTTCTGGCGCACAAGCTGGTCAATATGAGCTATGAGGAGGCGGCCGGTGACCCTCTTGTTACTATTATTTCCTCTCATTATAAAACTCCTTATAGACTGCCAGAACTGTTCCCACATGTTGGGCTTTAGATAAGTATATCCCTTCACCGATCCGGCATCTATTCGGAATTCTGCTTGGGCTGCTAGGTAGTATTTACGGGCGGGATCGTGAAACGCGGCCGGGATGAGGGGATGAGGATATTACCTATGGCTGTAAAGTTGCAGGCAATTTTGACACACCAGTTGCAGTGAATTTTGACCCTCCCTAATCCAAAAGATACCCTGTTTGGAAAGTGGCAGTAAATTCCAGACAGGAGGGAGGGAATGATGAGCGTAAAACAGATAAAAGAAGTCCGAATGCTGCTGCAGGAAAGCTTGCCGATACGTGAAATTTCCCAAAACGCCGGTACTATTTGTATTATTTAGATAGGGGATGTCATTCGTTTAGGCCGAAGTCTCCAAAAAGGTCAAAAGACATACAGCCGTAGTTATCATTGTTGAAGAAAATGGCAATTGCGTCGGGCTAATGATGTTTGGAGGGTTAGTTATCATGAGAGTTTTTAAAGTTATATTTTCGGTATGCGCCGGCCTGCTGCTTTTAACGGAAGACGTACGTGCGCAGTATTACATGGATGCTGAAACCGGCTCGGTCTGGCCTGGTCACAATACTGTAAGAATCCCTCTCAAAGGCGGTAGCCGGTTCTCACTGACGGACGACCTACGGTCCGACGCTGAGCCTTACCTTCGTATCCGTGCTGGGAAGAAGTTTGGCCGGAGCAACCTGTCCTTCCTGGCCGCTCCGCTTACGCTGCGTTCTAAGGGAAACTTTGACCGGGCTGTGACTTTTAATGGCGAGGTGTTCGCCGCCGGCATACCCACCGAAGCCGTTTATCGCTTTAATTCCTACAGAGTAAAATACCTTTATGAGTTCCACCGAAGTGAGCGCCTGTTCCTGCGTTATGGCGGGGCGCTGAAATTGCGCCACGCCGGCATAACGCTTACCAACTCCGCCAAGAGCAGCGAATCCAAGAACACCGGCTTCGTGCCGCTGGCAGCTTTCTCAGCGCAGTACGCTTTCAGCCCCGGTTACCTACTCGACCTGGATGTAGAAGCCCTCGGCGCCCCACAGGGGCGGGCGGAGGACGTAATGCTGGCGATAAGCAGACAGGTGGAGCCCGGCATACGCCTGCGGGCCGGCTACCGCTTTCTCGAGGGCGGCTCAGGCGCCGGTGAGGTTTACACCTTCGCCTGGCTGCATTACCTGCTGGTCGGTCTTACCTGCGAATTCTGATATGTCTATCACATATTTAAGACAGTTCAAGATATTGGGCTACGCTGTATTCGATTTTGCGGCGTCCTTCCTGGGCATGTTCCTGCTTAGCCCCTTATTGTCCGGCCTGGCGCGCCGGGTCGGGTGGCAGGTACCTCGCATGAACTGGGTTTACCTGGTCCTGCCTATCGGCATAGCCGCGCATCTGGCCAGTGGCAACTTGACTCCGATGACACTGGATTTTATAGACCCGCGCAGCCATTACCTCGTAAAGGCGGCGGTAATATCTTTTCTGATCTTAGGCCTCAGGAATATTAAAAGACAGAAACAGTAATAGCCTGAGAAGGGCTACGTCGTTATTTCGCAAACAATGTGCCAGAGACAATAATTTAGAATGAGGATATGGGATATAAAGCCACAACGGTTGTGTCGGAACCATTTGCTTGGCGAGCACCGGGAACTGCATTGTATCTGGGTAGTCCTGACCCAGGGTAAAAAAGGTTATTCCAGGCATCCCGAAACGCTGCGCTGGCGCGGCTGCTTGAAAGCTCTGTATTCCCGTCACGCCGAACAGGTTTCAGAAATGGAGCGTAGAGGTTATTGCCACAAAAGCCCCCTTAACCGGCGGATGGCTACAGGCAGGGCCATCCAGGATAAATATATAGACACCCCGCGCAAGCAGCTGAAATTGCTGGCGGCCAAGAAATGCGAATGTAAGGTGCTCAGGAGTCGCCCATGAAAAAGTATATTTGTGCTTTGTTCGCGGTATTGTCCGCCGGATGCGTCACAGTGCCAAAAGGTATAGTGCCGGTAAGCGGCTTTGAAGTGCAACGGTATCTGGGCACCTGGCACGAGATAGCCAGACTGGACCATTCCTTCGAGCGCGGGCTGATAAGCGTAACGGCGGAGTATTCTCTGCGTCAGGATGGGGGAGTTAAAGTCCTGAACCGGGGTTACAAGACCTCCACCGGAAAATGGAAAGAGGCCGAGGGGCGGGCCTATTTTACCGGTGACAGGGCCGTAGGACAGCTGAAAGTATCCTTCTTCCGGCCTTTTTACGGCGGTTATAACATAATAGAGTTGGACCATGAGAACTATAGTTACGCGCTGGTAGCCGGGCCTTCCAGGTCATATCTGTGGATCTTGGCCCGTACACCGGAATTATCTCCTGAAATAACGCAGCGCCTTGTGGCCCGCGCCAGGGAACTTGGCTTTGATACTGAAAAGTTAATTTTTCCCGGCATAGCGCCGCAGGTTAAAAGTTATTGATCTGCTTGATCGCTGAATCTCCAGAGGCTATGTCACATCAGGAGATATCAGAAGGCGTCACCAGACATCACAGCGAGAAACCGATCACTAAAACGAACACCATTTTAGACCGTACACCATCTGCTGATCACCGTTGAAGAACGGCTTTTAAAAAAGGTATATTTTCTCTAGTAAAATTTGCTTTATCCGCGAGGAGTATGTTATACTAATCCTGCGGGGTAGAGCAGCCTGGTAGCTCGCAAGGCCCATAACCTTGAGGTCGCAGGTTCAAATCCTGCCCCCGCAACCAAATTTTAGTCTCTCGACGAGAAACCGGCCCACGGCAAAAACCGTGGGCTGTTTTTTTGCCGCTTTTGACCGCGTTATGTCGCAAGGTTCGACATGCCCAAGGCTAGAAAATCCATTTTTAGCGTTTTTTCATGTCGCAAGGCTAGGCATTTTCGCGAACCTTGCGCCTGTTGATAACTATCCAAAAACCTGCTATGTCGCAAGGTTTTGTACCTTGCGGTGTAGCCAATTAATCCGAACCCGAAATCAAAAATATCAGAACCAACCCTGGACTACCCCCCGGTGCTTTGTGTTTTATTCCGGCAACTATTTTCCGACCCGGTATTCGGTTAGCCGTACTTCATCTTGCCCCGGGTTCGCACGTAGAGTGGTGGAAGAAGGTCAATAATAAGGGGAGTATGCAGATTGCGCCGCTGGAATGGTTAAGATAGCATAAATGGTGCGTTCCCAATTAGAATTCTTACGTCAAATAAAGGGAGATGTGAAATGAAAATAAATGGAAAAGTTGAAGATGTTATAAATCCATACTGTCCGGTGCATGCGAGTTGTTGAATAAACATTTTTATTTAACAATAATAGTCTAATGTTAGAATTTAGTGAGAGCCGGACCGAACCGGAAATATATTTATGAAAAAGCTGATAAAGTCTCCAAATCTGCCCAAGCGGGAGCAAATATTACTTGTTGATGATGACAAAATATTTCGCGAAGAATTTGTGGAATGTTTCGGCGGATATGGCTTCATTCAGGCGGCCGACGGCAATGAAGCGCTGAAGATTCTAAATAGGCCCAATGAGATAGACCTTGTCATAATGGATGTGCGGATGCCTGGGATAGACGGCCTGTCCCTGCTGGATAAGATAAGCAAAATCGCTTCCGGCGTTGGCACTATAGTCATTACCGGCTATAGTTCCAAAGAGGTGGTTTTAAAAGCGTTAAGAGGCAAAGCGGATGACTTTCTGGAAAAGCCTTTTGATATTGAAAAAGCCCGCGCCGTGATTGACAAAGTACTGAACGCCAAAAAAAATGGCTATCGCAGCGATGCCGCCGACACCGCCGGCAAGATGGAGCATGTGAAACGCTTTTTGATAAGAAATTTATCACGGAAGATCTCGCTGAAAGATGCGGCGAACGTCGTATTCCTGAGCCCTAAGTACTTGAGCCGGACATTTAAGGAATACGTGGGAATAGGATTCAATGAATATAAACTGAGATTGAAGATGGACGAGGCGAAAAATATTTTAAAACAGACCGCTTACAATGTGGACCAGATCTCGGACAAGCTGGGTTACCAGAACACTGAATCTTTCATACGGCAATTTAAAAAAATAATCGGGCGGACACCCGCCGGATACCGCAAAAAAATACGCGGCAAAGTCCGTTCCTGATAAAACTCCGTCTATCCTACCAATCAACAGTCTTTCGGTACGTTTTGTCCTGTCTGCGTTCATTCAATTATAAGGTGAATGACGGCCTATAAAAAGGGGAATTCGCCAATATTAAAAGCCAGACCCTGCCTGTATACTATCTATCAGAAGGCTTGGCTGGCTATTGATGGCTCTAACGGCGGTGGCAGGCCGGGGAGAATTTATGAAGGATAATAACGTTAAAGTGCTTATAATCGAGGACAACAAAGCAGACATGAGGCTTATGCAGGAATTTCTTTCTGAAGCCTCATGTCAAAGCCGAACCTTTGAGGTTACCGGCGCCGGCTCCCTCTCGCAGGCTCTCAAGCTGCTTGAAACAGGAGGCTACGATGTAATTCTTTCGGATCTTTTCCTGCCGGACAGTTCCGGTCTGGGCACTTTCGCCGCCGTAAGCAGTCGAGTTCCAGATATGCCCGTGGTGCTGCTTACCGGGCTGGAGGATGAGGCCGTGGCGGAAGAGGCCATTAGCGCCGGGGCACAGGATTACCTGTTTAAAAAAAAGGTGAATGTTGAAAATCTTCCCAGATCTATAATGTACGCCATGGAACGCAAGAGCATAGAGGCCCGGCTACGCGCGTCGGAGGAGCGTTACCGTACCCTGATAGACGCGCTTGACGACGTGATAGTTGTGGTAGATCCGGAACTCCGTATTATTATGTCAAACAGAGCTTTTAAAAAAGCGGTCGGGGCGGATAGCCTCGGTCCGGCTAATTCCGGCAGACAGTTTATGGCAGCGGTTTCCGTTTTGCCAGAAAGAACTATGGAAATATGCGGTCGCGCGTTTTTGGACGGGAAGATGGTTGTTTCCGAAGAACCGTGTCTGTGGAATGACCGGCAAAGCATTCTGGAGATAAAATGCGTTCCGGTGACGGCTGGCGGCAAGGCGCAGCGCGTTGTTGTCGTAGCAAGGGACATTTCAGCGCGCAAGCAGGTGGAAGAGCTAAAGGATGATTTCGCTTCACTCGTTTCCCATGAATTGCGTAACCCGCTTACCACCGTGCTGGCAGGGCTTGCAATGGTTAGGGAAACAGCCGACACGCGTCTAGATAAAACGGAGAAACAGTTATTATCCTTATCTTACAGCGAAGCGCAGCGGCTGAGCAGAATTATAGCCAAACTTCTGGAAATGTCCCGGTTAGAGGCCGGCACCTCCAGCTTTAAAAGAACCATGTCGGACGTAGTTAAACTTGCCGGTGAAGCTGTAACCAGGTTTGCTTCCCGGGCTAAAAGCCGTAATATCGAGCTTTTGGGAAAATACTCCGTCGAGAAGGCGGAGACTCTCCTTGATGTGGATGGCATTACTGAAGTGTTTACGAACCTGCTGAGCAACGCTTTGAAATTCACGGAGAAAGGACGTGTTGAAATAGGAGTGTCCGAGAGGGGGAATTCAATCGAGTGTTATGTGAAGGATTCCGGGATAGGAATTTCCAGCGAGAACCAACCCAAGCTTTTCTCAAAATTTAAGCAGTTCGGGAAACCCGTGGCTGAGGACGAAAAAGGCACCGGACTGGGACTATTTATCGTAAAGGAAATCCTGCGGCGGCACAACGGGACACTTTCTGTTTCCAGCGGAACGGGAAGGGGCGCTACTTTCAGTTTTACCCTGCCGAAAGTCCGTGAAGAGCAAAACAGCGCGAACAACGGAAAAAAAGGTTCCATTATCTACCCGGAGATATAATGGACAGGCGGGAACAAAGTCAATTAAAAACGGAGTTTTGTGATTACCTTATGGACCTGATTTCTGTAATATAAGTAGACAATGATTCGGGATTCTAAGGAGCGACAAATGCCGCACAATAGAAAGATCATCCTACTGGTTGACGATGATGCTGAATTTATATCCGAACTTCAGGAGTCCTTGGCCTTGAGCGGATATATCCCTGTGACCGCAGTCAACGGGGCGGAAGCAATAAAACTGGCGCTGAAGATCAAGCCGGACTTGGTTCTGCTTGATCTCAAACTGGGAAAGGAAAATGGTATTTTGGTAGCGGAAAAAATCAGAAAATATCCGGTTACATCGCGCATACCTATTATTATGATTAGCGGATATTTTAACGGTCGGGAGGGCTTGAGTCTGCCTACCCCATCCAATGTGAATATATATTTAAGCAAGCCTTTCAGTCAGAAAGATGTCGTTCGCAGCATACAGGGAGTTTTGGAGGATGATGAGGAGGCTTCCTTTGATGTGGTGCGGTACATGGTGGAAAAAAGTCGGAAAAAGACCGAAACAGCCTATTAATACGCGGTCTTTGGCATAGTTCAAAGAAGATGAAAATTGTCTAGACCGAAGATCTCGCGCTGTTTTAGCCGTAGACTGTAAGTAAAAATGACAGCGGATAAAAGGAGAAAGCTATGCAAAAGGTATCATCAGTAAAAACAAAAAAAGTGCGTTCTCAAAAAAGAACCGGCAAAAAATATGAGTGCGGAATATGCGGCATGGCAATAACGGTTGACAGAGACTGCGGCTGTACGGAGGCTACCGAGCTAATATGCTGCGATAAATCCATGCGGCCCATAAAATAATACGCGGGCAGCTGGTTGCCGCATTTTATTGTCGCGCCCGGCCTTAACCTTACCTGAAATTAAGGCCGGGCGGATTATATATGTGCGCATAGTCTCTCCGCTTCTGTTTTTGTATTATACTTTAGGCTTCAAACTTGGTTTTTTGCGCAATCAAATACCGAATGAGGCCGGAAAACAACTAAAAACCGCCAAGATCCTGTGGCTTGCTGCGGCGAGTTCAGGGATTGCACTGGAGTCGGCAGAATCTTTTATATCGGAACGGGCTTCTCATGTCTATCAGGACAAAACTTATTATCACTTACCTGTCAGTGGCCCTGCTTCCGGCGTTTTTTGTTGGAATTGTGACCTTCCAGAATTACAGAAATTCTTTTGAAGCGAGCCGGATTTCGGATATGGAGGATCTCGCCGCACTTAAGGCGGAAAAAATAGAGGTTTTCTTTGCCGGGCTGAAAAGCAATATCGAAGCGACCCAGTCTTTTTACAATATAAGGAAAAACCTTCCTATCCTGACACGCCTCGCCGGCTCCCCCTCGGCCCGGGAGTTCCTAGACGCTAAAAAGATGTTGGACGTACAATTGCGCCGTATACAGACGGTGTTGAATCTGTCTGATATCATGCTGGTCAGTCCCGGGGGCAAGATAGTGTATTCTTCAAATCCTTCTCACTCCCCGAAAGAATTCCTGAAAATTCTTCCTGATTCAGACAAAAAGCATTTCACGAAAGGGAAAGCCGGGGTTTACATTTCAGATGTTTTTCTGGGAAAAGAGACTGGGGCCAGGCCTAGAATGCTGGTCACCGGCCCAGCCTATGATTTAAATGAGGTTTTAAGCGGGGTCATTGTTTTTGAAGTAAACATGGAACCTGTTTATAAGCTTGTACAGAATGCGACCGGACTAGGCAACACAGGGGAAGTTTTACTGGGCAAGAAAGTGCTGCTTTTAGCGGAAGGCGCCCGGGCGCAGTATTACGTGGACGCTGAAACCGGCTCGGTCTGGGCCGGGCACAATACCGTGAAAATACCTCTCAAAGGAGGTAGCCGGTTCTCCCTGACGGACGACCTCCGGTCCGGTACAGAGCCTTACCTTCGTATGCGTGCGGGGAGGAGGTTCGGCAGGAGCGACCTATCCTTCCTGGCCGCTCCGCTTACGCTGCGCTCGAAGGGGACCTTTGACCGTGCTGTAGACTTTAACAACACAGTGTTCGCCGCCGGCCTACCCACCGAGGCAGTATATCGCTTCAATTCCTACCGGGTTAAGTACCTCTATGAGTTCCACCGAAATGAACGACTGTCGCTGCGTTGGGGCGGGGCACTGAAACTGCGACATGCCGGCATAACGTGTAAAGTTGCAACCGATATTGACCCTCTAGTTGCAACGCTAATTGACCCATCTCTGAGGTATTTATAGCATACACTGTCGTGCTTTTTTAGAAATCGGATGGGTCAAAGTTAATTGCAACTGCTGGGTCAAAACGGCCTGCAACTTTACAGTGGTGGCCTCAGGATCGGTTTTAAGGACGGGCTTCGCCCTCTCTATGGCCAGACCACACTCTAGCCGGGTTTTCTCTTTCTCAAGGATTGCTAGCTCATCCAACAGAGCTGGAAAACTCCGGCCATCTTTTATGGCAGCCACCAGATTCTGGATCTGCTTCCGGTTCTGTTCTACCCCGGCCTCAAGCGGCGCCAGATTATGATTCCCGGCCTTCTCCTGCTCATCCAACATCGTTTTAACATAGGATTTGATTGAATCCATGATTTTGCGGGAGGTTAATCTATCTCTGATTTCTTTAAGAGCAAAGTCTTCCACATCCTGCGCCGGAACTGAAAAACAGGTGCAAACCTCACGCCCCTTAGATACATATCCTCCGCAGGTGTAATAACGCTTCTTGTACTCACCGTGATGCTTCAGAAAGCCCTGATAATTATGGCCGCAGTGCATGCTCGACAAAAATTCCCGATGGGTCCTTCGTCCCATACTCTTATACCCGATTGTTTCCCGACCGTTAGGTACTCCGCCTCATGTGCAGCCTTCGCATTTTTTAGGATAATTGTTATGTGCCCCGGCTGTAAATCAGGGCGAAATCTGCTGGATTAAGGAGAGTAAAGCGTATGACAAGAACCATTATCGCGGTGTTCTCGATCTGTATAGCGGCCGGCGTTTCCGCCGCCGAATTCGAAGATCTTGGAAGGACGAATGCCGGCGGCATAACGGTGCCATCAGATCGGTTTCCAGCTCCGGTAGTTCAGGCGGCCTCCAAGCCGCTTCCGTCGCAACCTTTTTCTGAGGAATGCAAGGCGACCATCGTGGAAGCATACGTGGAGCAGGAAAGCGCCTACCTCAACGTCCATAGCGAAACTTACGGTAAGCTGGACGGAGAATTGCGGTGGTCCAAATGGAGCGGGAAAGACTACAGCATATCCGTTTACATTGAGGACCAGAAAGACGGACGTTCCGTATCCTATACCGGGAAATTCCCGGCGGCTGACGTAGGCAAGTGCCAGATACAGCTAAAACGCAAGACGGAGGCCGCCTGCCGTTACTCGTCCTACGACATGGGCATAGAAGACTTCGCCGCGTTCATAGGCGGGGCCGCCGGCAAAACCAAAAAAATAAAGCCAGAGACCAAGATGACCGACCTGGAGGTCGCGCAGATAAAGGCTTTCCTGAAGGATGAGGGTTCCGTCGGTGACCTGATCGACATGACGGATGACCACTACGTGTCCAAGACTCCGTTGACCCTGCCGACCGGAGAAGGGCTTACCTACTACGGCGCGTACGGCGGGGATAACACCTTCGGCTCCTTCTTTAAAGAGGGTACGACCACCGTTCGCGGCTCAAATGGCGATACCGACATCTGCATCGCCTATCCTGCGGACCGCTGAAAGCTGACAGGATCCGACTTCGGAAATGAAGAAGCAGGGTAGCCGAAAAAACGGCGTCCTGCTTCTTTGTTTTCCAGATCATGTCAGAGCGAATCGCATTTACCATTTTTTACCCACTCGTGAAAATACAAAGTTTTTGCTCAAAACCGAGTCGTTTTTCTCTTTTTTTGCTTGAAATAAGGTATTTTTAACATTTTTAGATGCTCCCAGTTACAGACCAAGGGGCAACCACAGCTGTAAAATTTACTGGATAGACGGTGTTTTCCTGGACATTCTTGTCTTCGCAGGGCTGTCGCGCGTGGGTGGGTTTAATAAGTGGGGAATCCAGACCGCCGAAAAATGGGGAGTCTTAGACCGCCGCCTTCACAGATACGCAAAGAGCGCAACAAGTATTATTCTATTTTTGAGCAGTTCGGGTAAAAACAAACTTCGTTTTGCATGATCCGAAAACTATGTTTTTGAGAAGGAGATGATTTCTGCCTAATGTCCAGGAAACAAGACGCTTGACACCCTTCAAATATACTGGTATAGTAATACCAGAATACCACAAGGATGACGAAAAAATGCAAAGCACTCTCAGAATCTCGAACGCGGCGGTCATAGCTCTGCACACCGCAGACTACCTGGCCGGACAGGAAAAATTATTAAGCCCGGCCGTGGATATTGCCAAAGCCCTGGATGTTTCATATAACCACCTTTCCAAAGTGCTGCAGCAACTCACTAAGGCCGGCTTGTTATTGCCTGCGCGCGGCCCCAAAGGGGGGTTCACTCTTTCGACCGCCGGAAAAACAGCCAAAGTCATGGATTTTATTGTCGCAATAGACGGCCGCCCCGCTATGAGCGCCTGCCTGCTGAAGCATAAGGTCTGCAGACACCGGGACTGTATATTCGGGAATTTCCTGGCCGAGACCAACCGCCGCTTCGAAGCGGTGCTGAATAGGGGGATATCGGAATTATCCAAGCGAAAGTAAAAATGAGATAAGGTTGAAAATAAGGAGATACTAATGAACGACAATATGTTCTGTTATCAATGCGAGCAGACGGCTAAAGGCACGGGCTGCACTATACAAGGCGTGTGCGGCAAAGACGCCGGTACGGCAAAAACTCAAGATCTTCTTCTGTGGCAGATCAAAGGAGTAGCAATGTACGCCCACAGGCTGCGGAAACTGGGCGTTAAGAATAGGGAAGCCGACATTTTTGTCATAGAAGCTCTTTTTACCACGGTTACAAACGTGAATTTCGACCAGAAAAATATTCTCGGCCTTATATCAAAAGGCCGGACTATCAAAACTGGTTTGCGCAAAGCTTTGGAAGGCCTGGATAAATCTTCCCAAAAGCTAATCGGTCCCGCCGCATGGGAGGCGCCGGATGACTATTCCGCCATGCTTAAAGAAGCTGAAATGGCCGGTTTTGAGAAACGGACACGTGATCTGGGCGCCGACAGGGCGGGGCTTGCCGCGCTTCTTACATTCGGTCTTAAGGGCATGGCCGCATACGCCGACCATGCCATGATATTGGGTGCTGAGGACGACGCGGTTTACGCTTTTTTCCATGAAGCGCTTGATTTTCTTACTAGAGAGAATCCGTCCGTTGACGAGCTTTTAAACTATGCCATGAGGTGCGGCGATGTAAATATGAAAGTGATGGGGCTGCTGGATAAAGCCAATACGGGCGCATATGGACATCCCGTTCCCACAAAGGTACGAGTAACACCGCTTGCCGGCAAATGCCTGCTGGTTTCCGGTCACGATCTCAAAGACTTGGAAGAAATCCTCAAAGCCACCGAGGGAAAAGGTGTCAATGTCTATACGCACGGAGAAATGCTTCCGGCTCACGGTTATCCCGGCCTTAAAAAATATAAACATCTGGCCGCCAATTACGGCGGGGCATGGCAGAATCAGCAGAAGGAATTCGCCGCTTTTCCCGGCGCGATAGTGATGACGACTAACTGTATACAAAGGCCCTCTGAAAATTATAAAGGCCGGATCTTCACTAGCGGTTTGGTGGCTTGGCCGGGAGTGACACATATACACGACCGGAATTTTACTCCGGTAATAGAAGCGGCGCTCGCCGCCGAAGGCTTTGCTACGGACGGCGAAAACAGGGAAATAATGGTGGGATTTGCCCATAACACCGTGATCAGCGTGGCGGGCAAGGTAATAGAAGCGGTAAAAGCCGGCAAAATCAAGCATTTCTTCCTGATAGGCGGCTGCGACGGGGCCAAACCGGGCCGTAATTATTATACCGAGTTCGCGGAAAAAGCGCCCAAAGATACCGTTATATTGACGCTTGCCTGCGGAAAATACCGCTTTAACAAGCTGGACTTCGGCGTCATAGACGATATTCCCCGCCTGCTTGATATGGGCCAGTGTAACGACGCCTATTCCGCCATCCAGGTGGCTGTGGCGCTTTCAAAGGCCTTTAATGTGGGAGTTAACGAGCTGCCGCTTTCAATGATACTCTCATGGTACGAGCAGAAAGCCGTATGCATACTGCTGACGTTGCTGTCCCTCGGTATAAAGAATATCCGCCTGGGCCCAACTCTTCCGGCTTTTGTGACACCTGTCGTGCTTAAGGTTCTGGTAGAAAAGTTCAACATCATGCCGGTGACTACGGCAGAAAAGGATCTGGGAACCATCCTTGAAGCTACGGCGCGAAAATAAAATGCCGGGGTTTGATTGTTAACCCGTCTCCAAGCGAGATGGCCGGCGTGCAACATGCACATAAATTCCTTCAAGCAAGACTGATGCCGCTTTCGGCATCTGGCGTTACCGCATTGCCGCCAATAACTGCCGGCAAAGGTTCGCAAAGCAAAAACCACAGCCAACTTGGAAATACCCGGAGACAAAAGTGCCGGGCACCAGTCAACGCCTTCAGCCGGCGAAAGCGCCACCTCGCTAATCCGCCCTCGTTTGAGATTGCCGTGCCGGAGGAATCAGGTGCTAACTTATGCTTTGCCATTTTGGTTTTGCGATGTAGCGTCCGCAAAAAAACATTTTGAGTTGTCGTTAGAGACATGAAGAAGCGCCGAGCCGGCTTTAAGCTGGAAATACTTTAGTGCGAACTTTGCGGTTTTCGGGGCAGGGAACGGCAAAAACGTTAAAGATCGGAAATATTTGAATTGTAAACCGGGACTTGAAAGTGATACATTGAGAATAGGCGGCTGGGAAGATCTTTACCGGTTTTAAGAAAAGGTCAAAAACATACGGGGGTCTGGGTACTATGCTTTCAAAAGCTTTTTTTCTCCTGCTTGTATTATTTTTTAGTTCCTGCCCGCCGAGCCTGTTCTCCCTGGACGGCAAGGACGCCGGGTTCCTGAATATGGTGGAAAGCCGGTCATTCCAGTATTTTGTCAAATGCGTGAATCCCGCCAACGGGCTGGTGTTGGATAAAGCCTCAAATTCAAAATCTCCGGATTATAAGTATGCGCCGGCTTCCATAGCCGCGGTGGGTTTCGGTCTTGCCGCGCTTCCCGCAGGCGTGGAGCGAGGGTGGATAAGCAAAGAGGCCGCGGAGGAACAGGCAAAGACCACTCTTAAATTTTTCAGCGAAAAGATGGAGTCGGAACACGGTTTCTTTTATCATTTTGTGGATATGGAAACGGGTAAACGTGTATGGGATTGCGAGTTATCGTCCATAGATACGGCCTTATTTCTGGCCGGAGCGCTGACCGCGGCCCAGTATTTTGAAGACCCTGAGATAAAAAAACTGGCTAAAAAACTTTACGATCGCGTGGACTGGAAATGGATGACCAACGGTTCGCTGTTTCTGGACATGGGCTGGACTCCGGAAAAACGTTTTATCCCTCACTTCTGGAGCGATTATAACGAAAGCGCCATAATGTATGTACTTGCCATGGGGTCTCCGACTTTTCCCCTGACCGCGCAAAGCTGGGCGGCGATCAAAAGAACGCGGGGCAGATACAAGAACCATGAACTGATTCTCAGTCCGCCGTTGTTCACTCATCAGTTTAGCCACGCTTTTATAGACTTCCGCGATAAGCGGGATGCTTTTGCCGATTATTTTAAAAATTCCGTTCAGGCGACGCTTGCCAATCGGCAGTTCTGTATTGACAGCGCCGAATCGTTTAAAACTTACGGCAAAGACTCCTGGGGCCTTACCGCAAGCATAGGCCCCGACGGATATAAAGCTTATGGAGCTCCTCCCGGCCCCGCGCAGCATGACGGTACCGTGGCTCCCTCCGCCGCCGCGGCGTCGATAGTTTTCACTCCGGAGTATTCCATCTCCGCCATGAGGTACTGGTATTTCAAATACCGCGATAAATTGTGGGGGCGATACGGCTTCGCTGATTCCTTTAATCTTGACAGGAATTTCTTCGCTCCCGACGCGTACGGCATCAATCAGGGGCCGACCGTGCTGATGATAGAAAACTATCGGAGCGGCCTGATCTGGAAACTGTTCATGTCGCGTCCCGAAGTCCGGAAGGGGATGAGGGAAGCCGGGTTCGGCTCAGCCGAAGGAACGCAGAGCGGCCCAACCGAGCCGGCGGTGGAAATGGCCTCGTACTTTTTGAATAAGCGTCCACTCATAAAGACGGGGGAAATTGATGATGCGGTCATGCCGGAGGATGTAAAGTTGGGCGCCGAGGTCTGGAAAAAAGCCGGGGAAACCATTGAACTGAACCATAAATATCTTCAAAACGGCCTTAACCGCCAGCCGGATTACAGCGTAAAAGCCGATCTGCTGGCCAATAGCCGGTATGTCTTTTTAAAATTCAAAGTGCGCGACAGCGAGATAATCTCTTCTCATCCGGAAGAGCTCATGTATGAAGATGATTCCCTGGAAGTGTATATAGATTCCGAAAACAATAAGTTTGCCTGGGGCGGTGCGGACGATTATCAGGTTATTATGTCTCCCGCTACGGGAGGCGGTATGCGCGTGCGCGAGTTTTTCCACCCGGAAAGAACGGCTGGGGCCTGCCGGATCGTGGATTTTTCCGCCACCGCCCTTGGATATGAGGCGGTTCTGGCGCTGGAACGTACGGTATTCGGCATAGGGGACGGCCGGATCGGTTTTTCCCTGGCGGCACGTAATATCGACCGTGTCCTGAATTCGGACGCTAAATTCAACTGGTTCTTCCTGGAACCGGCCACTTATCTGGGAGAGATGCAGGTGGAAAAGTGAGCACGATCTTTAAAAATACCGGATTTTACGCGGGGAAGATACTGGCAATCGGTGTTCTGCTTTGCATATTCCGCGCGCCGGCATGCGCGGAGCGGGAACAGCTGACCGTGTGGGCCATGGGCGCGGAAGGCAAGCTTATACGCCAGGCCGCGGAAATTTTTGAAAAAAGAAATCCGGGCGTAAAGATCGTCACGCAGGCTATTCCGTGGACGGGGGCGCATGAGAAGCTGGTGACAGCGGTGGTGGGGGATATGGCGCCGGACATCAGCCAGATGGGCACCACCTGGATGCCGGAATTCAGGGCCATGAACGCGATCGAGCCGCTGAATGGATTTCTCCACTCTTCCAAGCTGGACACCGGGGATTTTTTTCCCGGAGCGCGCGAATCCAATCTTTACCGCGAAGAATGGTACGGGCTGCCCTGGTATGTGGATACACGGGTCATGTTCTACCGCACCGACCTGGCGGCTCGGGCGGGATATAAGAAGTTTCCCGCCGACTGGGAAGGATTTTACAAGTTCTCCAAAGCGCTGCTCCGTGCCAAAGACGGAGGCTACGCGTTCGCGCTGCCGACCAATGACTGGCAGATCTTTTTAATGTTCTATTGGCAGAACGGCGGAGAGCTGCTCAATGGGTCTCCGCTCACGGCGGGCAGATTTGAAGAAACGATCGCATATCTTAAGCGGTTCTTCGACGAGAACCTGGCGCCTCTTGAGGGGGGGAATGATACGGATCTGCTTACCGCGTTCGAGTCCGGATACTTCCCCGCGTTTATTTCCGGGCCCTGGATGATCTCCCAGCTTGAAACCTCCAAGCCGCAGCTTAACGGGCGCTGGGCCACCGCTCCGCTTCCTGCCGGGAAAAAACGCGCGTCCTTTATGGGCGGCTGCAATTTTGTGATGTTTAAAAGTTCGCCGCGTAAAGCTCTGGCCTGGAAATTTATGGAATTCATGGCCGACCCCGAAATGCAGGCGAAATGGTACGACATTTCCGGAGATCTGCCCGCCAGCCGGAAAGCCTGGAGCGCCCCCGCTCTTTCTGAAAATCCGCGGCTGGCCTCTTTCCGAAAAGAGCTGGACACGGCCAAGGCGCCGCCCCAGGCGCCGGAATGGGAAAATATAGCCGGCACCATCAATGACGCGGTTGAGGAAGCCGTTTTCGGCAGAGTCACCGCGCAGGCCGCCAGAGAAAAACTTTCCGCCCGGATAGAGAAGATCTTGGCCAAATCGGAACGACAGCAGTCCGCGGCGTTTAAAATCGCGCTATCGCTGCTGTTGTTCCTGGTTCCCGTCAGCGCCGTTGTGCTTTATCTGCGCAAAGGCCCACGCGCCTTACGCCGTAGTAAATACCAGCCGATAGCGTTTTTGTTTTTGCTGCCCGCCGTGTTAATACTTGCGGTTTTCCTTTTCATACCCATAGTCGCTTCTTTCATAGCCAGCATGACCAACTGGAACATGTATGGGGTGAACGACTGGAGTAAAATAGTCTTTGTCGGCTTGGAGAATTACGCGGGGTTATTCGGCGATCCGGTTTTTCTGGCGGGACTGCGCAATACCCTTGTATTCGCATTTATAGGCGTTCCTATCAGCGTCGCGCTTTCGCTCGCCATGGCGCTGGCGCTCAACGCCCGGATACTGCGGGCCAAAGCTTTTTTCAGGGTGGCGTATTTTATCCCGGTTATAACCACCATGGTGGCCGTGGCCATAATCTGGCGCTGGCTGTATAATCCGGAGTTCGGCCTGTTCAACCTGGCGCTGGGGTATCTGGGACTGCCGGCGCAGAGCTGGCTGTCCAACCGCTGGCTGGCGCTTCCGTCGCTGATCCTAATGGCCGTCTGGAAGGGATTCGGTTATAACACCATAATATTCGTCGCCGCGCTTCAGTCCATTCCCGACTCGCTTTACGAATCGATCGCCCTGGACGGGGCCAACACCCGGCAGGAATTCTGGTACATAACGCTGCCCATGCTGCGCAATACTGCGTTCTTTGTGATAGTAATGACTACTATAGGCTACCTGCAGTTCTTTGCCGAGCCGTATATCATGACCGGAGGCGGTCCGCTGAACTCAACGATGTCGGTGGTTCTTTACATGTACCAGCAAGGCTTCAAATTTTACAACCTGGGCTACGCTTCGGCGATGGCATATATACTTTTCGGGCTTATCTTCGCGTTCACCACCCTGCAATTCCGGGTCCAGAAAAAACTTGAGGGGACTTTTTAATGGCAACCACAAAATCGGACCGGCGTTCTACCGCTTATAAAACCGCTTTTTACGTTTTCATGGTGGTATCCGTTATTATAACGCTCTTTCCGTTCGTGTGGATGTTGTCAACCTCGTTCAAGAGTCCGGGGGAAATTTTCACCAAGCAGCCCACCATTCTGCCGCAGCTTTGGACTTTGAACGGATATAAAAATCTCTTTGCCGCGGTTAACATGTGGCTGCATCTGTGCAATAGCGTCATTTATGCGGTAAGCATCACGGCGCTTTCAGTGTTATTCAACGCCATGGCGGCTTACGCCTTCGCCAAGCTCAGGTTCCCCGGTCGGGAGAAATTATTCGCTCTGCTGCTGGTCACCATGATGGTTCCGGGACAGGTCACCATGCTGCCGGTATTCCTTATATTGAAGTCATTAGGCCTGCTCAATTCTTACGCCGGGCTGGTCCTGCCCGGCTCGGCCGCGGTCTTCGCGATATTTATGATACGCCAGTTCATGATGGAGATTCCGGAAGAGATACTTGAGGCGGCGCGCATAGACGGCTTCTCTGAATTCGCCATTTTCTGGCGTATAATGCTGCCGTTGTGCAGGCCGATAATCGCCACGCTGACGGTGTTCAGCTTTATAGGCGCGTGGAACGATTTTCTGTGGCCGCTGATAATCATGCTGCGGGAGGATAAATACACCCTCCCCGTGGCTTTGGCCAGCATAAACGGCCAGTATAACACTGACTGGGGCTTGCTTATGGCCGGCGCCGTGGTTGTGGTGCTGCCGGCTGTTCTGATCTTCCTGATGGCGCAAAAACATTATATAAAGGGCATAGCCGCCGGTGCGGTAAAAGGCTGAAATATTAGCGGAGAAATTATAAATGCTTAAAAACAAATACGGTTATTTTTCAGACGGCGGGGCTTCCTACACTATTACCGATTGGCGTACCCCCAGGCCTTGGATAAATGTGATCTCCAACGGCCGGTGGGGCGTGACCGTTTCCCAGGCCGGCGGCGGGTACTCATGGCTTGAGCATTCCATGCTTAACCGGATAACCCGCTGGCAACAGGACACTGTGGGCGACCATTGCGGAAAATTCCTGCTGCTGCGTGACAATGACACCGGGCGTTCCTGGTCGATAACTCCGCAGCCGCTCAAGCCGGCCTTTCGGAAATACAACTGCGTTCATGGCATGGGTTATACGGTTTTCAAGACCCAAGCCTTTGGCATAGAAGCGCAATGGACCATCTTCGTCCCGCAGGGCATGGATTGCGAGGTCTGGACGCTCAAACTGAAAAATGTTTCCGGCAAAAAGCGGAATATTTCGCTGCATAGCTATCTTGAGCTGCTTCTGGGGGTTTTTCCCGACTGGCACAGGGAATTCCATAATCTCTTTGTAAAGACGAGCTTTGACAAAAAGCACAACGCCGTGCTGGCCGACTCCAATCTCTGGACCGCGCCGCTTCCGGGCGACGCCGGCTGGAACAAGGGGTGGCCGTTCACCTGCGTTTTCGCGTCCAGCGCAAAGCCTTCCTCATTCACCTGCGACAAAGAGAATATCTTCGGCGCGTATAACTCCTGGCATGATGCGAGGATATTAAAAGAGGGCGGCCCGCTGTCCGGGCGCACCGGCATGGGGTTTGAACCGGTGGTCGCCATGAAATTCGATCTTAAGCTTTCCGCCGGCGCCTCCAAAGAAATTAATTTCATGTTGGGCGCGCTGAAAAAAGACACTTTCAGCAAAGACTACCCCGCATACATGAAAGCTTTGCGGAAGCCGAAGGCGCTGCTGGAAGAAACCAAAAGCCACTGGCTTGAGTTGTGCAATAGATTTAAGGTCAAGACGCCCGAACCCGCAGTGGATGCGTTGATAAATTACTGGCTGAAGTATCAAACGATTTCCTGCCGGATGCTTGGCAGGACCGCCTACTACCAGTGCGGCGGCGCGTTCGGCTTCAGGGACCAACTGCAGGACAGCCAGATTTATCTGGCACTCGATCCGGCCAAGACCAAAGCCCAGATAAAAATGCATTCGGCTCACCAGAAAAAAGACGGTACCGTGCACCACTGGTGGCACCCGATATCGGAGGAAGGGCGGTTCACCGATATCTCCGACGATCTGCTGTGGCTTCCGTTCGTAGTGGCCAATTACCTGCACGAGACGGCGGATCACGGCATCCTTAAAGAAAGAGTCCCTTACTACGACGGCGGCAGCGGGACTATCTATGAGCACTGCCTGGCCGCCATAGAAAGAGTATTAAAGCGCCTGAGTCCGCGCGGGCTTACGCTTATGGGCGAAGGAGACTGGAACGACGGCTTGAACGGCGTAGGGGTAAAGTGGAAGGGCGAATCCGTCTGGCTGGCGCAGTTCTTTGTGCACGTGCTTAATTCTTTCGCGGAAATTTGCGCCAGGACGGATAAAGACAATAAGCGGGCCGCACACTACCAGCTTGAATCCCGGAAGCTTAAGAAAGCGCTGATGAAATACGCTTTCGACGGAAAATGGTTCATGCTCGCCACAAAAGACAGCGGGGAGATACTGGGCGTCAACTCCTGCAAACAGGGGAAGATACATCTCAACCCCCAGACCTGGGCGGTTATAAGCGGGGTGGTGGAGGGCCGGCAGGCTAAAAAGCTGCTTGCCGTAACCGAAGACCGGCTTTACCGCGATTACGGCGTGCTGTTATTTACGCCGGCCTATTCGGTAGTTGATAAAAATATCGGTTATCTGACCCGCTACGCGCCCGGCATCAGGGAGAACGGCGGTGTTTATACCCACGCGGCCACCTGGGCCATCTGGGCGCAGGCTTTGGCCGGTAATACTGAAAAAGTTTACGAAACCGTGGCCCGGCTGTGCCCGCCCCTGCTGTCCATGAAAGATCCCGACAACTACAAAGGCGAGCCTTATGTCACCCCCGGCAATATAGAAGGTCCTGAATCAATTAACGAAGGTAAGGGCGCGTGGACCTGGTACAGCGGCTCCTCCGCCTGGCTGTTTAAATGCATAACAGAACGGCTGCTGGGAGTGCGCGTCGAAAACGGCGAGTTGGTAGTTGACCCAAAACTGCCCGCGCACTGGAACGGATTTACCATGGAACGGCTTGTCCACGGACGGAAAACACTCATAACCGTGAGCAAGCCGGCGGGCTTAGTGACTGAAAAGTACAAGATCAAAACGGAGACACTGTGAAACCCTTAACCATACCCGAAATGCGCGGCGGGAATTTTATTCTGGACGGCAAACCGGTTTTCATATATTCGGGTGAATTCCACTACTTCAGGTCCGATCCCAAAGACTGGCCTGACCGGTTGGCAAGGGCCAGGGAAGCCGGCCTTAATACCGTGGCTTCCTACATCCCCTGGCGCTGGCACGAAGTGAAGGAAGGGGTGTTTGATTTTAACGGGAAAACACACCCCCGCAGGAATCTTGAAAAATTTTTAAGCCTGGTCTCTGAAAGCGGTCTTTTCTTTGTGCCGCGCATCGGCCCGGTTTCGAACGGCGAGATGATGAACGAGGGGCTGCCCGACTGGCTTTCCGAAACATACCCGGATGTTTTCCTTGCCTCTAACGAGGGGAAGACCATACACCACCAGTCTCCGCCCGCGTATAACAGCCCTAAATTCCTAGCCAAGGTGCGGGCGTGGTATGAAAAACTGGTTCCCATGCTTACCTCATCACAGTATCCCGCAGGCAATATCATATTCTTCCAGCTTTGCAATGAGATAGGAATGATAAACTGGCTCGGCAAGATAGGCGACTACGCCGTATATTCAGACCGCATGTACCGGGACTTCCTTAAAAAAAGATACGGCGGCATAGGCAAGCTTAATTCAGCGTATAAGTCGTCTTATAAGGATTTTTCCGGGATCAAGCAGCCCGCCAATAAACTGGAGGAAGGAAATCTACATTGTATGCTGGACTGGGGAGATTACTATAAGGAATATTACGCCGTTTATTTTGAGAAACTCCATTCCATGGTAAAAAAAATGGGCGTCCGCACTCCTGTGCTGGCTAATATACCGCAGTTTTATGATTATGACCTGCGGGGCCGCGGAATATATTCGCCCACCACCACGATAAAATTCGGTAAGTTCGCCGAAAAAGTTCCAGGGGTCATTTTCGGTGGCGCCTACCAGATGCGCCGCCTGGATTACGAGAATTTTCATGACATAGCCATCACCTCCGCCGTGGTAAAGAGCATAACGCCGGAGGGGTCGCCCGTGATCTGCGCCGAACTCCAGACCGGCGTCTTAAGCGACAAACCCAGGCTTTATCCCGCCGACGTGGAGCTTAACCTGAAAACCACTTTTATGAACGGGGTTAATGGCGTAAACTGCTACATGTTCGCCGGAGGGACCAACGAGGGCGGGGTAGGCCAGTTCGGCCAATACCATGAGTGGCAGGCTCCGGTGGCTTCCGACGGGCGGCTGCGCAGCCATTTTAAAAGCCTCTCCCGGTTCGGGGAGTTTATAAACGGAATAGGCGCTTGCGCCGCGGAGATGGCGACGGCGGCCGACCTGGATCTTGGATTTTACAACGATTATTACAATACCGAGTACCTTGACGGTCCCATGGCCGACAGGATTTTCGCGTTGCGAAACGAGTTCTTTTTCGACGGCCTCGCCCGGCAGTCATATCTTTCCGGGTATCAAACCGGCCTGGTTGACATAAAAAAGACCCCGGCTATAAAGGCCCCGGCGCTGGCGTTTTTCTCGACAATGTTTATGGATGCGGCTTCCCAGCGGAAGCTTTTTGCCTATGTGAACAACGGGGGGAAACTGCTTTTTTGCGGTGAGACCCTCCTGATGGATGAGAATTGGAAGCCGTGTTCGCCGTTCCTCGACTCCCTCGGTTTGAAGGCGGAGAAAGCCGGCAAGATCCGCACTATAAAGTTCTTCGGCAAGGAAACCTACCTCCACAACCAGGATATAAACATCTTCGGCAACTTGTTGCCGGGCGACAAAGTGATAGCCGTTTATAAAAATAAGCCGTGCGGGATAGTGCGCCGGACAGGCAAAGGTTCGCTGTGCCTTTTGGGGTTCCACTTCTCCGATAAATTCGATTATTTCAAGCCTGCTTTCGACGCGGTCTGCCGGGAGCTCGGCGTGCGTAAAAGTGTTGAAACCGGGGGGTATGAACTGGTCACAATGCTGCGCCGGGGCGCGGAAGCCGGGTTCCTGTTTATCGCGAACTACCATGACGATGAGACCGCGGGCCGGATCGCCGCGGATTTTAACGGCGATAAAATAGAATTCCCGCTGCTCATGCGCAATAGGTCCGCCGTTATAGTTCCCCTGCACTATAAGTTGGAAGGCGGCGGCATGATCCGCTACGCCACCTGCGAAATCACTTCAATTAACCGTATGAGCCGTGGTCTTGAGATCAGCTATAATACGGCGTCGGCGCAAACGGATACGATATGTCTTACGGGTGTCTGTGTTTCCTCAGCCGCGGTGGAGGAGGCCGAAGCCTCCGTGCTCAGGCGGGACGAGGGTATGATGATTGAAATACGGCACAAGCCGGGATACACTGGTGGAAAACTGACGATTTATTACTGAGGAGGCTGTTTTATGGCTGAAGTGGAATTGACCAATATTTCCAAGATTTTTGAAGGAGCCGCGCACCCGGTTTTAAGCGATATTTCATTTACAGTCAAAGACACGGAATTTGTTTCGCTGCTTGGCCCTTCCGGCTGCGGGAAAACAACCCTGCTCAGAATAATAGCCGGGTTGGAGGAGCAGACATCGGGCAGTCTGATAATAGGCGAGAGCGATATGAGCCGGGTCGCTCCGCGCGACAGAGATATGGCTTTCGTGTTCCAGAATTACGCTTTGTATCCGCATTTTTCGGTGGAAGATAATATTTCACTCGGACTCAGGCTGAGAAAAATAGAGAAGACCGAGATCGCGGCCCGCGTGAAAGCCACCACCGAAATGCTCGGTCTTGACGCGCTGCTGGCGCGCAAGCCCAGAGCCCTTAGCGGCGGACAACGGCAGCGGGTCGCGCTGGCCCGCGCGCTGGTCCGCAACCCCAAGGTGTTCCTGCTTGATGAACCGCTCAGCAACCTGGACGCAAAACTGAGGGATAAAACCAGGGGCGAACTCAGAATGCTCTTTAAGAAAGTTAAAGGCACGGTCATCTATGTCACCCACGACCAAATAGAAGCCATGACTATGTCCGATAAAATAGTGATCCTGCAGGATGGTAAGATCCAGCAGATCGGCACTCCAAATGAGATATACGAAAAACCGGCCAATATTTTTGTCGCCACCTTTATCGGAACCCCGCAAATGAACATTTTGACGAAAAAAGAAATGCAGACAATGGGCTACGCTTTAACCGGCACGGAACCCAGCCTGGAAGATTTTACCTGCGGAATCCGTCCGGAAGATCTGGAAGTGTCCGTTACCGCGCGCCAGGGCTGGGTGGAGGGGGCGGTGGACCTGTGCGAGCCGACCGGTGCGCTTACGACGCTGACTATTTCCGTCCCTGGAGCCGCGCTCCGAGCCTCTACCACGCTGAAATGGCCGCTGGATCAAACCCGCGCATGGTTCACTTTTAAACACGAACATATGCATTTTTTCAGTTCCGCCGAAGGCGGCAGGATCAATTAACCATCTGATGGCCATAGGCCCTTATACGGCACCCACGCAGGTATTGCTTTTTTTGTTCATTTGATCTTCCAATGGAAACCAAGTTGAACTGCAGGATTCGGGCTAATGCGAAAAACGGAGATAAGTTCAATATTCCACTTCCAACAGGTAATGATGGGCGGCTGGAAAATTTGCTATTATGGTGTGGTAGGACTTGGGTAGTATGGGGCGGCCTTTATACGGTTTCCCGAATACAGTGGTGGCTTTAGCCCAGAACTGTATAACGAAGATTATAATTAAGGAGAGCGTAACTTATGAAAAGAATGATACTATTAAGTTTAATGTGCGTTATCCCGGCTGTCGCCATCGCGGAGGATAAACCTATGACTGAGGATCAGAAAACCCTGTACTTCCTGGGGCATAACGTACTGTCAAGGAATCTGAAGCAGTTTGAATTCACTCCGGACGAGTCTAAGTATATTCTCCTCGGCCTTACCGATTCCATGAATAATGTGGAAGGCAAAGTGGACGAGTCCTATGGCCCCAAGATAAACGAGCTTATCGGCAGGAAGCAGTCCGTGATAGCGCAGAAGCAGGCTGTCGTGGCGCAAAAAGAAAAGGACAAAGGCAGGGCTTTTCTTGAGAAAATGGCGAAAGAGAAAAACGCCAAAAAACTTCCCAGCGGCGTGATCTATATACCCATGAAAGAGGGCAATGGCGCCAGCCCTAAAGCTACCGACATGGTAAAAGTTCATTACCACGGCACTTTTCCGGACGGTAAGGTGTTCGATAGCTCCGTGGACCGTAAAACTCCGGCGGAATTCCCGCTTAACGGCGTTATTTCTTGCTGGACCGAAGGCGTGCAGAAACTGAAAATCGGTGGAAAGGCCAAACTGGTGTGCCCCTCCGATACGGCCTATGGCGACAAAGGTATGCCTGGCGCTATTCCAGGCGGAGCCACGCTTGTGTTCGAAGTGGAACTGCTTGATATTGTGAAAGCGGACATGCCGGTCGAAGCCGGGATGCCGGAAAATGCTCCGGCCGCTGAAACGGCAAAGCCGGCTGATGTTAAAGATGTTAAAAAATAAGCTTTTCATCCGTACAATAAAAAAGCCCCGATTATCCGGGGCTTTTTTATTGCCGTTGCGGGCCTTTATTCTCAAGGAACCGGAGGAAGCCGGTTCCCGGGTTTTATAACAATCGACAGAACTATGGATGCGGCCAGGATGCCCAGGACCACGCTGAGAGACAGGAGCGCGGGAATATGTATAAAATTTGAAACCATCATCTTAAGCCCCACATAGAAGAGAATTATGGATATGCCGGTCTTAAGGAACCGGAACGAATCTATGATGGCGGCCAGAAAAAAATAAAGGGAACGCAAGCCGACCACGGCGAAAACATTGGAGGTATAGACTATAAAAGCATCCTTTGAAATGGCGAGTACCGCCGGGATGGAGTCCACGGCGAAGATCAGGTCCGAAGTTTCTATAACCAGGAGCGTGGCGAAAAGGGGGGTGGCGTACAAGACTTCTTTTTTTACAAAAAATACGCCGGTATCCGATGTTTTATCCATTGGCATGAACTTGTTCAACAGTTTCAGCACCGGATTCCTGCCGGGATCCATCTCCCCATCTTTTTGCAGGAACATCTTGACCGCGGTGAATATCAGAATGCCCCCGAAAAGATAGATTACCCAGCTGAAGGAGTTGATCAGGCCCACGCCGGCGAAAATGAGAATAAAGCGCATGGCGATCGCGCCCAGGATGCCCCAGGTTAATATCTTCGGTTGGTATTTCCGAGGGACGCCGAAATAGGCGAAGATCATAATGAAGACGAACATGTTGTCCATCGACAATGAGTACTCAATGACGTAGGCGGTAAAAAACTCCAGCATTTTTTCATAACCCAGCATATAGCCGGTCAGAAATCCAAAGATCGTGGCAATAAGCACCCAGAAGGAACAAAGGAGTAAAGCTTCTTTCCGGGAGATCTCATGGGCTCTGCCGGCGGAGATCTTAATGTCGGCTATGAACAGGGAAAGGGAGGTTACTCCAAAAACTATCCACATTATTTCAAGGTTTGTCATAGGCAAATTATACCTAATACATAAACGGATAAAAAGATGCCGGCTCCGGGCCAATGCGTACGCTTGCCAGTGAGGATAAATATAATTTAGAATACCCTTCAAGAGATATGCCTGATTGTCCCGAGAATTCACTCCTCAGGGCGGCCAGGACTCCCTTGGCTGGCCTCGCGGACCGGTCCCCATAAATGGTTCCCCGACTATGATCCGCCCAGGGCATTAGTTGGGCGCAGTGTATGACAAATGGAGGTGGTATGGAAAAAACATTCGATATAGTGCTTTTGCTGGCTCTCCCGGCTTCGGGTAAATCCGAGGTCAGAAGATATCTGACCAATGTGCCTCCTGAGTCTCTCAGAAAGGATTTTCACATAGGCGAAAACTTACAACTTGACGACTTCCCCTACGTGCATCTGATGCGCCGCATAGACGATGAACTGTCCGGGCTTGGCAAGGCCAGAATGTTCTTTAAGGCTGGGGATAAGCCTTTTATTAACCCCAATGACTGGGGGACTCTTATCCATATTCTCAATGAAGACTATTACGATCTCATGAGGAGAAATGTTGTCGGCGCCGAATCCGCCGGCCGGCTGCTTATGCTGCGCATAGATAAAGCCGGGGAAAAAGCCGGCATCTCCCCGCGCCTGGCAAAGCTGGATTCCGCAACCTCCGGCGCGGTGGCGGTGGCGCTTGAAAAAGAAGCGCGTGAGCTGCTGAACGAAAAACATGCCGCCTATCCCGCTTCTTTCGAAGGCAAAACCATTGTTATGGAGGCCGCCCGGGGCGGTCCTGACGGTTCTTCGATGCCGCTAAAAGCCCCGTTCGGCTACCAGTATTCTCTCGGGGAGCTGGCTCCGGAGATACTTGAACGCGCCGTCATACTTTACGTATGGGTTACACCGGAAGAATCCCGCAGGAAGAACGCGGCCCGCACCGACCCCAACGATCCCGGCTCCATACTGCACCACGGAGTGCCGATAGACGTGATGATGAATGACTACGGGTGCGATGATATGGGGTGGTTGGAGCAGAACAGCGAGGTTCCCGGCACTATCACCATAGCCAAAGGCGAAAAAAAATATTATCTGCCTATAGGGCGCTTCGATAATCGCGTGGATAAGACCAGTTTCCTCCGGGATGACAAGAACCTCTGGGCGAAAGACAAGGTGGAAGGGATTCATAACGGCCTCAAAGCCGCGACGGATAAACTATTCTCTTTAGCCGCCGTGGCGCGGAGATAAGTTCCCCGGCGAAAATAAAGCCGTCCGCCGGAAGGCGGACGGCTTTATTCGGTTTTTACGACGGCTGATGCCTATTATTTCCATATGGCAATTAAAAATCAGGAAGCATGGGGTTCAAGGATCGGTCTGGTCCTGGCAATGGCCGGGAACGCGGTGGGTTTGGGGAATTTCCTCAGGTTTCCCGCGCAGGCGATCCAGAACGGCGGTGGCGCTTTTATCATCCCTTATCTTGTCTGCTTCGTACTCATGGGCATACCGTTGCTTTATGTGGAGTGGGCCATGGGGCGTTATGGCGGTAAGTCGGGGCAACACAGCGCGCCGTTCATGTTTGATGCCCTGGATAAGCGTTTTTTTTGGAAATATCTAGGCGTGCTCGGAATATTCACAAATCTTGCGATCGCGGCGTATTATTGTTATCTGGAATCATGGACGATGTCGTGGGCATATCATTCTGTGGCGGGCCATTTCATGGGGAAAACGCAGGCGGAAGTGTCTGCTTTTTTTAGTTCTTATATAGGGCTTACCACGGTGGAGCCTGTTGTTTTCTGGATTTTGTGCGTACTGCTTAACACCTGGGTGTTGTCGAGGGGTCTTAAAGGCGGAGTTGAGTTGGCGGCAAAGATCGGCATGCCTCTGCTTCTCATTTTTGGCGTGATCCTGGCTGTACGGGGGGTTACTCTTACCGCGGGAGAGCATGGGGCGGTATATAACGGAGTTCTTGGGCTTAGCTATCTGTGGGAACCTGATTTCAGCTCCATCTGGGATCCGGTGGTGTGGCGCAACGCGGCGGGACAGATCTTTTTCACGCTTTCACTGGGGATGGGCTGCGTCCATTGTTACGCCTCATACGTAAAGTCCGGAGACGACATAGCGCTTAACGCCATGAGCGCAGGCTGGATGAATGAATTTGTGGAGGTAGTACTGGGGTCGGCGATCATTATCCCGATAGCGGTGGGTTATCTTGGGGTGGATAAAGTTATCGAAATGACCAAAGGCGGCAGCGGTTTCGGCATCGGATTTGTGACGCTGCCGTTCCTTTTCGCCCAGTGGGGCGCGCTGCTTTCGGCTCTGGCCGGGTTTATGTGGTTCGGGCTGTTGTTTTTCGCGGGCATAACTTCATCTCTGGCTATGGGAACTCCTTGCATGGCCTTTATGGAGGACAATTTTAACTGGGATCGCAGAAAGGCGGCCTGGACTGTCGGCGCCGCGGTATTGCTGCTGGGGATTCCCTGCGTATTGTCGCAGGAAGCTTTTAATGAATTCGATTATTGGGTGGGCACCGTTTCCCTGGTGGTATTTGCCCTGGCGGAAGTAATCCTGTTCGCGTGGATATTCGGAATGGAAAAAGGCTGGAAGGAAATAACCGACGGAGCGGATATAACCGTACCGATAGTTTTTAAGCACATAATCAAATATGTCACCCCGGTATTCCTGTTGGTGGTTTTTTTCGGCAGCGCGCCGGAGATGTGGGCGGTCCTTACAAAAAAGATCACCCCGTATGTCGCCGTAGCTAGAATATTATTGGCGGGTTTGTTCGTGGGGATAGCCAGGCTGGTCTATATCGCGCATCGAAAACCGGGGGCATTATGAGCGCAAAAGCATTATTGATGCTTATCTCCGCCGAAGCGGCGATCACCGCTTTCACCGTCTATTTTTTCTGGAAAGTGGTGACAACTCCTCCCAAACCAGCGCCGGATTCTTTTCCGGATAGCGGCAATATATAAAGTTGATTCTGTTCCTCCAACTTTTCTGACTCAAAAATCACAATTGAAGTGTTGTTTTATCGGAAAATGCATGCGTTTTGCGGAGGAAAAAATGAAGCATCCAGCCGGCACTTATTTAACGTTTTTGATTTACCATGTTTTTATTTCCATACCGTTATTATCGGGCGCCCCAAACGCCGCCGCGGCTGAAAAAACCGCGGGCCGGCCTGTGATGTCCGCCGCCGTAGTCGACAAAGATGCGTTATACCGTATTGTTCCGGATACGGGCATATATCTGGGCTGGATGCCGGTTGCGTATGTCAACTCCGGGGAAAAGTTGACCATAGACCTTTCCCGATATATGGACGTTGATGCCCTGACGAAAATCATGTCCGCCGATGAGTCCGGAGATTCAGCGGCTCCGATGAACCTTAACGGCCGGTTTCTTGAAATAACTATTCCGGAAGACCGCCTGGGGCTGATCGATCTGCCGATAAACATACACACGGCGAACATCTCTAAAAAGATCTATCTCACGCTCGTAGTTAACCGTAAAGCCAGCCGGCGGTTTACATATAAGCCCGATAAGCCGGTAAAGAAAGCGGCTGTTGCGGGGACCTTTAACGGATGGAGCGATGCGGCCAATCCGATGAAGGATGATGACAACGACGGCGTATGGGATGCCGTTGTCTCCCTGGACGCTGGATCCCATATGTATAAACTTGTCGTGGACGGAGAATGGATATCCGATCCGGGCAATCAAAGTCGTTCCAATGACCAATACCGGAATTCGCTCCTCACTATCGGAGGGGGCGAGACAAAGAGCCGGCCGCATCTTCTTGCGAAGCGGCAAACGCAAAAAGAGATAATCTTGCAGGCGGCGACCGCGAATGATAGCAAACCTCTGTCTAAAGTATCCGCCATAATCCAGAAGCCCGACGGGTCCAACCGGAAAGCGGAATTCACGGTGGAGAAGAATTTTTTAAAGGTGAATGTGGAGGGGGAAGGCGCCGGTTCGTTTTTGCGCGTCGCGGTTATGGACGACAAAAACGGAATGTCCAGTCCGCTGAGGATACCCCTGGGGCCGCAAAATGTTTTTCGATGGAACGACGCCGTCATCTACTTTGCCATGCTGGACAGGTTCAGCAATGGCGACCCTAAGAACGACGCTCCGACTAAGGACTCAAACATCCTTTATTCCGGCGAGTACCACGGGGGGGATTTAGCCGGCCTAGCTGACAAAATAGAAACCGGCTATTTCACACGGCTAGGCGTCAACACGATATGGTTGTCGCCTGTCTATCAGAACCCGGATAAGGCGTTTCAGGAATATATCGCTCCGTACCGGTATTTTTCAGGGTATCACGGCTACTGGCCGACCGATTTCTATAAGATAGACCACCGGCTTGGAGATATGGCGCTTCTGAAAAAAGTCATCTCCGCCGCGCATCGTGAAGGCATACGCGTCCTTCTGGACATGGTCTTTAATCACACGCATATCGCCCATCCTTATTGGCGGGAACATCCGGAATGGTACATTCCGTTAATGCTCCCTGATGGCCGCGAGAATCTCCGGCTCTGGGATGAATACTCGTTCACCACCTGGTTCGACCGCTTCCTCCCCACGTTCGATATGAGTCAGCCGTCGTTGATCAAGACGCTTCTTGAAAACGCGAAATGGTGGCTGGAAGAGACGGACGCCGACGGGTTCCGGCTGGATGCGGTAAAACACGTTCAGCATCAATTCTGGTCTAATCTGCGTAAATATCTGCGCCAAACCGTGGAACAAAAGCGGAATGAGCGGCTCTACATGGTCGGTGAAACGTTTTTGAGCCGCCAGGGAATTATGGAGTTTGTCGGCCCGAACAAACTGGATGGGCAGTTCGACTTCCCGCTATACGACGCCATTGTCCCTGCATTTGCCAAGGACGGGAATGGTTTTCAAAACCTGGATGCGGCGTTGGAAGCGAGCGAGAGGACCTACGGGAAGGAAACCATCGCGTCTCCCCTGGTCGGCAACCAGGATAAACCGCGGTTTATGGCGTTCGCCGACGGCGACCTTCCGGACGATACGATCCGGGACGAGCGTGAGGTCGGCTATGCGAAGCCGCCAAAAGTGGACCATGATTCATCTTACGCCAGACTGAAAAACGCTTTGACGTTTATTTTCACGATAGACGGCGCGCCGCTGATCTATTATGGCGATGAGTACGGCCTGACGGGCGCCGGAGACCCCGATAATCGCAGGGATATGCGATTTGCCGACGAGCTTTCCGGACAGGAAAAAGAAATGCTCACCTATAGCGGACGCCTTGGGCATATTCGTGCCGGCCATCCGGCATTGCGGTACGGGAACCGTAACACGGTATTGCTTGAAACCGATCTCTATGGTTATACCCGCGCCTATTTCGACGATTGCGCGCTTGTGATCTTCAATAAATCCTCCAGGACGCAAAAGGTGAGAGTTCTGGTATCTCCGGACATCCCGCCCGGACGGTATATAAATCTGCTGGGAAATCAGGAAGCCGAGGTTGATGCCGCGGGGGTTTTAGAGACAATCATTCCCCCGATGGCGTCGATGATCTTTGCTAAGTCATAAAACCGACTTTGCTGTATAGATAGACGCATTTGTGTTAAAAGCGGATGTTGTAAGCCACAAAAATATCCGAAGATCCATAACTCTGGCATTGCCTGCGCTGATAGTTCCGGCGAATCTTCCGAATCAATATAAAAGCTAACCGTTTCTTGGATATTAGGCCTTTTGGCCTATGGGGGGATGGGGCTAAAGCCATTTGTCCAACAACCTATGGTATGATAAGATATACTAATCGCAAATCGATATTCTGCGGAGGTAACATTTATGAAAATACTATTAACGTTGGTTATGGGCGCGGCGCTGGTCCCGTCCGTGTTCGCGGAAAGTCTTCCCGCGCTGCCCTCGCTTGATGAAGTGAAAACGCAGCTTGCCGGTCAGGCGGATATGAAGTATGTGCCTTTTCCGCGCGAGCAGATGTACA
>MGVA01000050.1 GCA_001800245.1 Elusimicrobia bacterium RIFOXYA12_FULL_51_18 | reverse complement strand
CCATTGGGTGCCACGGTATGGCCCGGGTGGATTTTCTTGTCGATCCGAAAAATGAGCGCAAATTTTATTTTTGCGAAATAAATACCATCCCCGGTTTCACCTCGCATAGTCTGTACCCGACCCTATGGAAGAATACCGGACTGGATCCCGTGAAATTATCAGATCGGATTGTAAAGCTGGCTTTTGAAAGGCGGAAAGCCAAGGACAGGCTTGAGACCGTAAGGTAGGGGGGGCGCTTATTCTTCCGTGCCGCCGGTGGTATCCTCCTCATACACATATTCATATTCATCTTCAGCCGGTGCAGCGGCTTTGGGCGCCGCCTGCCTGGCGGCCGGGCCCGGTTGTTTGGCGCTAACGGTTCCCGCCGCTTTACGGTTCCTTTTCGCCTTTGACCTGGCAGGTTTGGAGGAAGATTGTTTTTTCAACAGGTCGTCCAGCGGTTTTTTACTCATATCGTCAAGCGATTTTACGCTCTTCCGGGTGTAATCCACTTCATAGCGGTAGGTCAGCTGTCCGGCATTGCCCGTTAATGGGATAATGGCGTCCAACTCGAAGATGTTGTCCGGCAGTTCTTTGACCTGCCAGTTGGTTTCGCCGGGATTGCCTTTCCTGGCCGCGGCATCTTTATAGATCATATTCTCAAGAGTGTTTCCTCCGGCTTCCACGGCGTAGGTCCTGCCGATATAAATAATCTCGGGCGAAAGGTCTTTCTTTACGGGTTCGGTCTGGACCGGCGCCGCCTGTCCGGCGTTTTGGTTCTCCGTCCGGGTTTCGCCGTTTTGCGGGAACCCCTGGGGAGAGGACGCGGCCGGTGTCCCGGCCTGCGGGGAGCTTAAATAGGGTATCCGGAAGGGCAGGAATTTAGTTACGTCAAAAACGCCGAAATGTTTAAGGGCCAGGGCCGCTCCGCCCAATACCGCGGCCAATAATACAATTGTTAAAAACAGGTTGAATATTTTTTTTACGAAAGCGGCAAGTTTTGCGCCCTTTCCGCTGGAACCCTGGTCCACTATTTCCGTTTTTACTGTTTTCTCGGGTTCGGAATTTTTCTTGGGAGCCGCTTCCTTTAGCGGCTGGGGGGACATCATGCTGACGGAATTGCTTTCTATAGACGCATATTTGGGACTCGCGGCCGCGGGTGCCTGCGCCATAGAGGCCTTGATGTCGGAGAGTGAATTCTCAAGATATTGGATCTTATCCATTATTTCGCGCTGGAATTGGCTGTTCTTTATGGAAGCCAGCGCTTCCCCCATCTGGTCCAGCCGTTCCTTGAGCGGTTCAATATCCTGTTTGGTCAAGGCGGCCCGGCTCAAAGTTTCCAGCTTTGAAGTTATCTCAGCGGCAAATGAGGAGGTTACAGCGGGCGCCGGGTTTTCGGAAATAGGGAGCGGCGTTCCGGCGTCTTCGGCGGAGGGTTTATCCTCATCAGCTTTTGCTGAAGCGGGGGTGGATTCCTGAGGGGCTGGGGAAAATATTTCCGGTGCGGTTATCTCCGCGGGCTGGGGCGAAGGCGTAACCGGTTCAGGCTGAGGGACTTCTCTGCGTTTGCCTATCTGCGAGAGTGTCATGGGGTCGAATTCAGCGCTGGTAAAGCTCTGCGCGGCTTTGGGCTCTTCCGCTTTCGGAGCCGCTTTTGCCTCTCCCAGCCGGGTGACTTCTAAATTTGTATCGTTTATGTGATGGGTGGATAAGGGAGGGGTTTGGTCCAGCTTATGAAGGGAAAGAGGTTTTAGTTTGTTTTCCGGCATTTCAGCGTTGAATACCGGTATGGCTCGCTCCACGTTCACTTCCGGCTGGATAGTGCCTGGTTTCGGCAGATGAGTGGTGGAAGAGGCGGGCTCCGGCTTTGTCTGTTCCATGGCCGCAGCTCCGGAAGCTCCGGGAGCGTTCAGCAAAGCGGCCACTTCAGGATAAGTGGAGGCTTCTTTCCAATCTTCGGTCTTTTCTCCCACAGGGGTCTGGGGACAGATGAGGGTGGACGCGTTGAATACGGAAATTTCAAAGAGTTTATCTTTTTCGTAAGGGCCGAGAACCTCGTTGTTTACATATGCCCAATATTTCATATTAAAACTCCATATCGTTTTCCGCGGGTGCGATTTTTCATAGATAAAAACCGTGTAAAAGTCCGGTCTGTTAATTTTACTTTTCGGATGTTACGAAAATAATAACTTATAGTTAAATTATTGTACAATTAGAAAGTTATTAACACCTTATTTACTGGATTTACAGATCCGGTGCCGCAGGCGCTATGAACATAAAGATCATTAAACTTCTTATCGCGTTCTTCCTGGGGCTCATCTGCTTATTCACCGGCCTCATAGCGTTGAACTATTATGATTCCAGGTTGCCGGTTCCGGCGTTCAGCGCCAGTGCGACAGCCCAACGGATACTCGCGGAAGCCGCTGACAGCGCCAATACCAGGGAAAAGGCCCCGCTTTCATACAGAACGGGACTTTCAACGGACGGCGTTAGATCCGAAGGGGCCATAATGCTGATCAAAAACGGGGAGTTTTCCGGAGTGGCGCAAGACCCTCAGAGCATGATGGACAGGCTGACTGAAATGTCCGGCTCCAACAAGAAAAAGATCCCTCCTATACACCTCACGGATAAAGATATGGCCAAAAAAGTTATTGTTTCGCTTTCAGAAGGCGTGGCGCCGCCGCTTAATCGTTCAATTGTTCCAGGCCTCGGCGATACCGCTTCTGGCGGGCCGGCTGGGGCAATGCCCAGGATAACCGCTCCGGTGGATTATCAGCTCTTTACAAGTTCTCAAACCTGGCGCTCTTTCGCTTCTTCGCATAAGGGTCATTTCCCCATGGTCGATTTTTCAAAGGATTATATGCTGATCCTGGTCTCGGTGTCGGATCTGCCGAGCGGCATATTCAAAATAACCGGCGTTAAAAGGACGCCGCGGGAAACGCTCGTCCTCTATCGCGTGGATCCTCTGGCCATGTCCGCCGAAAACGCGGTCAGGGAGCACGATTTCTACTCGGCCGCGCCCGTGCCCAAAGGCCCGGAGATCAGGCTTGAGCAAATCCCGTAAATTATATTTTCTTTATTAACCGCCCCGCTTCCTTCGGATCCTCGGAGAATCCTATTTTGCGCAGGTAGGCTGTGTGCGCCGGAGAGGCGCTCAGCGCCGTGAAATATTCCAGGTCCTTGAAATCCGCCCGATTCTGGGGCCGGTTGTACAGGTAGCGCGCGTTTTTCAGGTCCCTGTAGTCCTCAATAACATAGTCCAGGTGTATCAGCGCGCGGCCGGATTCTTCCGTGTAAATAAAAAGACCCACGGGCAGGAGATTTCTCAGTATGAAGACGCAGCGCGGCCCGGCTATCGTCTTGAGCGAAAAATCCGGAAAAAATTTCCAGATATCCCGTGAATGGTAGGCGAGGAAGTTTTCCAGAAGAGGGTCCCCGGCGCCCACCGGCATGAACTTGAAAATATCCTTGCCTGTGCGCATACGTATGAGGTAATAGAGATCCGTCGCCGCGATGAACAGGTTCACGGCTATTACCGGATATATCCGCCCTACGGCTCCATAGACGACGAATACCGCCGCCCCTATAAAGTTCAGAAGCCTGAGCCGCCAAACGTTCGTCATTACAAGGGAGCCCGCGACCAGCGCCGAGGCCAGGTAACCTATAAATTCCATCATCGTTTATTTCCCGCGCCGGCCGCGGAACTAATAGCCGCCTTCATGCCGGCGGCGTCCGCTATTGCCCTGCCCGCGATATCGAAGGCTGTGCCATGGGCCGGTGAAGTCCGGATGAAAGGCAGGCCCCAGGTCCAGTGCACGGCCCGCTCCGCGCCCGGGATCAGCTTAAGCGGCACCAGCGCCTGATCGTGGTAAAGGCATAGCAGGCCGTCCGAGCGTCCGTTAAGATGCTCCCGCCAGGCCGCATCCGCCGGCGCCGGGCCTTTTATGTCCAGGCCTTTGGCGCGCAGACGCGCAACTGCCGGTTTCAAAATGGTGATTTCCTCCATCCCTAAAAGGCCGCCGTCTCCGGCATGGGGGTTGAGGGCCGCTAGCGTTATACGGGGCGTTTTAATTCCGGCGGTTTTCAGGGCTTCGGCAAAAAGCCGGGCTTTCTCTATTACCAGTCCCGCGGTTATTACGGAGGGCACGCGTCTTATCGAGAAGTGTTCGGTAACCAAAGCGGTCCGGGCCTTCCCCGCCGTGAAGCCCATGAGCGGTTCTCTGCCTGTCCGGGCCCGTAAAAGCTCGGTATGTCCGGTATAAGGGATGCCGGCAAGCCGCCAGGCTTCTTTGGATACCGGAGCGGTGACCAGAGCGCCGGCACCGGCCCTCTTTAAAAGTTTAATGGCCAGTTCTACGGCCTTGAAGGAAGCAAGTCCGGCCGCGGCGCGGGGCGCGCGTTCTTTGCGATTCAGGCCGGCGGCGTCCATCGGGATAAAGACCGCCCGCCCGGCTTTAAAGCCGGCGGCCTTTAGAGCGGCGCTGTCTCCTATAATAGTGATATCAAGCCCCGCCGCGGCGCGGGAAGACAGGGCTTTTACGGCGATTTCCGGTCCTATTCCCAGGGGGTCGCCGGCGGTTAATATGATCTTAGGTTTCAAGTCTAACGCTTTCCGGCCGCGAAATTTTCTATTTTTGCGGTTTTGCGCAGCTCCTGGAGATAACTTGTCAGTTCTTTGCCGAAATTGGCCTGCGTGAGCAGTTGTTCCAGATCGTCTTTTACCTGGTAGTATTTGAGTTTTGTGGCGATGCGTTTTTCGTCTACCCGGATGAGGTGATAGCCGAACTGGGTCGCTATCGGCTTGGAGACTTCTCCGAGCCCAAGCGCAAAGGCCTGCTTGTCTATCTCTTCCGGCAGCATGCCTTTGACCACGTAGCCTAGGTCTCCGCCTTTTTTGGCGCTTTCCTTGTCGTCTGAATATTTATCCGCCAGGGTTTCAAAATCCCCGCCCGTTTCCAGTTCTTTCCTGGCGTCTTCGGCTTTTTTGAGCGCCAGGTTCTTTTCGGTGAGGGGGGCGGTTTCTTCGAACTTGAACAGGATATGGCGTACGCGGATCCTTTCGGCCGTGAATTCCTTGAAGCGCTGCGCCACCGCCGTGAGGTCCTGGGCCGCGGCTTCATCCATGTCCGCGAAAACGGTTTTGCCGCCGTCGAGCACGGATTTTATCTTGTCGAAATAAGCCCTGACTTCCTCGTCTTTGGGGAGCGTGGCTTTGGCGCGTATGCTTTCTTCGATCAGTTTGCGGACCATCAGCTGTTTTTTTATCCGATCACGGAACTGTTCCAGGTTCAGGCCTTCTTTGCGCAATTCGCCGGCGAAAGCCTGTTCGGCGGCCGCTTCGTTCAACGGCGCGTTGTTCTCGTCGCGTGCAAAGCGCTTTTTTATCTCGGCCACGCCGCTGTCCAATTCGCGGTCATAGACTTTGATCTTCATGGCGTCCGCTTTCTGCCTGAGCAAAGCTTCGTCTATAAGCTTGTCCATCGCTGCTTTCTCTATCTGCTCTCCGGCGTCTTTCTGTTTGAAAAAATCAGGCATCGCCGCCCGGTACTGCTCCGTGAGCATGTCCTTGGTTTTGGTGTATTCCGACATCATCACCGGCTCATTGTTGACCTTTGCGGCCAATTCATCCATTACGGCGGCGTTAAGCTGTGGAACCAGCGCGGCGGCCAGCGTCAACGCGGATACTTTATTTGTAATTTTCATCGAAGACCTCCACTTTCGCCTTCGCCCGGAACTTGTCCAGATAGGCGTCAAATTTTTTCTTTTCAACTATGCGGCGTATTCTTTCCTTCGCCTGCGCGAAATCCGGCTTTGTATGGGATATTTTTTTGAGGATATGATAGCCCAGCCCTGTTTTAACCACGCCCTGTATCTCTCCTGGCCGCATCTTGAAGGCCATTTCCTCAAGTTCCGGCATGAACTCTCCGTACATCACCGGCGGCAGGCGTACATTATCCTTGTCCATGGACTTCTCTTTGGCGGTCTTGGCGAAATCGGCTCCGGCCTTGATCTTCTTCATCACGGCTTCGGCTTCCTCATAGGTGGGCATGACGATATGCTCCACGGTTATCTCGTAAGGGGTTTTGGCGTAATAATCTTCCAGTTCCGCGTCCGTGATCTTTATCTTCTCCTGGCGCAGTTCTTCCACCCACATCTTGGCCAGCATGTAATCCTTATAGTATTCGAGCTTTGATTTAAGCTCGTTTTCCATGACGCTGACTCTTTTTTTGTAATCTTCCGAACGGGCTGTTTCGCTTTTTCTGGCGGCCAGGATCATCAGTTTTTCATTGATCAGGATATCGAGGAACTGTTTCCTGCCGGGTTTGGTGGCGAGGTAGCTTTGGGCGTTAGGCGCTATCTCTTCCAGTTTTTGGCGGAGGTATGATTCGGTTATTTTTTCGGAGCCCACTTTAGCTATGACTTTGTCATTGTTCTTGGAGCAGGCGGCGGCCATGAAGGCCGCGGACAACAGTAGTATGATAGGCTTTATTCGCATATCCTGAATTTAGCATTTTCATCCGCCGGGGTTCAACCCGCCTGTCGCACCCCGCGCTTAACACCTGCGCGGGGCGGATGACGCCGGACCTCTTAAGGTAGTCGGTCCGGTGCTCCACAAGGAGGGCTCTGCCCTCCATTTCGTCGTCGCTTGCTCCCTGCGCTTCGCTTGGTCGCTACGCTGAACCTCCCGAAGCGGAAATCTCCTGAATAATAGGGAGTCAAACTTTGCTTATGCCTGTCGCACCCCGAGCTTATTGAGCCTCACATAAGTAATGTCCTAGTTGGAGGCTTGGATTTGAGATGGCTGCGAGGCGCGACGAACGAGCATGCCGGCGGCCTGTGAGCGAGGAGCAACGAAGCAGCCGCTCAAAGGCAAGCCTCCCTTTCCCAGAGGGAAAGGGCCG
>MGVA01000049.1 GCA_001800245.1 Elusimicrobia bacterium RIFOXYA12_FULL_51_18 | reverse complement strand
CAGCATAGAACAGGGTGACGACAGCGTTATAGGCAGCGACAACTTCAATCTTATAATAAAGAAAGAAGGCGGGAAGCTTTCCATAGCCGAGAGCGGTCTTTTTATTGAAGTGGACGGCAAGAAGATAACCGCCGAGTTTGACCGGAAGTTTGTTTCCCGGCGCGTAGTCGGGGTGCTGGCCGGGATGATGGTTACCGTGCAGCGCGATTTGACGGCCGCCGCACAATAATACATCCCGCAGTGCCATTGACGCCATTATCCCGATGATGAGGTGCGGCTTAGTCCGATAGACTGTATAAAAGATGTTTCACGGAATAATTGCCGACAATAGCGCAATGACAAGGGAACGCTCCAGGAAGAGCGTTCCCTTGTTTGTTAGCGGACGGTTACATTGGGAATATCATCGATAATGAAAAAAATACTTATTATTGAAGACGAAAAAGATATCGCCAGAATGATAGACTATAATCTTAAAAAAGAAGGTTATAGCACCGTTCTGACCCATGACGGGCCGGCGGGCGTGGCTGCCGCCGCAAGAGAGCGTCCGGACCTTGTCATCCTGGACCTGATGCTGCCGGGCTTGGACGGACTTGAGGTTTGCCGGCGTCTTAAAAAAGACGACAAAACTTCCGGTATCGCTATTATTATGCTTACGGCCAAATCGGGTGAAACGGACAGGGTGGTCGGACTTGAGATGGGGGCGGACGATTATGTGGCCAAACCTTTCAGCGTCAGAGAGCTTCTGGCGCGCGTTAAAGCGGTCCTGAGAAGAGTTTCCGATAAGAACGAAGAGCGCGAGATTTACAGATCGGGAGATCTGCTTATAGATTCCTCCAAAGTCCTGGTTCTGGTTAAAAATCGTCCTATCGAACTGACAGCGAAAGAGTTTGAGCTATTAAGAGCGCTTGTTAAGGCTAAAGGCAGAGTGGTCAGCCGGGAGGGGTTGCTTGATCTGGTCTGGGGTATTGATGCCGCTCTGGAATTGCAGACCCGCACCGTGGATGTGCACATAATGACGCTCAGGAAAAAGCTTAAAAGCGAAGGCGGCCGGATAGTGACCGTAAAAAATTACGGCTACCGATTCGAAACGTAAAATATGAAACTTTTTGCGACGTTGCGGTTCAAGATCCTGCTGTCTTATGTGCTGGTAGTGCTGTTCGCTCTTTCCGTGACCGCTTTCTTTCTCGACCGATCCCTTGAAAAGCACGCTCTTCAGGATCTGCATTCATCAATTGGAATACAGGCCGGGCTCATCGCCGCCCAGCTGGATCTGGCGCGTCTGGAGAAAGAGGATACTCCGTATCTGGACGCTTTTGTCACTAAATCAGGCCGCATAACCGGTTCCAGGGTTACAGTCGTCTCAGCCTCCGGACGTGTGCTGGGGGATTCGCAGCAGTCTTATACGGAAATTCTGAAGATGGAAAATCACCTGAACCGGCCGGAAATAATAAAGGCTTCCGGCCATGAGGCCGCAAGCGTGACAAGGTATTCGCATACGCTTAAGAAAGAGATGCTTTATCTGGCCGTTCCGGTGCGCGACGGGCAACGCGTCGCGGGGTTTGTGCGCCTGGCAATACCTATGGCAAGAGTGAAACGTGTTATGTCATCCTTGCGCAGGACTATAATATTCAGTTTCCTTATTTCCGCGTTGTTCGCTCTTGCCACCGGCTGGCTGGTTGTCTGGTTGACGGCGGCTCCGTTCGGGGAAATAATAAGCGGTTCCAAGCGTTTCGCTTCCGGGGATTTTACCTGCAGGATACCTCTGCGCTCATCCGGTGAATTGAGGGAGCTTGCGGAAACCCTTAATTCCATGGCGGCGGAGATAAGCCGCAGAATGCGCGAGGCGGAACTGCGCAGGCTGGAACTTGAAGCCGCTTTCCGCGACATGTCCGAAGCGATAGTTGTAACCGATGGCGCCGGAGTTGTAACGCGCATGAATCCACGCGCCGAACTGCTGATGAAAGCGCGCGGCATGAACGTGCCCGGAATGCGCCTCACCGACATCTCCGTGGTACCGGGATTGGCGGAGGCGGCGCTGAAGGCTCTATCCGGCGGAAGCCAGGTTTCGCGGGAAATAGAGTCCGAGGCGGGGCTTGTGCTGAGCGTGATCGCTTCTCCGATAAAGGAAAACGGGGGTGTTGGCGGGTGTGTGCTGGTTGCCAGGGATATCACGGAACCGCGCAGGCTTGAGAATATGCGCAGAGAATTTGTGGCTAATGTTTCGCATGAACTGAAGACCCCGCTGACCGCCATCAGGGGCTGCGCGGAAACCCTGCTCAACGGCGCCTTTGAAGACAAGGAGAGCGGACCGGCTTTTGCGCGTACCATACATGAGCAGGCTGTGAGGTTGGACAATCTGGTGAACGATATTCTTAAAATATCCTATGCCGAATCCGGCCGCGCGGTCCTGGAGCGTTCCGTATTCCAACTGAAAGATCTGGCGGTTGATAGCGTCCGCGCGGTGAAAACTCTATTCGAAAAAAAACAGATAGATTTTACGGAGGAGGTTCCCGGAGGACTTGTCGTGAACGCGGACCGGGATAAGATCTTCCAGGTCATGATCAACCTGCTGCACAACGCGGCAAAGTTCAGCCGGGAAAAAGGATCTGTGAAAATTTCCGCTATTGATCTGGGCCGGGAGGTTAAGGTTACCGTTGAGGATTCGGGAAGCGGGATACCGGAAACCCACCTTCCAAGAATATTCGAGAGATTTTATCGCGTGGATAAAGCCCGTTCGCGGGAACTTGGCGGCACGGGCCTCGGCTTATCTATAGTAAAACATCTGGTGGAACTCCACGGCGGCCACGCCGGAGTTGAAAGCGTGGTGGCACAGGGCTCCAAATTCTGGTTCGTCCTTCCGAAATAAACAAGAAGTTCCAGGTTGCCATGTTTCTGTGCCGTAAGCCGCAAGCGCAGCAGGCTCCCTGCGGACTGGGGTTTTCTTTACCCGCATTTTACATGTCCTTTAAAGATCCTTCACACTCTTTTTCTACACTATGTGTGGAATAAGATTGAAAGGAGGCCGTCCATGTCATTTAACCTGGTGCCGAAAGAAGTGAAATTCTTTGATTACCTTAATTTGCAGGCGGAGAATGTGGTAAAAGCGTCCGCATATCTGAAATCGCTCCTAAAGCGCGACATTATAGATGACGAGGGCGCCAAGAAAATACACGATATTGAGCATGAAGGCGACACTCTTTCCCATGAAATAGTGGATATGCTCAATCGGACTTTCATAACCCCTATCGATCGCGAAGATATTTATACTCTCGCCAATACTCTGGATGATGTTTTGGACCTGATCAACGCTATGACCGGCCGCATGCGGCTCTATAAGCTGGATCCCCGCGACGAATATTTTGTGCAGTTCGTGGACACTATAGATCAGGCCTCGGAGGCTCTTTCACACGCGGTGAAGCATATGCACGATACCAAACGCGGACGGCGGGTGCTGGACCACTGCATAGAGGTCAACCGCCTGGAAAACCTAGGCGATATGATAAGGGAAAAAGCCATAAGCCATCTTTTTGAGACGGAAAGAGATCCCATAATGGTGATCAAATGGAAGGAGATCTATGAGGTGGCGGAAGGGACCCTGGATACCTGCGAGCATGTGGCGAAAGTCATCGAATCCATATTGGTGAAACATGGATAGCATGCTGATATCGATAGTTCTGCTTATAATCCTGGCGCTGCTGTTCGACTTCCTGAACGGTTTCCATGATGCCGCCAATTCAATAGCGACCATCGTCGCCACCCGCGTACTTTCACCGAAATACGCGGTAATGTGGGCGGCTTTTTTTAACTTCATCGCCTTCGCGTTCTTCGGCCTGCATGTGGCCGGTACCATCGGCAAAGGTATTATCGACATCGCGCAGGTGGACACCTATGTGATCTTCGGGACACTTATGGGCGCCTGCGCTTGGAATATCCTTACCTGGTATTTCGGCATACCGTCCAGTTCTTCACACGCCCTTATGGGCGGGCTGGTTGGCGCGGCGCTGGTCAAAGCCGGACCCGGGGCGCTGGTGGCCAAAGGTATAATGAAAACTATTGTGTTTATAGTTGTGTCCCCGCTGCTGGGTATGTTGCTTGGCCTTGGGCTGGGGATTGTGGTGTATCACCTCTTCCGGCATTCCACGCCCGCGAAAGTGGACCACCTGTTCCGCAAAGGACAGTTGCTGTCGGCGGCGGCATACAGCCTGGGGCACGGTGGAAACGACGCCCAGAAGACCATGGGGATAATAGCCGGCCTGTTGTTCAGCGGAGGGTATCTTGGAACGGAATTCCATATCCCGCTCTGGATAGTCCTCTCCTGCCATGGAGCCATAGCGCTGGGCACGATGTCCGGCGGCTGGAGGATAGTAAAGACCATGGGTAATAAAATATTCAAACTGAGGCCGGTGGATGGTTTCTGCGCGGAATTGGGCGCCTCCGTCACGCTGTTCGGCGCTTCCGCTTTCGGCATCCCTGTAAGCACCACCCATACCATTACCGGCGCTATTGTCGGAGTGGGCTCGCTTAAACGGTTCTCTGCCGTCAAATGGGGGGTAGCCGGACAGATAGTGTGGGCCTGGATCCTTACCATTCCCGGGGCGGCGCTGGTTTCCGCGGTTTGCTATTGGCTTGCCGTAATGTTGCTTAAAAAGTAGAGCCACAAAGTATGGGTTTACTCCGGCATCCCTCTGAAAAGTGTTTTCACGCTATAAAACCATCACAACCGGCATGGACATTGTTTACATGGTTTTGAATTGCGTTTAGACGATATTTATTGCGCAAAGTTATTAGTAAAAATACCTCTGCAATTTCCTGAAGGATGGGGGTGAGGTATTTAAGGGCGGATGGCGGTCGAGTAAAGTTTGTCGAATTCCGTCTTGTAAGGCCCTGCATACTGCGGGTCGGTGGTGAAGATAGTGTTTTCGGTGTTCAGCATCTCGGCGGTCTCGGACCAGTTGAAGGAACCGTTGATGAGGAGTCTGCCGTCCACCACTGCATACTTATTGTGCATCAGCCCGTTCTCTACGCGACCGGGTTTAAGGCGGTACTCAATGCGGGCTTGATTGGCCTCTTGCCTGAATGGGAAGGATGATTTCAGGCTGGTCATTATCCTTACCTTTACTCCGCGCGAAGCGGCTCTGGCGAGAGCCGCCATTGCTGGTTTGGAGGTGAAAGCGAACATCGCTATCGAGATGTCTTGACGGGCTGCGTCCAGGGCTTTTACTATGGCGGCTTCCGTGCCGCCACGCGGGGAAAAGATATACGGCGGGAACTGCACGCCGTTAAAGCTAACAGAGGCTCCGGGAGCGGCCGGTAACAGGCCGGGCTTTAGCCAGCCCGCGGACTGGTCGCCCGGCAGCTTGCCCTGCGTCCACATCCACTCGAAGTTCCGCTGGTAACCGTTTATGATATCCCGGTCAAAGACAAACATCATGTTCTCATAACTCCCTATTTCGGCCAACAGGCTCCAATTGGCGGAGCCGGTTTCGAGCGCGGTACCGTCGAAAATAGCGTATTTATTGTGCATCGAGCCGGAACCGCCGCGGCCTTTCATCACACGTATATCCAGGCCGGCGTCCACTATCGCCTGAATGTCGGAATTGGCTTTTGGGTAAAGGTGTTCATAGTCAAGCATTACCCGCACTTTTACTCCGCGGTCGCGAGCCCGTATTAACGCTTTAGCGGTGTCGGGTATCTGCAGATTGTAAAGGGCCACGTCCAAAGTTGAACGAGTTTTTTCTATGGATTGGGTGATGATAATCGAAACCCTCGTCTCATCGGTGAAGATGCAGCGCGGGAGGCCGGAAATGTCGTAGCGTCCATAGTCCGGCGGTTTAGTGAACACCGCTTCCGGGATCTTGGCCAAGCCGGGGGCCGCGGTCTGGAGGGCGGCGCTTATGGCGTTCTTATCAAGGGCTTCAAGCCGGATGTCGGCGGCATAGAGGTTGGGAAAGATAAATAATAAAAAGCACGCTGATCTTAATGACAGTTTCACTAGATGCCTCCGGATTTATAGCGACATAACATAAGGAATTATATAGTTATGATATCACTGATGAAAGGCGGCCGATAGGGGCTTTGGTCCCAGTCAGGCGTGGTATTTTGGCCCACCCGCTCTGGGCCCAGGCTTTCTCCGGTATGAATATCCTCTTGGCCAGTCTTTCCTTAAAAGCCTTGCTGGTCATTGGATTGAATCCATAAGAAGTCCACTCTCGGCATCTAACACCTGCCGGAGGGTTGCTTGTGCAGTTCGCGGAAACTTTTGCTTCGCCTCTTCACACGTCCGGCCCCATGCTTCCCCAAACATTGGAGCGAACAGTGTTGCCGCCTCCATTTTATCGGTGACATATATCCGGAAACTTTGCTATAATAAATCAACGACACCAAGGGTCGCATAGTCGTTTCCGTATCTTACAAGCTGCGGGGGTATCCTTAAACACCGAAGACTACCTTTCGCAGTGATGTCCTTCTCAAATAGTACTCGGAAGGCGCGTTAAGTTTCACCCACCTATAACGGAACTTAGCACAAAGTATCGGGAATATAACGGAAAATTATATTTCGGAGGCTTAGTGCTTTATGAATAAACTTGCTAAGTTCGTTTCTTGTGTTATTATGATTACCCTGTCGGGTTCGGTTTTTGCGCAATCCGATATTCAAAATTCAGCGCTTGAGTCCGTCATTGCCGGCACCGACGCTCAGTTAGTGCCGGCGCTGAGCGGCGCCCTTGATCAGGGCCCTGAAAACACGTTCCCCGCGCCCTCCAGGCCGGACACCGGAACCCGTAATATCCAGCTTAGTGACATAACAGATCAGTGTATATCGCAATACGATGTCGTTTCCGCCTATCCCGCGCTGTACAATATGATCCCTAATGAGGAAAATTTCCGGGTCATAAAAGTATTCCGGTTTACTGACGGCAAAGGGGGCGAACGGCGGATAGAAGTTTATTACACCGGCGGGGACTGGATGCAATACGGTCTTGTGTACTTTGGAATAAACGCGGAGCAGAATAA
>MGVA01000048.1:33282-33681 GCA_001800245.1 Elusimicrobia bacterium RIFOXYA12_FULL_51_18 | reverse complement strand
GCCTGCCGTTCCCTTTTGCAGAAAGGCAGACACGTATCAGAAAACTTTCTTGGGACAGCCGTGTTCCAAAAGGCCTAGACATATCCGGGTATTTTTTCAGTTTAAAAGATGTCTTTAGGCCCATGCAAATGTTGACCGGGTATGCGATGATATAGATATCAAGCCACATCTTTAAGGCCACTGAAACTTATACGGCATCCACCTGAGAGAGAGCACTCCGAAACGCGGTTGATGCAACGACTAAACAGGAGAAACATGAAAAAATTATTTATGGCGTTAGTCATGACGGGCTTGACCGGCGGGGCCAATGTCTCGGCATTGAACAACGCGGCGCAAATAAATGATCGTTTCGACGATTTGACGGTGACGGCATCAGATATTAAGGACCTGGCGGCAAAG
>MGVA01000048.1:475-33259 GCA_001800245.1 Elusimicrobia bacterium RIFOXYA12_FULL_51_18 | reverse complement strand
GCCGCCGCTCTCAAGGCTTCGAATTTAAAGTGGTATGGTTCGGATTCACGCCGCGCGCGCATGCAGTTCACCACCTATATGCTTTACAAGATCCCTTCGGAATATACCGGTCCCGTTTCACGCATATTGGAGAACCAGGAACAGAATGAGATTGTTTCCGAACTTGTGGGCCTGCAATTGCAGCACATGTACGGCGCTTTCACCACCCATCCCGGTTTCGAGGATGCCCCAGGCATCCCCTCGGGCAACTACAAAATGACGTTGCTGGGCGCGGAAAAGGTCCCGAACGAATCCTACGCCAAGATCACCTATTCGTACGACGATATCGTGGTCTTCTCCTCAAAACTGTTCCCCGGCGGCAGCGGCATGCAGCGCATACAATTCGTCCTCCCCAAGGATCCGGTGACCATATACCGCAAGGGTTTCGCCGCCTCTAATTCGCGCAAAAACCTCTGCACCGACGAACATTACAACAGCGAGGACGATTTCTGGTACTTCTGGAACCCCTACCAGGAAGGCTGCCCGCTAACCGGCGCGGACCTGGTAGGAATAACGACCGACCTCAGGCCCATGGACGTCACGCGCGGCACCTATCCCGAGTACGCCAAGCTATACGGCGAGAACGGAAACGGAAACGTTCTGCAGGTGACCTACATCGTAGGCATTGACGAGAGTTACCAGAACGGAGACCTTGGGAAAAAGACCTTCCAGGACGCTTTCGCCGGCCTGAAGGCGGCCGGGTTTCAAGCGACAGTGAACGAACCACGCCGCAAAATGCTGTCTTTGCACGCCGGTTCCAAGCGCGTATCGATAGAAATGCAATTAATGAACCCCTACTCCTCCATGGAATTCGTCAAGGCAGCCGTGCACGGCATGCAAACATCGGACATCTTCCTGTACGACGGCCACTCCGGCCTCGGCGGGTATTTAAGCCCGGAGCGCCTGGCCGAGGACATCGGCAGGCCGCTGGAACTCCCTAAGAACAAATATCAGATATTTGTCTTCCAGGGCTGCTCAACATACGCCTACTACAACACCGCCTTCTTTAACCTCAAGCGCTCCGGTTCGGATCCCAAAGGGACCAAGAACCTGGACATTATAACCACCGGCATAGGCGCGGCTTTCGATGTCGGCGCTAAAGTGGACGTGGCCTTCCTGACCAGTGTGACCATGGGACAGAAACCATCCTGGCAAACGATAATAGACCGGGTACACGCGGCGGAAGGTGAAAACTCCGCCCTCTCGCACATTAACGGCGACGAGGACAATCCCAGAAACCCCTAAATCCACTCCGTAAACTGTAGGAAAGCCGGCCTGTTGGCTTTCTTCAGGCCGCAAAACGAGAGCCCCCGACGGACGGGGGCTCTTCAACTGGCTCACTTGCCAACACACCGACTAAGGGGCGACCGGGGGACCAGAGGCGCACAAACCGCGCCAAGGACCGGAACACCCGCCCGGGACCGGGGCGCAGAGCGCGCCACCGCGGAAACCGGGCACCCCGGGGAACCCGCCCCGCCTAGAGCGGGCTACGGACCGGGGAACCGCGCCGGAGCCGGGGCAGACCCCCAAGCCCGAACCACACCACTCTGAACCGGGCCCTCACAACCACCGCGACCAGACCAACCCGAACCGAACCGACCGCACACCGCAACCAGGGCCCAAACACCAACCGGCGCTAATTAGAGAGATCAGGACTGCATAAGGAGTGTAGCACACACATATTGACTTGTCAAGGCCTATTTGTAATTTTTTTTACGTCCACAAACCTTATACCCGGGAGGAAAAGTCCCGGTTAAAACCTGCGATAACGAATTGGCGCTTCAAATTCTGCGGCTCCGGACCTGTCCGGCGCATCACAAAATCTCACGGGAAGCGATGGGGTTTTCCACAACTCGTTTTGAAACTTTCGTTCCGCCGTTATAAAGAATTACCGTATCACTAACAAACTAAAACACCGGAGAAAACGGCATTATCTCCGCCTAGTCGCCGGCGTATTATCTCTATCTCGGTTTCACCCATTATTCGCAATACGCAAAAACCGCGCTTTTGGTTGCAACGTTATTCCACCCATTGCCTGCCGCAGAGAATTTTAAAGGGGCAGTTCGCGCAGGCCGCCTCGTCCGGGACCGGGACGAAAGGCAGGTTCTCATCAAGGATCTCTTCTATCAGGGCGGAGATAGTCTGCCGGTAAACGCCGAAGATGGCGGACTTGTCCGGCGTTTTTTTATACCTTTCCTTAAAAAGAGATTCCTCAACGATTTTCTCCCGGCCTAAAAGCATCAGGGAGGCGTCCATGTTTCGGATATCGGCGCCTGTGTTTTCCCCCATATACGCCATGATATAGAACGGCAATTGCGTGGATTTAAGCGTTTTAGGCCAGTCTTCGCGCAAACCGAAATCGAACCTGGTCCAATTGGGCACGCGGGCTAAAGCGCCGGTCTTATAATCCAGAATATGAACGCGGTTATCGCGCTGGTCCACGCGATCGGCCCGGCCTTTCAGCGTTATGCGGCCGTATTTGGTGGGCAGGTAAGCCTTGAATTCTTTTTCGCAATCCAAAATAGTTATGCCGGCCAGATTGTCGCGATGGTAATCAAGTATGTCGGCCAGGCGCTTCTCCACCTGCCGTTTTATAAGATACTCACAGCCGGCGTTATGTCCTCTCAGGCGCGAGTCAAAGACTTTCGCGGCGTCTTCAAGGATGTGTATATAGTCGGCCTCCTTAATATGGAGCGGTTTCCCCACACGGGACTTAAAGAAGTTTTCCAGGATCTCGTGGACTATAGTGCCGATCTCGCGCTGTTCTATTTCGTCGGAAATTTCGTCCTTCTCGGAGAGGCGCAGGGCGTACTTATAATAGAACCGGAGTCCGCAATTGAGATATGTGTCTATGGCCGAGGGCGAGAATTCCCGCTTTTTCAGGAAGGCAAGAACCTCCGGGGTCTTGGCTACGGGCGCAGGTTCGTTCTGGGAAAACCTGATGCGGAAATGGACGTCGGCTTCTTCGGGTTTTTTATTCCGGCGCTCCAGGTCCCAGATCAACTTTTCTACGAACGGGCTGCGCTCCTTGGCGGCGGAATCCTTGTAGAAGATATGGGCCTCTTTTGCGCCGGAGATCAGAACGTTGAAATAATAACGGGCCAGTTGTTCCCTGGTCTTGTAGGTGGCCAGGCCGAGGCTTTCGCGCACAAAATGCGGGAGTATCGTATCCTCTTTGCGCGAGGAAGGCAAAATATCCGCGTTGGCGTCCAGGAAATAGACCCGGTCGAATTTGAGATTGCGGGTTTCAAGCAATCCGAGGACCTGCAAGCCTTTGAGCGGGGTGCCCGGGAAAGGATAATTGGCGCTCCGGATGAAGGTCTTGAAGAATTTAAAATACCCCGCCGGGGCGTCGAAGCGCTCGGCGGCCAGGCGGGAATTTCGCAGCTCGATTATATGCTCTATGGCGCGCTCCACAAAAGGGGCCCAGTAGGGATGCAGCGGGGCGGTGCTGTTTTCAGAAATGTACGAGATCAGGGCGAGCAGCTTCGCGGCGAAGTCGCCTATATCCTTTATATCCTCGAAAGGGACGATGAGGGTTTTATGTATAAGGATTATATGAGCCCGGACCGCGGAAGCATCCAGTTCTTTCCGGCCATAATCTTTCAATTTGGCGGCCGCGTTTTCAAGTATCTCCTCATTATTTTCTATTTCTTTAAGTTCGACGTATTTATTCACCCTTGAGGAGATATTCTCTTCCACAGTCTGAAAAACGACACGTCCGGATTCGGCGGACTTGCCCAGATAAATATTTTTGACGTATGGATGGAAAACGAACTTGAGATAATTGGCGGCGAAGTAGCCGCCTTCGCCTTTTTTGTCCAGCAGATCGGCCAATGCGTCGATCAGGGCGTAAACCGGGGTTGAGACCAGCGGGTAGCCCATGGAGATGTTGTAGTCCTTCACGCCGGGGAGGACATTCTCTATCACCGGGAAAAGCGATCGGGCTTCCGGAAGGACGATCAGATCTCCCGGGGCCGGCGCCTTCAGCACTTGGGCAAGCTTGAAGATCTCGCCGTGAATATCTCCGGCTTTATAAAAATGGAGCGAGACTGAAGGTTCAGGATTGGAGGCTGAAGGCAATTCGCCCAAGAAGGCGAATTGCTCTTTCAGGCCGGGGCCTGATTCTAAAATTACGCGGGCGCCGTGGGCGGCAAGATGTTTGAGTATAGCTTTTTCGGCGTTGGTAAGCGCGAAAAAACCCGCGAAAATTATATTTTCATAACGTTTGTGGCCGAAGCGGCCTATTTCCGCCGCCACTTTCGCGTATTTCATGGAGCGGGTGACGAGATTTTCCTTTTCGCAAGCGGCATAGAATTCGCCGTAAAGGCGGCTGAAACTTTCAAGTTTTTTGATGAAAGAAACGCTCTTCAGGTCCGCCGGAAGAATGGCGTCGTAACCGGAGAGGTCCTTTTGCGTCTTAAGCTCTATTTTGAGCTCTTCGAAGTCTCCTATAAGTTTAAAGGCCCAGGGCAGGAACAGATCCAGGCTAAGCAGTCCGGGGTCACGGGCGATGACATGGCAAAACTCTTTGCGCAGGCCCCCGTAAAGAACCCCGGCCAGATCAAGCGGCGACACGGACGGCGCAACGATCCACAGTTCCTCCGCGGCCAGGTCTATAAAACCGTCCATGGAGGTGATAACCGGAGCCTTCAGCGCCGAACCCTTCTTCTCAGCCAAAAACTTCCTCAAAAAATGCGCCGGCCGCTTGCCAGGGAAGATCACCAGATTATCGGCCAACGATCCGGCCGAAAGCAGAATTTCGCCCGCTTTCTCCACCAGATTGTCTTTTGCGCCTATCACGTCTATCTTCACAATTTTCCCCTTCTGCCGGCCTCCAGTAACAGATAACTGAAAAGCCTCCGTTCACCTATCTTCTCTTCTATTTCAGAATGAAATCCCGGCCGTAAGCTGGACCAGCAGCCTGGCCTTGGAAAAAGTATACTCCCGATCGGCGCCGCCAAGGTAGGAACTTACAAGGCAGCCGGCTGAAAAGTCGTTAATGTTCTTATACGCCACACCAGTGGAAAGCACGCCTGAACCGTCGTTAAGGTTGCGTATATAATTCATGTTCAGCGTCATATCCGTTATTATGAACCGGCTTATGCCGGTAAAAACCGCGCCGTAATACCTGGCCAGGTAGTTGGGGGCATAAAGTCCGTTAGCAAGCATGAATTCTTCTTTTGTGCCGGTGGTCCGGTAAACCGGCGTCCCGGCCGGACCGACGGACACCAGCGGAACGGACAGGTTATAGACCGCTTCATCCCTGAACGGGGTTTTCACATAACCCGTCTGATTATAAAAGAACTCTGCGGCCGCCGTCAGCCTGTCGTTGAAGTTGCCGAGTCTGAAACCTTTGCTGAAGTTAACGGCGGCTTTAGTGACCCAATCGTCATTTTTTCTGTATATATCAAGCGTTCCGCCGTCGTCTCTGATAAACCGCGTATTATCGCGCCGGGCCAGGCTTGCTTCCCCGGAGATATCCACGTTCCCAAGGCGGCTGGAAATCTCGTATCCCAGAACCGGGCGGCGCGCGCGTTTGGCCCAGCCGGAAAACGCCATTTCGGTCCTGCCGGTCAGGAACTCGAATTTCAACGCGCCGCCAAGGTCGCGGTCATTCAATTCTCCGCCCGTATCCAGAAAACCGTAAATATTACGGGCGGTTCCGAACGGAATGTGTACCTTCAGCCCGTAAGCGCCGTCCCGGTACCCTATCTTGCGCACAAAAGTCTTTTTCTCCACGTTTATCAGGTCGGTGGGATTCCAGAGAGTACACCTGCCCCATTGCAACACTTGTTTCCCCGTGCGGAAATATATCCGGCGGTCGATATTGAAGTCGAGGAACGCCTCGCGCAGTGTGGAATCGGTCTCCCGCGTCCTGGAATAATAACCGGTCTCCATATTGGCAAAGGCTTTGACGCCGTTCTTCAGACGCACATCAAGCAGCAAATTGCCCACTATATAGGAGTTCAGCGGATGGGCGGAGGAGGAACTGTAGATCACGTCCTCAACCACGCTTACCGCCTCGCCGGAAAAGCCCACGGTCTTCTTTTCTTCGGCCGGGCCCGCGGCGGAGACCGCCTGCGTAACCACCTCGGAACTTGAAAACATCTCAAGCTCCGAAGCCGCATCTTCGGCCCGGACTATGCCGGGACACAGCAGGCCCCCCAGCGCCGCGGATATGAAAAACTTTTTCATAATTTATTTGCTCAGGTTCTCCAGATACGCCTTTGTGAATATTTTGTCGTCAAGCTTTCCGGGAACCATATTAGATATCTCCACTATGGTTTTGTTGCCCTTTTCGAACTCGTCGATAAACAGCTGCTTCACCGGCACGTAGCGCCCCTCTATCTGCGTAAACTTAAGGAAATAAGCGGTCTGCATCAGCGTGCCGGAAAGCGAATAGCACTCCTGTTTGAGCAGCAAATTATTGTCGCGGCGCGTCCAGAATATCTGCCGGGGGTAATCCACGTCGTTGACCTTCGCTCTGACCTCGAATTTATTGACCGGAACTTTTCCGAGCATTTCTTCCGAGATCTTTTCCGTTCCCGAGGAATCGGCGACGGGCCCGTAAAGTTCGGCCAGCTTGCGGGTCTCGAAATCGTCGCTATGGGCGTCCGAGCCTCCGATGCTCTCGTCCCGGTTCACGTGCTGAAACGTTCTGGTGTTCTTGCGATACATCCAGAAATTGTCTCCCACGCGCAAATAACCGTTGCCCTTCTCGTTCTCCGGGGCGTTCATGACTATAAGAAAAGCGTCGTCCGAATCGCGGCGGAAATATCCCATGTCGATTATCTTTGTTCCCTGCCCTACGCGCTGCTGCGTAAGCGTCACGTCGGCCCTTACATCCGCCTTCATCTTATAATTCATGTCTATGGCCTTAAGTATCGGGACAATTTTGCTTTCGGCGCAGAAACCTGGAACAAAAGCGAAAGTTATTATAAGCGCCGCGAATGCGGTTTTAAGCATGATTTCATCCGCCGATTTCATAATCGTTTCCCCTTATTCAAAGCCGCCGCGCATTTCCCTAACAGTCCGCTAACCGAAATGCCCTAAAGCCTGCGCCGGAGACAACTCAGCCGCCCTGCGCGCAGGGAACCAGGCCGTAGCCGTCGCTATGGATATTATAAGCAAAACGCTGCCCGCCATGCCCGTGAAGGTGGGCAGAAAATAAAGATGTCCGTTCACCAGCAGCATACCCAGCGGGTTATCGACCGGGTGAAACGTGATAAGGGTAAGAAGCTTCATCACCCCGAAGCCCAGCGCCAGCCCCGCCGCCGAGGAGAACAGCGTAAGGAACAGCGTTTCCAGCAGGAACATATTGCGCACGTCCGCGCGCCGCATGCCTATGGCCCGCACCGTGCCTATCTCGCGCGTGCGCTCTCTTATCGTCATGCGCAGCGTATTCACCACCCCCAGCAGTATTATGAAGAAGAGCACGACCACGGCGGAGATGGTTATTATATTCAGTACGCTCTCGAGCTTTAAGATGTCGCTGGCGGTCTCGTACATAGTAGAGACGTCTATCGTGGTGCCCTTCCACTTGTTCTTGGAGATATCTTGGTATTTCTTCTTGTAGTCGTCGGTGGTATAAGTGCGTTGGAGCAGTATCCATTCCGGGGAGACCAATTTCGCCCAGGGACCTTCAGGCAGGTACGGTATAACTCCGGGGCCGGGGGGCGCGGGCATATCCTCGTAGTAGTAGTCGTAGAAGCCGGCGTCGTTCATCAGCACTACGTCGCCGCCGGGGCAGCCGTAGGCACAGACAGCGGCCACGGTAAGAGAGGCCTCTTTAGGGGCGTCTTCGAACTTGCGCGGGTAGGAGAGCTTTACCTTCCCCCCGGCCGTGAGGCCCAGCTTTCGGGCCAGCGCCGCTGGCAGTATCACACCGTCTTTCCTAAAAGCCTTATCGAAAGTCCCCGCGGAAAGCTTGGCCAGGCCCTGTATTTTCCCTTTCGAGACATCATCGCTTTTAAAACCGAGGACCGTCACGGGCTTCCCGGCCGCGAAGGCGTAGATCACAGCGGCGCCGGGCTTGAGTTTTTCATGTATGCGGTCGGCAAGGGCCCGGGCGTTCTTCTGCGGATCCTTTATGGTGAGACTGAGACGACCCGTCTCCCAGGGGCGGTAGCCGAGCAGCTCTTTTGCGCGGTCCAGTTCCAGGAACACCACTCCCTGCATGAATATGTTGTCGTTCTTTGAGATTCCGACCACGGTAAGCCGGGCGGCCTGATCCTGGCCGAACATGTTGCGAAAACGCACCCGCATCGTGTCGTTCTTTTTCAGGTTAAGGTAGCGGGCCTTATCCTCGGAAATTATCGCCGGGTTCTCGATGGCCGGGTTTTCCACGTCCTTCCATTTCCCTTCCACCAGCCGAAAGGATTCTTCGGTCTCTTTCAGAGCCTTTTCGCTCACCCCTTTCTTGGTGTTTATCCCCACCATTATTATATTGTCCGATTTACCGTTGCCTATAGCGCGGGAGAACATGCCTATGGACTCGTCGGCCTCTTCTATGAGGGACTCGCCTTTTACGGATTCCCAAACCCGGTCCCGGTCGCGGAAGATCTCGCGCATGACGCCGCCGCGCTCGTTGAAGCGCACCGCTACGTGGCCGGTGACGTAGCGCATCACCTTGTTGAACAGAATGTCCGAAATGCCGTGCGAGAAGGCGTTGGCCGTAATAAGTATGGCCACGCCTATGGCCATGGCCGAGCCCAGCAGCATATTACGCCGTTTCTGACGCAGCAGATTTCGAAGGCTTAAGCGGATCAGGAGCATAAAATTCTCAATCCCGCGAGATAGCGTCCAGCGGGGTTATGCGCGCGGCCACCCGCATGGGATACAGCGCGGCTATGATAGTCACCGCGGCCAGCTGCAATACGGTCAGCGCTATGTCGGACAGGCTCAGGAACGGGTTAAAGAAGTCCCCTCCGTAAAGCAGCTGCAGCATATCGTTGGCGGTGGTTATGCGCAGCAACGGTATTATTTTTACCGCCGTTATGCCGGACAGTATGCCGAAGCCGCCGAAAACCGCCGAAAGTATGGCCGTCTCGCCCAGGAACATTCCCGCTATGAAAGGCTTCTGGGCGCCCACCGCCCGCATCATGCCCAGTTCCGAGGCCCGCTCCAGCGCGGACATCGTAAGCGTGTTCACTATTATGATCACAGCCACGCAGAAGAGCAGCATGACGAAAATGAACAGCGCGCTCTTTATTATCAGCGCCATGCTTCCGATAGCTCCGGAAGCCTTGTTCCACGGCACGGCGCGCACGCCGCCCTTGGCGTCGGAAAGGGCACGGTTGAGCCCGGCCAGCGCTTTATCATAGCCGGTACCGGGCTTGAGCTTTATGAAGACCAAATTGTAGGCGCCGTCTTCCGTACGGGGAAGGACCGCGGCGGGGGCGGAGGTATTAACGGAAGCTTTCTTATGGTCCGCCGCCATCAGATCGCCGCCGAAGAGCGAATCCAGATCGGCCCCCTCCATGCCAAGCAGCTCTTTCTCCTCTTTGGGCACCTGCGCGGCCATGTCGGCCGCGGTTATATAGCCGAGGCAATCGCGGTAGGATTCTATATCAACCAGGCAGAAATGGCCGAAGATCTTATTGAGGGCGCCGTAGCGCATTATCCCCTTTATCGGGAAGCGTATGTCGCTGGTGGAGTTTATCCCGCTGGTCATGCCCAGCATTACCACGCTGCTCGAGACCGGCAGGGAGGCGATATCCGCCAGCGCTTCCTTGCTCAGGTTGTCCTTCACCACCTTCCCGCCCTCGGGCAGAAACCAGATATTGTAAAAATTATAGTACTCGGGGCGCTGGGAATCCGGGAAAAGCATAGCCCGATCTCCCGGCGCCGGGTAACCGCCTTCTATCACCTTTAAATTGTCGGGGAACATCTTCCGGTACTCGGCGAAATCCACGCCTATCAGGTACGCGAAGCCGGGGGTAGCGGTGTTTTCATCCAGCAGCATGGCCAGGTTCTTGCCCGCCGGCAGGAAGCGCTGGATGTACGGCTGGGCGGCCAGTACCGGCTTTATCACCTTGTAGGAGGTAATAGGCTCGATGTTCGCGCCCATCATTTCCAGCAGTATATTGTCGCTCTTCTGCTTGTCGCTCACCAGCACAATGTCTCCCATGAAGCCGTCGATGATGTTCTTCCCGATACCCGCGGCCATGCCGGAAATTACGCCGTTGCCCAGCGTCATCAGGAAAGCGCCGGTGAACAGGATGATGCCTATCACCAGGCTCTTGCCCTTATGGCGCAGGATATTGCGCCAGGCTATGGTCAGGATCAGGTTCATGCGGCGGCCGGCTCCTTCTCTATGACCCCGTCTTTTATCTTGACTATCCGCCGGGCGTACTTTAGCACATTGGCGTCATGCGTTGAGAATATGAAAGTGGTTTTTTCCAGCTCGTTCATGCGCCGCATCAGTTCGAGGATAGAGGCGCCGGTAACCGAGTCCAGATTGGCGGTGGGCTCGTCGGCAAGAACGATGTCCGGGTTGGTGACCAGCGCGCGCGCTATAGCCACGCGCTGGCGCTGGCCGCCGGAAAGCTCGGAGGGCCGGTGGGAGGAGAATTCTTTCAACCCAACCTCCTCAACAAGTTTTTCGGCGCGTTTGCGGGCCTCGGCTTCGGATTTCTTCATCAGCAGCAGCGGGAATTCTATGTTTTCAAGCACGTCCAGCACCGGTATCAGGTTGAAAGTCTGGAAGATGAAACCTATTTTATTAAGGCGGATATCCGTTATCTGTGTGTCGTTAAGCGCGGTAATCTCCCTGCCGCCGACTTTAACGCTGCCGGAAGTGGGGGAATCTATGCAGCCGATAACATTCAGCAGCGTAGTCTTGCCGCTGCCGGAAGGGCCGATGATACTGATAAAGTCCCCCTCGGCCACCGCCAGATCCACCCCGCGCAGCGCCGGAACTATGGTAGTCCCCAGCGGATAATCTTTTTTAAGCTCTTTTATTTCGATTATATTCATAAGCAAATTCCTTGGAAAACACTTATCTCCCTCCCGACAATACTAACATACCGGCGGCATTAACCAGTCACCCGCCTACAGCCGCTGTTTCATTCAAATCCACATAAGCTATCACGCCTTTTGCGGGCCTGTTGTACACTTCGGAAATTATATCCAGATAATTTTTCATCTGGGCGGCGTATTTTTCGGTGTTTTCGCGCCCGGTTTTGAAGTCCACCACGGTTACGCCGCTTTCATCCACTATTACCCGGTCCATGCGGAATAGGGCGCCGGTTTTATCCATAAATTCGGCCTCGGTAAGGACCTGGCGGCCCTCCTTGGCGGAGAACAGGGGGGCGGCTGCACGGCTTGAAAGGAAAGAAAGGATGCTTTTTACCACTTTCACCTTGTCGAACTTGAATGAATATTTATGGCGGAGCCGGTTAAAATGTCCGGAGATCTCCGCCTCCGGGCTCCCGGGCAATTCTATGAACCGCGCGAGTATTTCATGGACCAGTTCGCCTTCGGCGGTCTCAAAAAAACTGGTGTAGGTGGGTTTCAAAGCTTCAAAGCGGCTTTCCGGCCTGGTCCCGGCTGGGATTATATCCACCGGTTTGACGGTTTTACGGAGCCCGGATCTTTCAGCCGGCGTATGAGGCTTAAAAGCGGACTCATAGGTTTCAAAAAGGTCGGAGAGTCTGGCCTCAGCGGCCGGGGTCTTGCGCAGTTTTTTTACGAAAAGATTATAAAGTTCGTGCCGGGCCCGGGTGGAGATGACATACAGGATATTGAGGTCCTGTACGTTGGAGTCGGTCTTCCTGGCCTCATAAACCGGGCTCAGCTTCGCCGAAACTTCGGCCGCGGCCTTGACGATGTGATAGACATGGATCGCGCCGTCCGTTTCCTCGAAATACATGGGCTCGACCGGCTCCCGCTCGTCAAAAAGCATATTGATGATAACGGAGAATCCAAGGCCTTTGGACTTGTGGAAGGTCATCACGCGCACGGCGTCCATGTATTCCGGCAGGTCTATGGCAAAAACGGCGGTTTTGTCCTCATCCTCTCCTGAGGCGTACTCTATCAGAGAACGCGGACTGGTAACGCCTTCGGCCTCCAAATTTATAACGGCGTCCATGAAGCGGGCCAGAAAGGCGTGCTCATCCGGAAAGTTCTCGAAAAGTCTGAAGGCGCCGTAAACCAATGAGATAAATTCATAAAGCGGCAGATAGCCCGCCTTGCGGAAGAGTTCGTCCAGGTATTTGTCCCAGTACTTTCCGTACCTGGGATCGTTGCGGAACTGCGCATAAAGTATGGCGCGGGGATTTTTCAGGCGGAATTGGAAAATAAGGTCCAGCATTTCCCGCCGCTTCAGGCCGGTGAGGGTCGTAAAAATATCGCCTGTGATAAAATCGGCGAAAGCGAGGTCGTCCGAAGTTGTTTCCAGGAACTTCAGGAAAGTTATGAGCTCCGCTATAATCTTGCGTTTGCGTATGTCCAGCGAGCTCAGGGAGGCCACGGGGATGCCGGCTTCGGTCAGCCATTCAACAACGGGCTCTATGCGCTTGTTCTTTGAGACCAGAATGGCGATCTCGTTCAAGGGATAGCGTTTTTTCGCATCCGTTATTATTTTAAGCAGCCACTCCTTCTGTTCTTTTCCGTCCGACGGATCTTCCAGCTCAAAGACGTCGGTTTTAACATAGCCGCGCTTAATCCGGCCGGGCCGCACGGCCTGCTTGTAAGAAGTCAGCTCGGTGATATCTTCGCCCAGCAATTCCGGCGAGTTTTTAAGCCTGTCCTTGAAGAGCTTATTGACGTAATCCAGCACTTCTCCGTCCGAGCGGTAATTGACGGGCAGATTAACAAGTTTAAGCTCCCCGCCCAGCGGCTCCAGCGAGATATTATCAGCCTCCTTCTTTTTCCCCTCGGCCTTGTCCAGAAAATCGCGCATGATCTTATAGTCGGCGTTGCGGAACATATAAACGGCCTGCTTTATGTCCCCCACCACAAAAAGGGAACCGGTCTTTGAAATGGACTCCTCAACCAGGGGGCGGATGACGTTCCATTGCAGGCGGTTGGTGTCCTGGAACTCGTCTACAAGGAAATGGGAAATACGCTCTCCGAGTTTCAGATAAATTTCAGGGACATTGCTGGTGTTTATGTAGGCCGAAAGCTTTTTGGCGATATCATTTATGTGAATGACGTCGGTTTTGCCGTGTTTTACGCGCTCAAGTTCGGTTTTAAAGCGGTTGTAAATACCGACGTACGGGTGATAATAGGCCGCGGCGTTCAGTTCGGTCAGGTCTATCACCATATCGTTCAGCTTCTCTATTTCCTGTTCCCAGGCATCTGGGAAATTTTTCTTTCTGGTGCCGTTCAGGACGCCGTAGGTGAAACTGTAGGAGGCCAGAAAGTCCGTAAGATTCTTCGCTTCCATGGCGGCAAGAGAGCTGTCTTTAAAAAGTTCCGGTTTTGCATAACGCTTTTGAAGAATGGCGCAGGCTTTCAGAACTTCTACGAACCTGGCTTTAAGAAGCTGTTCATAGTCGCCGGGGGAACCTGTGATGACGCCTTCCGTCCTGCCCTCCTGGTTAAGAAAATTGTTAAAGTTCTCTTTCACGCGTTCGACCGGATTCCAGGGATAGGCGCCGGTTTTGGGCAGCACGGCCAGGAATTTATCCACGGTCTCAGCCGGCAGGTCGGATTTGCCGATGCGGGCGAACATGGAATACAGGGCCAGGTCTATCAGAATGTCATAGGACATGGTGATCTCGGGATCCAGCGGCAGTTTCAGTTCGTCCACGGACGCCGTCATTACCCGGGCCAGAAAACTGTCTATGGTCTGTATGTGGAAATCGGAATAATTGTTTATAACCCTGTCCACCAGGGCGGCGGCGCGCGCATATACTTCTTCGCGCGACAGCGACACCAGGGCCAGCGTCTCTTCCATCTTGGCGCAATTTTTATCCAGGGCCAATTCTTTAAGCCAGGCCAGGATCCTGACTTTCATCTCTTTAGCGGCGTTATTGGTGAATGTAACGGCCAGGATATTGGAAAGATCGTTATTGGGAACTTTTTCGGAAAGCAGGAACTGGACGTAGCGCTGGGCCAGGGTATAAGTTTTGCCGGAACCGGCCGAAGCGCTGATAAGGAGCGCGTGCGGGAACTTCAGGGTTAAATCCTTTTCTAAAACGGGTTGGGGAGACATAAATTCCATTAGCCTGGGAACTCCTTTACAGCCTCTTCCGGAGATTGTCCGGCGATCACGGCCAGAAAAATGGGGCCGTAGCGCTCCAGTTTACGGTCTCCGATGCCTTTTATGCCTCTCAGGTCCGCCGGGATGACGGGCTTGGCGGATGACATTTCAAGAAGGACGCTGTCATGAAAAACCACATAGGGCGGAACGCCGGCCTTGGCGGCGATCAGGCGGCGCAACAGGCGCAGGCGCTCGAAGATCGCCTCGTCCGGAGGCAGACCGCAGGCGGTTTCCTTTTTCAAGGCCTTGGATTTTTTCTTTTTGCGCGCGGCCGGGGGCGCGGGAACGCCGAGACGGACCACGCCCTCGTCCCTGCATAAAGCTTTGCCGGCGGCGGTGATGCGCAGCAACGGATATTCCCCGTCCTCGGTAACTTCCAGAAACTCCTGAACTACCAGCTGATCTATCCACGAGCGCACGGCGGCCTCTCCGGCCTCTTTTAAGAGGCCGAAGACCTGAAGTTTGTCGTGGCCGTTGGCCGTAATCCGGTCGCCGGGACGGCCAAGCAGCAGATTTACCACATAGCCGGAGCCATAGCGGCCTTCGGCTCGCCAGGCGGCGCTTAAAACTTTTTTGGCGGTCAGGACGGCTTCGTAGTCAGGCAGACCTTTGGTCTCCCCAAGACAGACATCGCAATTGCGGCAGCCTTCCGCTTCATTTTTAACGCCCACGGGCGGATACAGGGCGCCGAAGTGTTCGGTCAAGAGGCGGTGGCGGCACGCCGGCGAAACGGCGTAGCGGCCTATTTCGCGCAACTGACGTTCAAGGGCGCGCTCTCTCAGGGGAGAGAGGTTCTCGTCCAGATGGGCCAGGCGGCGGTGCAAAGCCAGATCTGGGGCCGAGAACAGGAGCACGCACTCGGCGGGCTGGCCGTCCCGGCCGGCGCGTCCGGATTCCTGCTGGTAATGCTCCACCGAGCGGGGAGTGTTGGCATGAACCACGTAACGCACATTAGACCGGTCTATCCCCATGCCGAAAGCGATAGTGGCGACCACAACGTCCAGCCGCTCGTTGACAAAATCGTCCTGCGCGCGCCGTCTTTCTTCGGCCGGCAGGCCGGCGTGATAAGGCGCGCAGGAAATACCGGCTTCTTTAAGCCCGGCCGCCAGGCGTTCCACATCCTTGCGGGTCTGGGCATAGACGATGCCGCCCTCGCCCGTATGACGGAGGGCGACTTCCATTACCTGCTTAAGCTGATCCCGGCGCGGAAAAGCGCGGTAAATAAGGTTGGCGCGGTCGGGATGGCCCAAGAGCAGTTCAGGCGCGCGCAGGGAGAGCTGCAAGCGTATATCTTCCTGCACAGCCGGAGTAGCCGTGGCGGTGAGCGCCATGCGGGCGGCTTTGGGGAAACGGTCCATTACCTCGGCCAGACGGCGGTATTCGGGGCGGAATTCATGTCCCCAATGGGAAACGCAGTGCGCCTCATCCACGGCGATAAGCACAAGGCGTTCGGAGATAGCGGAGTAAAGATCTCCGTTCAGGAGGCGTTCCGGGCTTACATAGAGCAGGTCCGTAGCGCCGGAGGAGAGACGGTAATAAGCGTCTCCGCGGTCTCCGGATCTAAGATTTGAGTGCAGGGCGTCGGCCATCAAACCGGCTTCACGCGCGGCGGCGACCTGGTCGTCCATTAAAGCGATGAGCGGAGAGACCACCAGGACAAGGCCTTTCCCCATGGCGGCGGGGAGCTGGTAACAGAGACTTTTGCCGCCGCCGGTGGAAAGAACCACCAGGGAGTCACGGCCGGCGACAGCCAATTCAACCGCTTCTTTTTGGAGCGGCTTAAAGGTATCGTAACCCCAGTGGCGTTTAAGAACGGCCTCAGGGGTCATAGACAAAGGGATATTGGAAAGTGAGCCCATAATTAAACCCTCTTCGGATTGGCCGGCTTCATAAACCTCAGGGACTCCGGAACCGGCAAAAAACTTCCGCATGTCCCCTGCGGCTGAAGCATATTCGCCAAGCTTGAGGTAAGACCAGGCCCGCTCCCGCATAAGAGCCGTCAATTTCGCTTTAAAATCTTATGTCGGACAGGCTCTAGACGGTCTTATCGGTCAGCTCGGCCGGCAGCGTTTTTTTAGTTTTGGCGCCCAACTCCTTAAGATCTTCGAAGCGCTTGACCATGTTGCCGGCGCCGCTGGACAGTTTGTTCATGGCGTCGCCGCATGACTGGTGGGCGCTTTCCACGCTTTTCGCGACCGACCTGAAGTCGTCCACGAAACCGGCGAATTTATCATAAAGAGCGCCGGCCTGGCGGGCTATTTCCAGGGCGTTTTTGGTCTGCTTCTCCTGGTCCCAGATATGCGCGACCGTACGGAATACCGGTAAAATGGTGGACGGAGTCACGATCATGATCTTTTTTTCCAGGGCGAATTTTAAAATATTCCTGCCGTTCTTCCTGGCTTCTTCAAGCGCAAGGAGGTACGCCGCCTCCAGCGGCATAAACATAAGCACGAAATCCAGGCTATTTATGCCGTACAGACTCTGATAGTCCTTGGAACTGAGGCCTTTTATATGGCTTTCAACCGCTTCCAGATGCCGGGCGGCGGCATTGGCTTTGACCGCTTCGTCGGAGGTGTTGAAATATTCCGAATATGCCGTCAGGTTGACCTTGGAGTCCACGACCAGGTCTTTTTTAGACGGCATTCTTACGATAATGTCCGGCTGCTTGTCTTCTTTCTCTTCGCCGGCTTCCATAAATTTTTTCTGTACCAGAAAATGCTCGCCAAGCTTAAGCCCCATAAGCTCCAGCGTTTCCTGCAGGACGACTTCCCCCCAGGTGCCCTGGAATTTGGCTTTCCCCTTCAGCGCATTGGTAAGGTTATTGGTGTCCTGGGTAACCTTATTGTTGAGTTCGGTCAGGGTTTTTATCTGCTCCATGAGCGAGGCTGAATGGCGCGAATCCTCGCTGTGGATCTGGTTGACGCGGGTCTCAAAGGCGCTGAGTTTCTCTTTAAGCGGGGTCAGGATGGCGGAGATGCTTTCCCTGCCCTGCTCCGAAAATTTTTTGGTTTTTTCGTCCAGAATGCGGTTGGCCAGGTTCTCAAAATCGGAAGCCATTTTCTTCTGAAGGGACTCAAATTCCGTTTTTTCTTCGGCCCAGCGCCTTGAAGCGCCGGCCAGTTCGGCCTTCCTTGAGGCCAGATCGGTGTCCAGACGGCGGACCTCGGCGCGTTCAGCGGCGAGGTCGTTTTCAAATTTTTCAAGCGTCTTGGCGAGCATGGAAGCGGTTTCTTCGGCTTTGATCTTTTCGCCGGAGAGTCGCCCCTTTTCGGCTTCGAGCGCTTCAATCTCCTCCGGGGCCAGGCCGGCCGCGCCGCCGAATTTAAATTTGGCGTAAAACCAGGCGGCAACAGCGCCCAGCGCGGCGCCGAACAATGCCGCCGCTAAAAATTTAACCACATCCATGAGACCTCCGCATTATCTTGATACGATGCATATTCCACAAACACCCTGTGGCCTGCCGCCGGTTCGAAACGGATATTTTAAGCCGGGATCTAATTTACGGAAAAATCTTCCAGCTTGCCGAAAGTATAGCCTTTATCCCGGAGGGCGGGAACAACCGTTTTTAGAGCTTCCAGCTCGTGCCATTCGGGATGGTTGAAATGCATGATCACCACGGCTCCGTGCCTGGCCCCCTTGACTATATTACGCGCCATGGTCTTCGCCGAACTATGCATTGCATCGCCGGACAGGATGTCGTAACTTACGACCTCCATGCCAAGGCGCCGGGCGACCTCAATGCTGGCCTCATCCGTATAAGCCGTGGCCGAGCGGAAAAATACGGGCCTCCGGCCGGTCAGCTCGGCTATCCTACGGGCATTGAGCTCCATCTCATCCACAACGTCCCCCATGTTCCTTGTGGCAATGACGCCGTACATGGAGACGCCGTTTATCGAGCAAGTGCGATGCAGCAGGCCGTGGTTTTCTATCTCGAACAGCGGGTCTTTGGCCAGCTCTTTGAAAGTCTCCATGTTCTTCTCTATCCAGAGGCCGGAGACGAACAGCGTGGCCTGGATCTTTTCCCGCCGCAGGTATTCTATAAGCCCGGCGTTATAGCCGCTGTGCCTGCCGCCGCAGGCGTCGAAGGTGAATGCTATTACCTTCTGCTGGGTATCCAGATCCTTTTTAGCGCCTTTGACGAACTCGCCGAAGCGGCCGGGCTTTGGATTTCTAAATTGGTCCAGAATGCGCTTCTTCAGCGCCAGATAATCCGGAGTGTACATGGATTTAAGGGCGTTGGTGGGATCGGCCGCGCCGCGGGGACGCGCGCATACGGGCGCGGCGGTAAAGAACGCGGAGACGAATACCATCGCAATGAACAGGAGGAAATACTTTCTCATATATGTCACATATATTGTAGGAAATTAGGATAGGGAACACATTGCTAAAAACAAACACGACAGTACATTGTCGGGGTCATCGGCTACGCTATGGCATAAGCAATTTATAAATCGAGTCAGGGGGGATATATGCGCTGGGAATTAAAGAAATTCCGGGAAGGGTTTTGGGCGAAAAAAACCACCGGCATATCGGCCTGTATAAGGAGGGGCTGCATATGGCCGGAGGGGCCAGGATACGACATCAGCTACAAAGGGCTGACCATAGCCAGGGTACACTTCGAGAATAAGGGCGCCACGGTCAGAACGCTGGAGATGTCCCGATCTTTCCCGGAGATATCGGACCTGGACCTGGTGGAAATAGCTTTAAGAATAAGCAAACTGCGGGCTGCGGACGCGGCGGCTTTGAATTAGCTCATACTTGCCTGCTGCGTCAGCGCATTTCCGCCCGGCGCTTTATCTCCGCCGCCAGGCCGGCGAAGATCAGCTTGTGCAGAGGATAGAGCGAATACCAGTATATGTAGCCGAAAAAGCCGAGCGGCTCGAAATATGCCGTCTGGCGCAGAATGGAGGAGCCGCCGCTCTCTTTATCGGCCTGAAATTGCAGCCAGCCTTTGCCGGGCAGTTTCATCTCGGCCCGCAGCAGGAGCATACTGCCCTCAATGACCCGCTCCACCCGCCAGAAATCCAGCGGCTCTCCCTGATGGATCTTGTCGGGATGACGGCGGCCGCGCCGCATACCCACACCGCCCATTAAACGGTCCAGCCAAGCGCGCAGGTTCCACAGGAACTGCGCGTAGAGCCAGCCGCGGTCACCCCCGATACCGGAGAAAACGCTGAAGATCCTGTCGGGCGGAGCGTTAACGGAAATATACCGGTCTTCAAGTATTAGTCCTTCGGTATCTATGAATGAACGGGGCTGGGTGTAATGCGGTATGTACGCCATGGTCCAGGAAGTTTCCACATTATGCTCGTTCGTGCGCATCAGCGCGTATTGAACGGCGGTGCGGTAATCCAGCGGCTTTATCTCCGGGAAAAAACGGAACGCGTCCTCGTTGGCGCAGACGACATTGTTCGAAAGACTTTCCAACAGCGGCTTCGCGAACATGGCCGGCACCGGAGTCATGAGGCCGATGAACCTGGCCGAGAATTCCGGCGACCAGAATAAACTGTCAAAGAACCGGCGTTTAAGGCCGCGGCTTTGGGCGTAGATCTCCAAAAGTTCGCGATAAGTGTGGGTGCTCTCGCCGCCTATTTCAACCACCCGGTTGCCAGGCGCAGGTCCGGCCAGAGCGCTGATAAGGTAGCTGAGAACGTCCCGTATGGCTATAGGCTGGCAGCGGGTATTCTGAAGATATTTAAAACAGGGAATAAAAGGCAGGCGCTCCACCAGATAACGGATTATCTCAAAAGAAACGCTGCCTGAACCGACGATGATGGCCGCCCTGAATTCGGTGACATTAAGACCTGGAGAACGCAGGATCTCCCCTACCCGGTGGCGGGAAGTGAGGTGCTTTGAAAGCCCCCCGACCGCGGAACCCAACCCGCCCAAATATATGATTTTGTTTACACCATGTTCTTTGGCGGAGGCTATAAAATTATTCGCGGCCGTTTCTTCGGAAGCCTGGAAATTAGGAACGTCGGCCATGGAATGGATAAGGTAATAGGCTGCGTCGGCCCCGCGCATGCTTTCATACAGACCGACGCCGGAAAGCACGTCGCCTTTTATGATCTCCACGCCGCCGGTCCAGGGACGGCCGCCCAGATGGTCGGGGTTGCGGACCAGGCAGCGCACTTTATAGCCGTTGCCAAGCAGCCGGGGAACCAGCCGCCCGCCGATATAGCCCGTAGCTCCGGTGACTAGAATCGTTTTCATAAAAAAAACACCATGAGTTTTATCTCACATGCCATATCAGGGTTATCCGGTTAAAATTTGAAAAATCCCCCGTTATGGCAAAGTTATTCCCGCTAAAAATAAAGTTTACCGACGGAGGATTCCTAATATTCAATTATAACACAATAACGCATCAGGTTCTTCGCCTGGCCCCGGCTGGCCCGGCATCATTTCAACAAGCCGGTTTCAGACCCGGACACCGGCAGTCTGCTGAAAAAGCCTGCTCGGAAGTATTTTAAAATGCAACTGAATTTTTCAGGTTAACTGGACAATTGTGGGTTACGATCCGGCTATTTCTGAAGCGACAGGCGGGATTTTATGATCCCGCACAGGGTAGCGAGGTTTACCGGCTTTGAAACGTAATCGAAAGCGCCCAATTCCAGGCATTCGCGCGCAACTTCATCGTCTTCATTGCCGGTAATCATAATAAACCCGGTTTCAGGCATTTCCTGCGACAGTTCTCGAAGCACTTCAACACCGTCTTTTTTCGGCATATTAATATCCAGCAGAATGATATCCGGCCTTTTAGCGCGCGCAAGTTCAAGCGCCTCAGTTCCACCCGCGGCCTCAAGGGTTTCACAGAACAGCGAAGACAAAAAACGGCGCAAAACCATGCGGGTTTCAGCGTCGTCATCAACAATGAGCACACGCCCGGAAACCGGGCCGGACGCGGTTTTGACCGTGGGACTCTCCGCTTGTTTAACAGCCTTCCCCGGATGTGGTTCCTCTTTGCGCTGAACGCACACCAGCCTGTCTATCTCGGCGAGCACAAGAGAAAGTCCGTCTCCTTTAGAAAGAAAAATGTTCGCGCCGTTGCGAAGACAGGAGCCCACATCCTCCCGGGCATTATAACCGCTAAGCACCAGTACGGAAACTGTTGTTGAGATCTTGCGTATATGGGATAACACGCCCGCACCCGACATTGCAGGCAGGTTTCTGTCAAGAACCACGAGGTCCGGAAAATTGTTCTTAAAAACCTGCAAACCGTTGAGGCCATCGGCGGCTGTAAGGACCTTGTGCCCGGCGCGCACAAGAAAAATGGAAAGCGCGTCGCGCACTATCGCATCATCGTCTATCACAAGTATTGTAGCCATTGCATTCCACCCCAGGATAGCCACATCGATTCCCGCTCCGCGGCTTCCGCGGCCGCATCAATCGGTTCTCCTGTCTTTTAAGTAAACGCTGCCGGAGCGGTTCCGCATTCCCTTCAGATATTTTTTTGTCTCCCCGGCTATATCCACAATCTTAGCGTAATGCTCCAGTGTCCGTTTTTCATTTGTAACTATAGCGATGCTGAGCGTCATAAGCGGGAATTCCCGGGTCGCCCCGGAACGATCCCTGGAAGCTATAAAGCCGCGCGCCCGATCAACTTCGCTGTAAAAACCGGGCGCCAGCGCGTCAAACTTGACGGCTATGCGCCGGGCCAGGTCTTCGGCCCGGACCGGGCCGGACATCAGCACAAAATCATCCCCGCCTATATGCCCCACAAAAATATCTTCCCTCCTGAATTCAGCCTGTAACCCGGTCAACAGATCAGCGGCGCCCTTCAGGACATTATCGCCGCTAAGATAACCGTAGGCATCGTTATAGGCTTTGAAGTTATCTATGTCTATATAGAAAAAAGCCAGCGGTCCGCTCTCTTTTATGCGCCGTACGGCCTCCTCCTGTATGGCCGGGCTGCCGGGCAGGAATGTAAGCGGATTTGCGGACAGCATGCGCCGGGCCCGGTTAGCCGCGCTCTCAACTCTTGATATAAGGTCAAGGTTATTAAAAGGTTTCTGAATGAAATCGTCCGCGCCGAGGCCGAATTCCAGGGCCTGCTCATTGGGCGCGCCGTCCCCGCTCAATATTATCACCGGTATCATAGCCAGCCGCGGATTGGCGCGTATATGCATCAACAGCTCTCTACCGCCCAGGCGCGGCATGTTGAGGTCAAGCAGTATTATATCCGGCGGCCGGCTGGTAATACTTTCCAAAGCCTTCACACCGTCGTCAGCGGTTTCCACGCACCAACCCGTGCCTTCAAACACCCGGCTTATTATGCGGTGAAAAGTTTTATCGTCATCAGCCACCATAAGCGTTTTGTTCATATCCCCCTCCTAGTATAGCCCGCATTCGTTTGAAACCTGTTCTTCCATTTTCATTAAGTCTAAAATCGCTGATAATTTTTCCGGATCCGGAAACGCGGATGTTTCGCCTTCATAATAAGCCGCCAGCAACTTATAGAACCTGGCTTTCACTTCGGAATCTGCTATTTCGCCGCCTGGATTCCTTTTCAGATTCCGCCGGCTGAACCCCGGGGCTTTCATTTTTGCGGCCCAATATCTGGCCTTTGCATCCACAAGCTCCGAATTCAATTTCGCAAGATGCCGCCTTTTGCCGGAACAGGAACTATCTTCGGAATCTGAAATCGAGTCCCTGAAATCACGGGATATGGAGGGCAGCGCAGCGGTGTTCCAACCCGACGGCAAACTGTGAACGGTAATTTCGGATATTTCCGTTGAAAGGTCGGGGATTTCAGGGAACTCCGACCACCCCCGCTCTGTTTCAGTTTCCACCGCCAAAAGCACCCTGCCTGTTTTCATGTCAATAAGTCTGGCCAGAATTTTAAGCGTTGTTCCGGCGGCAAACACCGTCCCCGTTACTATGGCGTCAACCGAAAGGATATTCTGAAGCATGTTCGCATTATCCGCCGGATCATTCGCCGCGGAAGAGAGCTTAGCTTCTTTCAGGACTTTTTCAAGCAAAGACCTTTCGATCAGCGCCGGTTTTTTATTGCCGGCCAGATATGTGCTGATTTTTTCCGTAACATACTCCGTTTCATTTTTCTCCGCCCCCCCTTTAGGCGTAAACCCCAATACGCCGATTTTGTTGATGTCGTTTATTTTCGCGCAGTTAACAATTCTCTTTGAAAGATATTTATACTCCTCACTACCGGCACTGGAGGCGGGGAAAGCCAGCGCACAGACAAGCGCCGCTGCAACTCCGAAATTAACCCGAATCCTGCAGTTCAACTTGGTTCCCTTTGGAAGATCAGGTGAACAAAAAAATGCAGGATTCCCCGCGGCGGCGGGTCGAAAACCAAGCGCAATGCGCGCCGGGTTTTCGAGGGTGTGTGCCGCGCGAAGCGCACCTGAGCTCCGCGAAGGGAAAAATTCAACTGAATTTTTCAGGTTAATATTACTCATAAATTCCTCCCCTTATAGCATACTTACAGAAGCTCCGCTAAACTTCAGTAAAAGCTTAAATTTTCCTCAAATAATTTATGGGGGAGAAATGATCACCGGCACCAGCGTTTAAATCGCCGGCACAATTGAGCTTGAATTGCAGGATTTGGATTATCAGCAGACTGTTAGACCGAACCGGCTACAGGAAGGGTAAATTCCACCACCGCACCAGAGGGCTGATTGTTGCGTATGGAAAACTTCCCTCCGTGTTTTTCCACTATTTCCTTTGAATTGAAAAGCCCGAGGCCGGTACCGCCTTTTTCTTTGCGGGTTGTGCCGAAAGCGGTTATCCCGCGCACAAGCAGCGGCTGCGTAAACCCCGGCCCATCATCTTCTATGGAAACCTGGATTAAATTCCCCGTCCGCACCGCCTTCAGGCTTATTATTCCCCCCGATTTTAAGAACAACAGAGAATTAGCTATTGTATTTATGAACACGCGCTGCATATGCGGAGCGCTCATTTTTATATCGGGCAGACCTTCCTCTATACCCATTAATATCTTCACGCCTTTACCGCGGGCCTGCATGGCAAAGATGGCTGCGGCGTTTTCCATCAGTGGCTGTAACGGCGCCGGACTGAACTCATACCGGTCGCCCTTTATCAGCGCGAGGGAACCGTCTATGATGCATTTAGCCATCCGGGCCGCCTGTTGCACACGCTGTACATCTTTCAAATCTGGAGTCTTTTCTTTTACCATTATCTCCGCGGACATCAGAATTATTGAAACCACGTTACCGAGATCGTGCAGCAGGCTCGCCGTCATACGCCCGACTTCGGCCGCCGAGGCCTCCATCCTCGCCTTGGAATCATGTTCGGATACGGCTGCCAGAAGTTTTTCCACCTGGAAGCGCTTGAATGTAACCTCCGTTTCCATGCGCCTCTTGGCCAGCGACATACGGTATATAACGAAAGCCGAGAACACAAACACCGCGAGCTTAGTGAAAAAGGCGAATAGTTGCGCGGTTTCCACCCGGACCGGCCCCAACGAGGATATCCCCAGCGCCAGAACGCACAAACCGGCGCTGATCGAAACTTCCGGCAATCGCCCGGTCAATGCGGCGGTAAAGATAGGCAACAGGTATAATACCCAGAAATACGACAGGTATCCGCCTGATTTTAAAAGTATGGCGGTTATTATACCGATATTGCAAAGCAGCATAACGTCCACCAGCCAGAGGCTTATTTTACTGCGCTCCGACAAAATGCGGTTAAAGGCGAAGTTGGCCGCCAGCAGCGACATAAAGAGGTAAAGAACTTCGGGGTAGGAAATCAGCGGGCTCTGACGGTAAAAATACGCGAGCACCACCATAAAAACCGAGAACACCACTTCATAATTACTCTTTGAAAAATCCGCGGTCTCTTCGCGTTTTCTGGTAAAGTGTGATAAATTCATATGATAAAAGTTGAAAATGCGCGGCCCTCTGCCGCGCGAAGCGCACCTGAGCTCCGCGAAGGGAAAAATTCAACTGAATTTTTCAGGCTGACCGTTTATCGCCGGCAGGAACACCGAGAATTCGCTGCCGCAGCCGGGCGCGCTTTGCACCTCTACCCAGCCGTTATGCTGTTTTACCAAGTCGTAAACCGTGGAAAGTCCCAGGCCCGCGCCGTTGCCTTTTCCTTTGGTTGAGAACAGGGGTTCAAAGAGACGATCAAAGACTTCCGCGCTTATTCCCGTGCCGCTGTCCTGGACGGAAATCTTTATAAACAGCGGCCCGGCCTCTCCCCGATTAGGTGATCTAACCGCCTCACCATCAAGCCGCAACACTAAAGAGCTTATGACGGCGGTTCCGCCGCCGGTCATGGCCTCGCGCGCGTTAAGCAGCAGATTTGCCGCCACCTGCTCCAACTGAACCGCGACGGCCATTATGCCGGGCAGTTCAGGCGCAAGCCGCTGTTCAATCTTAAAGCCGCCGCCCGGGGCCAATTCCTTCCTTTTCAGCGTATCCGCTATTATCTCGTTAACTCCGCAACGCGTCTTGGGCAGCGTCAGCCTGCCGTTGAAAATCAGAAGGTGTTTTGTAAAAGCGGCGGCTTTGACTACGGCCGCGCGTATTTCCCGCAAATCCTGCGTTAAGGGATCATTTTCCTTAACACTGCTCATGACCAGCGTGGTATAACCATCTATGACTCCCAGGATATTATTAAAATCGTGCGCCACCTTACGGGATAGCCTGCCAAGGGCTTCCATCTTTTTCATTTCCGGCATCCAACCGGCCTTTTTTTGCGCTTGTTGTTTCACATTTCCCTTTTATTCAAATTTATAACCGTGCCCCGTTACGCTCACCAGCCGGGCGGCAAGCTTGGGACCAAGTTTTTTTCTTAAGGTGGAAATATGGGTTTCAACCGTATGGGGGTTATCATAGGTGGCCATGTCGCAGCCCCAGACCGTTTCCAGCATGTAAGGCACCCCGAGTATCCGCCCCTTTTTCTCCAGCATGAGGGTAAGCAGATCAAACTCTTTGCGGGTCAGTGGGACCAATTTACCGCCCAGCTTCATAGTGCGGGCGGCAGGATCAAGCTCAAGCCCCTGCTCACGTATTTTACTGGCGCCGGGGCTGGTACCGACACCGTAACGCCGCAGCACGGCGTTTATCTTTGCCGCCAGCACGGAGAAGGCGAAAGGCTTGGTAAGATAGTCGTCGGCGCCTTTGTCGTAGCCGGCCACGATGTCGGATTCTTCCGTCTTCCCCCCCGAAATTATTATTACCGGCAAGGAGGCTGTTTCGGCCGAACATTTTATGGCTTTGCACAAACCGAAGCCGTCAAGCCCCGGCAGCCCGACATCCGCCACTACAAGGTCCGGTTTCGAATCGCGCGCAAACATCAGCGCCTCGGAGCCGTTGTCGGTAAAAACAACGGAAAAGCCGCGGTTCTCAAGGTAACGCCGCATAACATCCAGCATCTTGCGGTCGTCTTCCACCAATAGTATCTTCTTGGGCATCGCAGTCCTCCGGGACGGTTATTTTTAGTTTATCCGCTTTGTTTTTGCGCCATACGAACTACCAGGCAGGTTTCCGCGGACTGTTAACCTGAAAAATTCAGTTGAGTTTTCCCCTTCGCGGCGGAAACGGCGCCAGCCTAAGACACCGTAGTTTTTACCAGGTCCGTCAGTTCGTTGATATTGAAAGGCTTGCGCAGACAGACGCTGGCTTTTCTTGTGAGCGCTTCCTGGACGCGCTCTTCTATGGCGTATCCCGTCATCAGAATAATGGGGATCCCCGGGCGCAGCCGCCTGCTGGCGATCACCACGTCAAGCCCGTCCATTTTAGGCATTTTCATGTCCGTAATGATGAGGGCCACGCCCTCTCTTTTCAGGATCTCCAAAGCCTCGGACCCGCCGGCGGCCGTCAGGACGGTGTAGCCCTGATCGGAAAGTTCCATATGCAGCAGATCACGGTATCCCTGCTCATCGTCAACTATCAGGATTGTTTTGTCCATAAATTTATTTTATGCGCGCGGAATACTTTCAAGCTGCTTCATGACCTGATCCAATTCAAAAGGCTTATACATGCAGGCTACCGCCCCCATTTCTTTGACGGCCTTTTCAAAGACTTGGCGGGAATCGGAACCGCTGCTCATTATCACCACCAGTTGTAAAGGCTTTATTTCCTTGAGCAGCTTCATAAGCTCCGGCCCCGTCATCTTCGGCATGTGAACGTCCAGAAACACCATTTCATAGTTCCGTTCCCGGAAGCGCTCAAGGCCCTCCACGCCATCATAAGCGGAGTGGACGTTAAACCTCAAAGGCTCCAGGACAAATCTGAATAGGTCGTGAAACCCCTGTTCATCATCCACTACAAGAATGTGCTTTTCACTGCCGGTCATGCGGCCCCCCCCGCCAATAACGTTGCCGCGGAGTGAACGGGCAGATAAACGGTAAATTCCGTCCCCTGTCCCTCTTCGCTTTCCAGTTCAATGGCCCCTCCGTGCTTGTGGATTATCTCATATGCCAGTGATAGTCCGAGGCCAGTACCCTTTCCCGCTTCTTTGGTTGTAAAAAAAGGCTCAAATATCCTCTTTTGCAAATCTTTCGGAATGCCAGTGCCGGTGTCCAGAACCCGGAGTTCCACATATCCCGGCCGCCTGCCGGGAAGCGCGGTCCTGATGGTAAGCGTCCCCCCTTTGGGCATCGCATCAATGGCGTTATGGGCCAGATTAAGGACAACCTGCTGCAACTGGATTTGATTGGCATTAACTTTGGGTAAGCCGGAGCCCAGCTCCCTGACCAGTTCCACATTGCGCGCTTTGGCTTGAGCCAGGATCAAAGACAAGACGCCCTCCATAGCGGTATTTAAGTCCAGCTCCTCCAATGTCTCGCTTTTGGAAGCTCTTGAAAAAACAAGCAGGTTCTGAACCAGGTTTTTACAACGGATCGCTTCCCGTTCTATGGTCTTAAGCGGGAGCGCCAGAGCATCGTCCTCTTTTATTTTTCTGACTACGCTTTGCGCGAAACCGAGAATGATCCCCAGCGGATTATTTATCTCGTGCGCCACCCCGGCGGCGAGCTGGCCTACCGCGGACAATTTTTCAGATTGCAGGAGCGACGCCTCAAGACGTTTTCGCTCGGTAATATCGGTAACGGAACCCCTATACCCTAAAAGTATCCCGCCTCTGTCCAGAATAGGCACTCCTTTTGTCTCCAGAATCACCATCTCTCCGTTCTTATGAAGGTTTCTGCTCACAAAAAGATTAAAATCCGCCTTTCTTGAAAAGATTTCAAGTTGAGAGGTTTTCAGCTGTTCCCGCTCTTCCGGGGCGAAGAAATCGTAAAAATGCTTTTTGCCGGTAAGCTCTCCGGGCGTGTACCCCAATATCTTTGTCACCCCCGGACTGCAGTAAGTATACAGACCGTCCGCATCTATCTCCCAGATCCAATCGCTTGAACTGAGCGCAATATCATAAAAACGGGATTCCGACTCGCGTAACCGCTCGGCGACATTAACAGCCTGGAGGGCGCTCAGATACGGCAAAGCCTCCGGCCCCCATTTCTCGACCGGCCGGATTTCGAAGTAACAACGCGCGTCGCCTTTGCCGACACACTCGGTTTCAATTGCCAGAAGACTCTTGCCGAAAAAACTACTGGCATAGCCGGAGGCATACCCGGCAAGCGTCCAGCAGACCGGGCCGGCGGCGCTGAGGCCGAACAGCTTCAGATGTGTTTCGGCTTCATAAGAATTCAGCCATATACCGTGCATATGGAAATGCCCCGTCCCGCGGTCAAACTCTATTTTCTGCGGAGTTACATGCACCAGGCCTTCCAGTGTATGGAGGAACGGACCGGATGCCAGCCAGTCGGTGTCGGTCTCCCAGTTAAACTTCCTGCCCAGCATTTCGGCGTCATTCGATCCATGTTCATACCCGAACCGGCTGAGAACTCCCATGGCCAGTTCCCAACCCATAGTACTGAGAAGCTGCCGGCGCAAAACCCCCATGGTCGCCGCGTCAAAAATAAGAGCGCGCCTGTTATTAAAAAACAACCGGCCCGCTTCAGGTTCCCGCCGGAACAGATCCTCGAATTTAAGGTCGCTTAACTTGGTTTTTTTCATAATCTTCCAGTCACACACTGCCTTTGGAGTTAACCCGAATCCTGCTCCGCCGTTCTCCGCTGACGACCATAACGGCAAAAGCGCTATTTACGCAGCCAGAATCGCGATCCATGTCATGCGGACATACCTACCTACACTCCTCCCGTTTATCTAATCAAAATAGCAATTGTAGAAGTAAATATAAAGCGTCGTTGCGTATACTACCTGCCCTCTCGCGTTTGAAAATATAGTTGACCTGCGTTCCAGGCTCATATCCCCGTATGAAATAATTAAGGCCGAGGGGAGTCCAACGGATGTCCGATTTGTTAACCACGTCCCTATCCGGGTCGAAAGTCTCATACCGGGCCGGCACCTGGATTTTCCGGGTTCGGTTTGTCTAGCACCGGCTCCAGGTCCTGGCCGACGCCGGGCACTGGACCGATCGCAACCGCAAGCTCTAAAACCACAGTTTCGCGTCTCATACTTTTGCCGGCGCCGCAGCGGACATTCCAGCGGAGCGAATGGGCAGGGAAACGGTGAATTCCGTCCCCCTCCCCTCTTCGCTTTCCAGTTCAATGGTTCCGCCGTGCTTTTGCACTATCTCATACACCAGTGAAAGTCCCAGCCCCGTGCCTTTCCCAACTTCTTTGGTGGTAAAGAAGGGTTCGAATATCTTCTTTTGAAGCTCTTTCGGAATGCCGGAGCCGGTATCCCGGACCCGGAGCTCCACATAGCCGGACCGTTTACGGGAAAGAGAGGTGCCGATAGTGAGCGTCCCCCCCTGGGGCATCGCGTCAATGGAGTTATTGGCCAGATTGATGAGGATCTGCTGGAACTGGGTTATATTGACACGAATTCGCGGGAGACCGGGAACCAACTCCTGAACCAGTTCCACATTGTGCGTCTTAGTCTGGGCCAGGATCAGGGACAGGGCGCTTTCCGCGGCGGCATTTAAGTCAACCGCATCCGACTGAGCGCTATTGGAAGCCCTTGAGAAAACAAGCAGGTTCTGAACCAGATTCCTACATCTTACCGCTTCCCGTTCTATGGTCTTAAGCGGAAGCGCCAAAGGATCATTCTCATTCTTAATTCGTTTGACCACGCTTTGCGCGAAACCCAGGATTATTCCCAGCGGATTGTTTATCTCGTGAGCCACGCCGGCGGCAAGCTGGCCCACAGCCGACATCTTTTCAGATTGCAGAAGCGACGACTCAAGGCGTTTGCGTTCGGTGATATCCATAAGCGAGGCGATGCTTCTTTTTGTGGAGGGTATCATAGCGATGAAAAGAAGAATGTTGCGGATCTCTCCGGATCTGGTTATGAAATGAAACTCATATTGCGTCAAGGCGGCAGCGGGGTGTTCCCGCCTCAAACCATGCTGCGTGAGCATTCTTTCCAGATCTTCCTTCACCACAAACTCCGTCCATTTTTTCTTTCCTTCTATCTCCGGTTTTGAATATCCGGAGAGTCTTTCAAATTCCGCGTTGGCAAGGCTGATAACGGCATCTTCTTCCAATAGAACCGTGCTCATGCCGGTAGTTTCAAAGGTGGTCCGGTACAATTCTTCTCTTTTCCGAAGTTCTATTTCCGCCTTCTTGCGTTCTGTGACGTCGCGGAAGATACCCTGTAAAACCTTCCTGCCTCTGATCTCAAGCAGATTTGCCATTATGGCGACTTCTTTTATTTCCCCGGTTTTGGTAACAACCTGCATCTCCAGAAGCCGGCCTTGTTGCCCAGTAAGCTGGCGTTTAAAACTGTCTTCTGACGATTCCTCCCCAGGTCGTGCGGGAGGATGAAGAATCCGCTGATGCCGTCCGATAAGCTCCGATTTTTCCCAGCCGACCAATTTTGCCGCTTCAATATTCAGATCTATTAACAGACCGGTTTCGGCGTCCGCCAGGAAGATAGCGTCCATCGCCCCTTCAAATTGTATCCTGAATTTTTCCTCCGTTTCACGCAAGGCCGCTTCCACGCGCCTGCGCTCGGCAACTTCCTCCACCAGTGTGTCACGGGAAACGGTTGTGTCGCTCAGATTTTTGGCCATGCGGTTAAAAGCCGCGGTCAGTTGGCCAAGCTCATCTTGTGCGACCACCGGAACGATCAGCCCGTACTGCCCTTCGCTGACTTTTGAGATGCCGGCCGCAAGGCGCCTCGCCGGCCTTAATATCACAAATATCGCGAAAAATATCAGACCCAGCGAAAGTCCTCCGACCGCCAGAATAAGTAACGCCATCTGACGCATAAAAAGCCTGTTTTCAAGCTTGAGCGTGCGGATTAGCGGCATTTGCAGTATTATGGTGCCGAGGCGCTGTTTTTTGGGCTTATCTCCGGCCGAGAGCAGAAAATCCTCTTTTTCCTCTTCTTCTTCGCGCCACACCGGCGATGAAAGGGCTAGGATCTTTTCTCCTTTTACGTCGGTTTCCTGTGAAACAGGGAGATCGGAACGCAGCATCCGGGTTGTGAGGGCATTGGAGTAGATTTTGTTTTTTTCCATCACGTTCGTGTGCGCCATTACGCGCCCCGTCTGGGCCAACGCCGCAACTTGCGCGCCCTGGGTCTGCTCTTTCAGGGACTGCAAAAGCGGCAGAAGGGCGGCCTCGGTTTTGGATTCAAAAGCCCTGGAGAGGGCCTGCGTATTGCCGGAGATCTGGGCCAGGCCGCGGCTATTAACCTCACTCACCAGAATCCTGCGCATGCCGCTTCTGGAGATGATCGCCGCCGAGCCGATCAGAAGCAGGGTCAACGGAACAAAAAAAAGAAAAAGCTTGGTTAAGAGTTTCATGGGAACACCTTGTCCGCTTTCGCCTGCATTTCAGGAGTGATCTTAAGTCCGGCGCGGTCGGCGGCCTTCAGGTTTACGGCCAGCCGGATTTCTTCCGGGTAAGCGGTCCGCCCCACTGTTTCTCCGTTGAGCAGCCGTGAGGTCATGCGGGCCGCGCCGCGTCCCATGCTCTCAAAGCTGCTTGAAACCGAAGCGGTGGCGCCTTTCCCGACAAGAGCTTCGGTCGGAGCGTAGAACGGGACATGATTTTGCTCGGAAAAATCCCTGACGGTTCCAAAGGTCTGCACGTTTACAAGAAGCGGATCCGGCGGGAAAAATATGGCGTCTATCGTACCCGGCATGCCGCGGAGCCGCTCCGGAAGCTCGTCCGCGTTTTTAAGCCGCACCTCGGTCAACGTTATGCCCAGGGAAGCCGCATCCTTCCGCATTTGCCGCAGATATTCTCTCATGGATTCGGAAATCCAGAATATGACAAGACTTTTAAGCTCAGGTTGGACGACTTGTAATTTAGACAGCAGCCGGCCGGGATGCGGGGACATCGGGATAAAATAGCGATCGGCGTAATTGCTCCGGCTAAGTTCCACGGCCGGAGCCATGCAGGAAACGATGCGCGTTCCGGTTTGATATTCGCGTGCCGCGGCCTTTCCTCCGAAGGTTACAACCACTTTTGTCGCGGCGCTTATTACAAATGGAGCTTTCTCAATATCAAAAGACTCGACAGGACGGCCTATGGCGTCCTGAAAGCTGTTGAAAGCTTCAAGATAGTA
>MGVA01000048.1:180-282 GCA_001800245.1 Elusimicrobia bacterium RIFOXYA12_FULL_51_18 | reverse complement strand
GGGAATTCGGACGTGGGCTTGCTGTGAAATTCCACGATCTGCTGCGTGTTGCGACCCGTAGATGTGTTTCAGGCGGGGTGAGATTCTGTGGCGGAACGACCT
>MGVA01000048.1:0-128 GCA_001800245.1 Elusimicrobia bacterium RIFOXYA12_FULL_51_18 | reverse complement strand
ACCAATCTTAGAGGCTTATCGATAGGTACAACTCCCTATCAGGCGTTTGAAGTCGGTTTAACCATATCCCTGCATGGTGCGTTCGGGTTGTGTTTTCGCGCGCCGTGGGGACGGGACGAGATATGAGA
>MGVA01000047.1 GCA_001800245.1 Elusimicrobia bacterium RIFOXYA12_FULL_51_18 | reverse complement strand
CTCAACTCACAGTCCCTAGTCGAGAATGCTCGTTTCGCATCGCTTCGGCTCGGCTTCAAAATCCACTCAAAATACCTCCGAGTAGGGTTTTTCAACAGACTGTTAGAATTCTATTCCCAGCGATATGCGGTAAGTTGTCCCCAGATCGGTGAATGAATTCCAAGCGTAGTCAAGCCGATAATGGCCCCATTCAATCCCCATGCCGGCGGTTAACCCTGAAAGCGCGCCCAACTCCTTTACGGTTTCGTCCTTATACCCGGCCCTCGCCGCCAGGACGAGCGCGCCGAGCGTATGCGTGTATTCGGCTCCGGAGTGGATATGTACATTTTTTTCCGAATAGTTCAGATCGGACGCCACCAGTAAACCTTTAACCAACTCCAGAGCTCCCCCCATACGAATTATCACCGGCAGGGTATTTTCTTCGGACACGTATTTGGCCTTCGTGCCCACATTCTGCACCGACAAGCCCACACCCAGCTTCCTGCCCCATGGCCGGAAACCGCTGTAGAGCGCCCCCATGTCGGCGGCATAGGAGCACATGCGTTCTTCTTCTATGTGCGAGGATATGTATTTTAAATTAGCGCCCAGCGCAAGGCTGCCCCATCCGCGGGCATAGGAAACAAGCCCCATAGCGTCGGACATTGTGTAGTTCTCGGCAAGCCTCAATCCCGTGTTGTCGGCTTTCTGGATATCGCCGGCGCTAAGCCTGTTGAATCCCGCGCCTATGGCCCCTCCCAGCGCCGGCCGACCGTACGCGATATTCGAATAAGTGATGTCCTGAAGCCACACCGCGTGCGTCATGGATAATTCAAGGCGTTCAATGCGGGCAAGCCCCGCGGGGTTCCAATACACCGCGTTAACATCTCCGGACACTCCGGCAAAAGCCTCGCCCATTGCCGCCGGCCTGGCTCCTACGCCCAACTGAAGGAATTGATACGCGCTCGTTCCGCTTGCGCTCCCCGCAAAAGCATAACTGTAACGGCATAGCATTACCAATGCCACCAATACTTTTCCCGTTATATATTTTTTTTGCGCCATTATCTTATAACCGCGAATTTACCTTTTGCCTTGCCGCCACCGGGAGACGTCATAAAATAAAGATAAACGCCGCTCGCCAATTTCCGGCCATCGCTGTTTATGGCGCTCCATTCGTAACTATCAACAGTCCCGTCGGTCTTGTGAAGCTCCGCCACCTGTTTACCGGTTATCGCGAATATCCGGATCCTCACATCCGCCGGAAGGTGTTTAAAAGTGATCTTGTCGGACTGGAAGCGGCCCGGGCTGTTCGGCTTGAATGGATTGGGATACACATAGGCGTCGCTCAGATTAGCGGCAGGCGAGTCGACCGCTGCCACGACCGGGTTTTCAAATCTGCCTGAATTTTGGTAATTGGAGCTTTGCGCTCTTCCGGGCACTCCCTGCCCGAGTATACCGGTTTGGATCTTATAATTCGGTGAGGTCGTATTCGCGCTACCATTGACCAGAACCGGGATAGAAAGTTTATATTGGGAACTTATCAGCGCTCCGGCGCACACCAGTGAACCGGCTAATAAAGTCATTGCCGTTACCCACCGGCTAATCCGCAGTATTACTTTCATTTTTTGAACCCTTAAAGACATCCAGAATAAGTATATCCCCTCTCTGATATGCGGTCTATTAGGAGTTATACAGGCTTAATGGGTAATATTACGGAAGCGGGATTTAGGTGGAAAATACGGAGGCGAGTGCTATGCTATCCAACCAATGGTTATACCATAACAGACGCTATGCGCTTCAGACGGCCTATGACGGAGAAAGAGGCCTCAGTAGCTGTCGCGGAAAAGACGAAAATATTTTTTAAGCTTCAGAAAGTTGGCCACGCTTGGAGAAAGAGGTTGAGGAACCCTGCAGAAAAGCACATTACCGAGGCGCGGAGAAAATTTTGCGCAAGACCAGATGGGTTGGAAGAAAGACCCCCAGCCACAACGCGCCAAGCCACAATATGACATAAATGTTTTGATTAACCCAGGTTTGCGATTGTTGATTGTTGAAACCGTAAACATAATTGAGATTGACCGGTATATTAAGGTTGGCCGGATGGGCGCCGGCGGGCGGAGTAAACAAATAGCAGACCAGCACCAACCCCGCGGCAACTCCGGTCCAGGCCGGCAAAGCCCGTTTGTCGTAGCCAAGACGAGCCAGAAGCCAGACCAACAACAAGGGCAGCCAGCCATGAAAAAGCGAAAGCCCTCGGGTAAAAAGCGGAAGCCGGGGATCGAACATGTAACCGGTCAGGCCTATAAAATGAATCCCCATAAGATTGCCGCCAAAATCCGCGAGCCAGAGGCATTGCGGGATCAGAATGCCCACGGAGCACATGCTGATGAGGAGCGAGCTTTCCAACCACATGCCCGCCGCCGCAAGAATGAGGGCGGTATCGCAGAACCATAAGAAATTTGTGGGCCCGTAGATGCGCAGATAGATCGGAATGAAAACGGCGAGAAAAACGGTAACAGCCGCCTTGGCACCAAGCGGGATCCTGCTTTTTTGAACCACCGGCCGCTCCCCGGCGGCAACCGGCGCCGCATGAATGCCGGTCGCTGAAGTTTTATATTCCATATGGAGGTTACCGTAGTTTTTTAGCTTTCAGGTAGTTTATCAGGTCGGCCGGATAGTCGGTTATAATGGCGTCCACTCCGGCCGCTATGGCAATGTCCCATTCTTCAAGCGTATTGATGGTCCAGGGGGCCACCTGTATGCCCGACGCGTGCGCTTCCCTGATAGAATCAGCGGTGATCCACTTATAATCGGGGCTCCAGATGTCGGCCTTGGCGCTTTTCAGGGCCGGCACAATATCCACCAGTTCCTCTCCGGTCAGCTGTGATGTCTGTATTTCCGGTGCGATTTTTTTTATTTCGCGCAGAGTCCGCACATCGAAAGACTGCACTATGGTCCGCTTTTGCATCCCGTTCTTTTTAATGATTTCGGCCACCATTTTCGAAAACTCGGCTGGAGCGGGAGCAAGCTGCGGTTGGGCCGGAAAGATCTTGGTTTCCATATTAAACTTGACTTTGGCCGCTGCGGGGTATTTGGAGGCCGCCACCATAGCGAACAGTTCTTGTAGTGTGGGTATCTTTGTGTCGCGTACTAGTATCTGCCGCGGGAACTTGGGGTTGGGCAGCGAACCGCAGTCGTATTTTTTCACTTCCGCAAGAGTCAAGAGACGTATAGGCTCCTGTTTTTTAATTTTTTCGCCGTCGAAACCAAGGCAGCGCTCCGGGGTTACGCAGGGCTCATGGGAAATCACCACCACATTATCTTTGGTAACCACCATATCCAGTTCCAACACGTCCGCTCCAACGCGCAGCGCCTCTTCAAAAGCCGGCAAGGTGTTTTCAGGCCTGGTCCCGCGCGTACCGCGGTGGCCGTGTACGGCAATGTACCCGCCTTCCTGCGCGTTTAATGCTGAAGCGCAGAATAACAGCATAAAGAGAAAAATATTATTCACAAATCTCCATATAACTAATGCGAATATTACCTATGGCCGCGCGTATAACTCCGTATTGTGGCCGAAGGCGCGGTAGGGTATTATATCAATATGAAGGTGGAACGGAATTCCGTATTTGCAGGAGAAATAAATATATGAATAAATTACTGGTTTTGATTTGTCTGCTCACGGCCGGAACAAGCCCGGCGTGGGGACAGAAAGCCGGCGACCTCGGGGCTGGTGTCATTCTCGGTAATCCCACGGGCGTGACCGCCAAGCTCTGGCTTTACGACAGGCAGGCCCTGGATGTCGGCGTTGGGTTCAACGATCACTTAACCCTTTATAGCGACTACTTATGGCATAGCTGGAAAGTGCTGCCTCAGCCCTCCGAGGGCAGGTTGCCTGTGTATCTGGGGGTGGGTGCCCAGATCAGGACCTCCTCTGATGAACTAGGCCTGCGCGTGGTCGCCGGAATTGGCTACTGGCTGCCGCACAATCCTGTGGAGCTATTCCTTGAGATAGTTCCGGTCTTCCGCATGTCCCGCCACAGCGGCACAGATCTCGGCGCGGGTATCGGCCTGCGATACTACTTCGGGGTGGGTTAGTCTCTATCACGCCGCGCGGCTGTCCGTGCCGGAACTTCAAACGGTGGATCTCTGTCGGGTGAGTATATGGAAAAAGCAATATATCGGACTTTAGTTTTCGCGTTTATGGGCGTGTTGTTTTCTTTTGCGGGCTGCGCAAGCCTGGCGAAAATACAACCGGTTCCCGTTCCGGTTCCCAGAGAGGCGTCTGTTCCTGCTAAAAAAGCGGCGGTCGCGGCGCATAAAACCGGCCTGTCTCTGTTCATTATCGAGCGTAACAAGAACGCCAACATAGTGCGTTATGACGCCAACCTCACAACCGATGGCAAGCTGGACCCACGGCAGCCTGTGGCAGCTTACTGGGTTCTGCTTGCCGAAGACGGCCGCCGGAAAAACCTCAACTGGCTGGAAAAAAAGAAAGCCTACGGTATAAAAATCAAGCCGGACCCTTCGAATAGCGGCTACATACTAACCTTGGCGGCCGCTCCATGGATGCCGCTGGCGGTGAAGAATATCGGTGATGCCGTGCGCGCGGAGGCGGTCATAAACGGTCGGCCCGCTGCTTTACAGAAGATGTTCATTCAGGCCCGCGACGGACTGATGGGGCCCAAAGTAGAATATATCGAACTCTACGGGAAAGACCTGCAAACAGGAGAGGACTGCCGCGAAAAGATAGTCCCCAAATAACCCGTCCGGACGAATTGTGCGAATATTAATACCAGCTTTTATCGGCGTTCTTTTTTTTAACGTAAACTCCCGCGCAAGCGAGTCTCTTGTACAAGCCGGCTCCGCTACAGCGGTCCAACAGGCTGACATTACGGTCATAAGACAGGATGTTAATAATCCCGAAAACGCTCTCCCCACTGAACAACAGCTGAAATCACCTCAAAGCACATGCTTTGGAGGGAAAACGGATCGGCCTGTTTCCGCGCACAGGGTTAATTATTTTTCTATAAATCATTGGCCCGGGGAGAACAACGCGCAGGTCAAATTTCAGCTAAGCATGAAGTTCCGATTGCTGGAGCCTGACTTATATATCCTCAAATACAACCTTTTCCCCGCCTATATAGCCTATTCGCAGAAGTCACTCTGGAACGAAGGGCAGCAGTCAATGCCTTTCGAGGAAAGTAATTATAACCCGGAGTTTTTTTTAGAGTATCCGGTCAACGCCGCGCTCATCGGCCCGTTTAAGCTGCGAAGTATAGTTATAAGCCCCATTGAACACGAATCCAACGGCCTCGCCGGAGTCCAGTCACGAAGCTGGAGCAGGCAATATGTCCTGCTCAAATTCGGTCTGAAGTCAAAGGAAGAATTGGGGATAGCCAATTCCTTTCTGTCGGATAAGGCGTCGTTGTATGTCAAACTTTGGCACGCCATGGGCTACTCCGACCAGGATGCCTATCTTCGATCTATCGGCGACACCGGTAAATTCCTAGACTACATGGGTCGGGGAGAGATAGGAGTAAGCGTCAGGAACTTTATCTGGGGTGGAAGCTTAAAGAACCACCAAGTGGATATAAGAACACCGATATTCCGCGATAAACGCAGGAAATCTTACGAATTTGAATTCCGCCAGCAGCTTCCCGACATGAATTTCGCGATTTATCTGCAATACTGGTATGGCTATGGAGAAACCTTGCTGCGATTCGACCGGTTCCAACGCAGAGGTTTTGCCGGGCTCTCATTTTCTTATTAACAGGGACAGCCTAGCTGTCCCTGTTTCCATATTTTCTATTTCCCCTGAGCCTTCAACATTTCGGCGTCCTCCTTAAGATGTATTTCTCTTCCGCCGCCCATCGCTTCACCCGGCTCTTGAAGCCTGGAGACCCTCTTTACACGCTGCTTCGCCGGCTCCTTAAGCCCTTCTACCTTTTCCTTCAGACCGGCGTCTGTCAGCGCGAGGCCCTCCTGTGTTTTAAGCGCCGAATCCCAGATACCAGCCGGCGGGCATATTTTGAAGGGCGTTTGGGAGAACCGGCTTTTTTCGGAACAGTCCATACCTTCAAGCTGGCCGCGGCCAAACAGCCGCAGACCTCCTTCTTTAACCAGGCCGGGAGTCAAGTCTCCCGCCGCATAACTGATCTTGTTCAAGCCTGCCCTGCCGTAGTTCTCGAAAGACTCCGCCGTCACCGCGCCGGGACCGCCCACTTTTGCCGCCCCGGCCAACTGCGGGGGGATAACCGGGATAGCGGCGGTGTCAAGCGGGCTGCCCAGAAAACCGAGCACGATCGCGAGTTTAAATAAGATATCTAAATTTAACTTTTTCATATATTCTCCTCCTGCCTATACTAATAGTATAAGGCAGGGGCCTACGGGAAAGCGCATATACTGCTCAGATCATGCTCATATATAATTTACAGCCGACGTTATACGCCGCCATAACTTTCTTGCTTATATCAAACTCCACTGAGCGCCGGGTTATTCCAACCAGAACGGCACATTCCGCCTCTGGCGGCGGAACGGATGAATTTCTCAACTCTATGGGGCGGGGAAAGATCGGGATAAACGTCAGGGACTTCTTCTTAAGGCGGGAGAATGAACCCACTCCCCGGCCTAAAGGCCAGGGTTTCAGGCCTCTCGCATAGCCGCTATGCGAAAATGGCCTCCGCGTCGCTCCGGGCTGCCATTCATCCCCGGGCTTGAAAGCCCGGGGATTTCTGGCAGATTGTTAAAAAAACACCAAGCAGATATAGGAGCACCGATATTCTGTGATAAACAAAAATTATTTGTGGATTTAAATTCCGGCAACAGCTTCTCAATATAAACTTAGCGCTTCATCCGCAGCGCTGGTATGGGTACGTGGAAACGTTACGGACCTGCCCGGTGCATCCATGTTAACGTTCGTATACGCGTGACAAAGAACCGGCCGAAAAGCCGGCGATTATCGCAAGAAATATCTAGAAGTGGACAACAGGATCTTTAATGGTTCATTCCCACTGCCGGCCATTACGTCTGCCCGCCGGCAGCTATCATACATCCCGAGGCTTGAATTACAACGGGTCTATGGTCATCCGGTTCTTTACGCGCTTCACGCCGGTGACGCCCTGGACGACTTTGGTTACATGGTCCTTTCCGGCCGCATCTTTAGCCCGCCCGTCCACCGTTACAACTCCGCGCCTTACCACGATCGCGGTGTCGAGGCCGCTGGTAGAACGACGCACCACCAGAGCCATCCTGACCAGAGTGGCAACAGAGGCGTCATCTATTTTTTCACGCATTGTCCGGGGTGATATTACTACGGTCGTAGACACGGTCATCTCATTGTTTACTTCTTTGACCCCGTCCACGTCTTTGGCGCATTCGGCCGTGGATTCTTTTTGCGCCTGGCTATCAGCGACGCCCCGCAGGGTCACGATGCCGTCTTTGACGTCAACCTCGGCCTTGCCGACGCTCTCGCTACGATAGAACATGAGCGTGATCTTCAATTTATCACCGAGCCAGGCATCAGAGTTCGCGGTAGGCGCGCCTGTAACCTCCAGCCTATTATCCACGGTCTTAACGCCGGGGAGATTTGTTACGGTATCACCGGCCAATGATTTGTGGGAGTTTTCGGTGACGCTCCCCGTCAGGGTGACGTCGCCGTCCTTAGACCCGATCTTGATATCATCGTCCTTGAGGTAGGTCCTGAACACATGCGACTCCTTGGCGGCTAATTCTATGCGGCTGTCCATTTTCAACGCGCACACAGACACGCTTAGCGTCAGCAGGACCGCCGCTGACAACGATACGGAAAATAATGTTTTCATGGTACGTTCTCCTTTTAATGCCGTGATCATCTTGCGTCCCCGAAACCGGCGTGAGATAAGTATACCCCATCTCCGGTCCGGCGCCTATTCGGAATTCTGCCTGAGCTGTTCCGTAGTAATACGTAAGACCTGGGAGTTACTCGAACCTGTAGCCATAGCCGATAACGCTTAGTATGCGTGCGGCAAGTTTAACGCCGATCTTTTTTCTTAAAGAGGAAACATGCGTTTCAACCGTGTGCGGGTTATTGTAGGTGGCGACATCATAACCCCAAACCGTTTCCAGGATGTACGGCACGCTAAGCACGCGGCCTTTTTTTTCCAGCAGCAGCGTCAGCAGGTCGAATTCCTTGCGGGTGAGAGAGGTCGGTTTGCCGGAAATTTTCACAATGCGCGCGGCGGGGTCCAGCTCCACTCCCTGCTCTTTTATTTTGCGCGCGGCGGAGCCTGAGTTGGCGGAATAGCGGCGCAGAACGGCGCGAATCTTGGCCGCCAGCACCGAAAAAGCGAAAGGTTTGGTGAGGTAATCGTCCGCCCCCCTGTCGTAACCTGACACTATATCCGTATCCTTGATCTTGTTCCCGGAAATTATTATCACGGGTATCCTGGCGGTATCGTCCGAAGCTTTTATAGCCTTGCACAAGGTGAAACCATCCAACCCCGGCATTTCAACGTCGGTCACTATTAGATCAGGTTGGGAATCATGCGCAAGCAGCAACGCCTCGGAGCCGTTATCCGTGAAGATCACTGAAAAATCATGATTTTCAAGGTAGTATCGCGTCAGTTCAAGCAGCTTACGATCGTCGTCCACCAAGAGTATTTTTTTAGGCATACGGCCCTCCTATTATTTGTGACGCGGCATTTTTCTTCAGACGCCCGGGGCGCCCTTTCAACAGATCTTTGATCTCGGCCGGAGTCTAAAGCGTAAGCGCTTTTTGCGCCAACTCCCGGCACCCGGAGTAGGAAAGCGCGCGAATAGCCCGCCGGACGGAAAGAATGTTTGAAGACCCCGGGATTTTCCATAACCATACTATTCCTTATCCGTTTCTTCGCTCGGCTCCGGACCGTTCACCGGCAGTTCGAACCAGAATGAGCTTCCCTTTCCTTCATCGCTGTCCACCCCGATGCGGCCGCCATGCGCTTCCACCGCCAGCTTGCAGAAGGTAAGCCCCAAACCTGTGGAATATCTCTGATGGCCGGCACGGAGTTCTCCCTGGGCGAACTTATCAAATATCTTCTGCCTGTACTCAGGAGCGATGCCGGGCCCGTTGTCCTGAAAACTTACGCGCACCCGGTCGCGGGAAGACTCAATGCCCAGCCGTATAAGACCGCCTTCGTGCGGCGTATACTTTATCGCATTGGCCAACAAGTTCTGAATGACCCTGAAAATAATATCGTGGTCCGCCATGACCGTTACAGGGATAGCAGGCGGGGAAAACCGGACCTCCCCGCCTTCAAATAGCGCCTTCAGCCCCAAAACGCACTCTTCCACCATGCGGCTTAAGTCGCATTCGGCCGGCCTAAGCTTCATCTGTCCCCCCTCCATCTTGCTGGCGTCCAGAACATCGTTTACTATCTGGATCATCTGCTTAGCCGCCTTCATAGCCTCGCCAATTAAGCGGGTGGGATTAACCAAAGGGAGTTTGCCCGCATTTTCCTCAATAAGTCCAAGAAAACCGTAGATAGAAGTCAGCGGGGAGCGAAGGTCGTGTATGACCATGTGCACCAGACTATCGCGCAGTTTTTCAAGTTCACGCAGTTTTTCGTAGTTCTCCTGCAATTGGCGTTTCTGCCGGCGCAGTTCCAGGTGGGTCTCGACGCGCGCCTCCACTTCCTCGAATTGGAAGGGTTTAGTAATGTAATCCACGCCGCCAACGCCGAAAGCTTTTACCTTATCCATTGTTTCGCTGAGTGCGCTCAGGAAAATAATGGGGATATCCTTCAGCTTTTCATCGGCCTTGAGTTTCGCGCACACCTCGTAGCCGTTCATTTCCGGCATGGTGATATCCAGAAGGACAAGGTCGGGCGGATCGTTGCGGATGGCCCGCAGCGCCAGTTCCCCGCTGACGGCGGCGCGCACCTTATAGCCCCGCCCCTTCAGCATCCCGGAGAGCAGCTCCAGGTTCGCGGGCGTATCGTCCACCATCAGGACGCTTGGCTGGTTTTGGGTAATAATAGGGTCATTCATGGCTGGTTTCCTCCGGAGTGATCGAGATAACTTCCACGGTCTCCTGTATGTTTTTAAAACGCACCTTTCCTTTGGAAAAGAAAGATACTGCGCAGCGGCTGCCGTCCGCCGCAGCTTTGCCCAACGCCTCATCACGGGTAAACGAAGTGGTAAGCGTTTCCCCGGCCCCGGCGGCGCCGCACAGGCGGCTTGCCAGGTTTACCACATGGCCAAGGGCCGTATACTCCATGCGGGTACGCGTTCCGTAGGCGCCCACTACTGTTTCGCCGGCGGCCAAGCCTATCCCCAGCGGCCGGTACGGAAGCCCCCCGGCCGAACGTTTTTCCATCCACTCACGATGCGCCAGTTGAATTAAAACAGCCGTGTTAACGGCGCGCCGGGCGTGGTCACCCTGCCGGAATGGCGCTCCGAACAAGGCCATAAATCCGTCACCGAGAAATTTGTCCATCATCCCGCCCGCTTCCTGGACACGGGCCACCATAACTTCAAGGAAAGAGTTAAGGGTCTCCTGGACCTCTTCCGGCGTCAGTTCATTGGCCATGGTAGTAAAGCCGCGCAGATCCGCGAATAATACCGTAATTTCAGACCTTTCCATTTTAAGGAACTCGCTTATCGGCATTTGTTTCATGGCTTCCACGACTTGTGGCGAGACAAAGCGGGAGAACGTGTATTCCAGGAACCGGTGTTTATCTTTCAGGTACTCCCTTGCGGCTTTAAGCGTCAAATGTGTCTCTATGCGCGCTTGGACTTCCTCTATCTGGTAGGGTTTGGTTATGTAATCCACGCCGCCGACATTAAAGGCTTTAACCTTATCTTCCAGCTCGTCCAGGGAACTCAGGAAAATTACCGGGATATCTTTCAGTTTCTCGTCGAGTCTGAGACGCCGGCACACCTCATAGCCGTCCATCCCCGGCATGTTGATGTCCAAAAGGATAAGGTCGGGCGCTTCATTACGGACGGCCTGCAGCGCCAGTTCGCCGCTGACGGCGGCCCTGAGCTTGTAGCTGCGCTTTTTCAGCATTCCGGAAAGCAGCTCCAGGTTCGCGGGCGTATCGTCCACGACAAGGATATTAGGAGCGTTCTGCTGACTAGGCGTGTTAACTATCACGTGGTCGATCCTCCTGTCTTCAGCCGGCGCCTTCCGGGACATGTTCCAAGATCCCGGAAAACCCGGATTCTATGGCCTTGAAGGCATCTATCACCGCGGGGTCAAAGTGGCGGCCGGTATTTTCCAGGATGATCCCGCAGCTTTTCTCGTGTGAAAAGGCGGGCTTATACGGGCGTTTCGCCCGCAGGGCGTCATAAACATCCGCTACGGCCATGATCCGTGCGGCCAGCGGAATGGCTTCGCCCGCCAATCCGTCGGGGTAACCTCCACCGTCCCACTTCTCATGGTGCGAGCGCGCAATGGCGATTCCCATATTGAGAAAGACGCTCTTCGGATATTTGCCGCGCGCAGTTTGCAGGGTATTTGCCCCGATAATGGCGTGGGTCTTCATGATCTTTATCTCCTCCGGGGTGAGTTTTCCGGGTTTCAGGAGTATGCTGTCCAGGATGCCGACCTTACCAATGTCGTGCAGAGGGGCGGTGTGGTAAATGCTTTCGATAAAGCCTTCGTCTATACTGCCCTCGTAGCGGGGGTTGTCCCGCAGTTTTTTTGCCAGGACACGGGCGAAGGTCCGCGTGCGTTCAATATGGTCGCCGGTATTGCCGTCCCGTGATTCCGCCAGCTTTGTCAGCGCAACGATGGCCGCCAGCTGGGAATCGGAGATCTCCGCGACCTTTTCCTTGACCAGTTCTTCCAGGTGCAGATTGTGCTTCTCCAATTCAAACTGCAGCCTTCGCAGGCGCAGATGAGTTTCCACGCGCGCATAGACTTCCTCGAAATGGAACGGTTTGGTTATGTAATCCATGGCGCCTACGCCGAAAGCTTTTACCTTGTCCATAGTTTCACTGAGGGCGCTAAGGAAAATAACTGGGATGTCCTTCAATTTTTCGTCGGACTTAAGTTTCTCGCACACCTCGTAGCCATCCATTTCAGGCATGTTGATGTCCAGAAGGATAAGGTCGGGCGCTTCATTACGGGCTGCCTGCAACGCAAGTTTCCCGCTGATGGCGGCTCTTATCCTGCAGCGGCGTTCTTTAAGCATTCCGGAAAGCAGCTCCAGGTTTGCGGGCGTATCATCCACAATAAGGATATTCGGAGCATCCTTCCGGTTAAACATGTTATCTGTCACGGGTCAATCCTTTCCTATCAGGTCAAGTATGCGCTGCGTGTTGAACTTGCCGGCGAGCGCGCGCAACTCCCCGCCAAGGTGTATATCCTGGGCTTCCACGCGGCCCGTCAGATCTATCAGAAGGTGAAAATCACCGTTGATGGCGGCTTCGCGGAGCTGGGAGATCAGCTCCGGCGGCAGGCAGGCCAGTGCCCCGGGCTTCAGCGCCCCCATTTTCCCCGCTGCGGCAACCGCGGCCGGAGCGTTTTCCTCGTAAGTATATTCCGCGCCCAAAAGGTTCCGCATCTTCTCGAACAGTTCCGCTTCCCTGAAAGGCTTAAGGATCAGTTCGTCGGCCCCGGCCCCGAGCGCATCACGATTTATTTCTCCAAAGATGCTGGCGGTCACCGCTACAACCTTCACCTTTTTTCCGCCGGCTCTGGCCCGGATGCGGCGAATGGCCTCATAGCCGTCCATCACCGGCATTCGCAGGTCCATCAATATGATCTGCGGCATCCACGCTTCAAATTCCTTAAGCGCATCTTCCCCGTTAACCGCCTGATGGACATCGAACCCGACAGGCCCGAGCAGTTGGGCCAGGAATTCACGGTTGTCTTCTTTGTCATCTACAACCAGCACCCGGTACCGCGGCTGGCCGGGCTTAAGCTCTTTCACCTGGCGCGGCTGGGGCTTTCCGGCGGCAGCCGCGGGTGACGCCTCCTTTAATGCGACGTCGAAGCTGAAAACACTCCCCTGGCCCGGCTGACTTTTGACAGTGATATTCCCGCCCATCAGACGCGCATATCCGCGGCTTATGGCGAGCCCGAGCCCCGTGCCGGTACCGCCCGTCTTGCCCGCCTGCGCCTGCTCGAACGGATGAAACAGGCGGTCTAATTCCTGGGACGTTATGCCAGGGCCCGTGTCTTCAATCTCCGCCGTCAACTGAAACCCCTGACCCGCCCCGGGCCGGGCGCCCACGCGTAAAGAGACCACGCCTTTCATGGTGAATTTCACGGCATTGCTGAGCAGGTTAAGCAGGATCTGCCGGAGTTTGCCCTCATCGGCTATCACAAAGCGCGGCAATCCGGAGCTCCGCTGCAGTTCCAGCCGCAGGTCTTTGGCCTCGGCGCGCGGCCGCAGCATCTTTTCCACGTCGTCTATCAAAGCGTGAAGGTCGAAGGCCGACGGGTTCAGCGTCGTCCGGCCGGCTTCCGCCTTGGCCATCTCCAATATGTCGTTTATAAGCGACAGCAGATGTTCCCCGCTGCGGTTTATGGTCTCGATCTGCTGTCTCTGTTTGGGCGTGGCCTCCATGTCGCGCCGCAGCAATTGGGAAAAGCCCAGGATGGCGTTCATCGGAGTCCGTATCTCATGGGACATGTTCGCGAGAAAGGCGCTTTTGGAACGGTTCGCAACCTCTGCCGCTTCCTTGGCCTGACGCAGATCGGTCTCGAAGCGCCTGCGCTCGGTGATGTCCTCGATGGCGAGCAGAATAATCCTCTCTTTTCCCAACACTCTTTGAATTTGCCGGGCATTTAAAAGCATTATGCGTCTGCCGATGGCGGCAAAGTCGTGTTCAACCTCATAGTTATCGAAGGTCGCCTTTTTGGGAAGGATGGTTTCCAACAGCTCCCGGAGCTTCGGGATATTCCACTGTTTATTGCCCAGGTCGTAGATAAGCTGCCCCACGGTCTCTCCGGGGTTTACTTTAAAAACTTCATAGAAGGAGCGGCTGGCGGAAACCACCCTTAGGTCCTGGTCCAGGGAGATCAATGGTTCGCGCACGGTATTAATGATGCTGTCCGAGTATTCGCGGGCCGCGTCTTCCGATATTTTTGTAGCCGCCAATTCCTTACGGGCGTTTTCCAGCCCGTCCTCTATCTTCCG
>MGVA01000046.1 GCA_001800245.1 Elusimicrobia bacterium RIFOXYA12_FULL_51_18 | reverse complement strand
TAGTCGATAGATTAACCGACGGAACCGCGATCGTAGCTGTCGCCGCGATTGTGTCATACTTGAATACAAAGTCCTGCACCCGCACGTTCGCGGGCACCGCCTTATCAGACGTCCGCACTTTTATCTTGTACTGCTTGTTCTGCGCGAACAGGCCGGCCGCTGGCAACGTCGTGCGCGCCCAGTAATCACTGCCGCCCGCAGTATACACCTGCGTCGTCAGGTACACGCCCGCAGTAGTTGAAGACGCGCGGAAATCAACACCGTCATACCACGACGCGTCACCGTCCACGCCCGCGTTAGACGAGATTGCAACCTCCACCAGACTTACTCCGCCCGGACTGTCTACCACCGTCCCAGCTATTGAAGACGTGTTTACGTTATAGTAACTCGTCCCGCCGCTTAAATAGAAGTTATTCACCGTGGCTGTCGCCACCGATAGGTCGAATACCACGCTGCGCGAATCCACACCTACCGTGAATACGCTCTGAACATTGCCCGCCTGGTCAGACGAACGCGCCACGAACCAGTAACGCTCGTTATGCGACCACTCTGGCAGCCCGCTACTCAACGTCCACGTCCCGCTCGAGCCCGTTACAGCCGTCGTTGACGCGCTCTGCCAGCTCGTACCAGCCGAATAATCACCCCACGCAGACCCGGAATAATACTTCCCGTCGCTCACCCGCTGGATCGTCACCTCCACCTTCTCCGTCTGCGAACACACACGCGTAACATCGCCATTACACGGATTGTCTATCGTCACACCGCTTATCGCACCCAGCAACGACACCGTCGAACCGTTCACCACTCCGCTTATCGTAGTCGACGGCTTCGATACGTCATAAATAAACGTCGAGCTCCGAACATGATAGTCACTCTCCAGATTGCCACCACCGTCCGCGCTGTCTAAGCCGGCTGACGTCACATAATAAGACGTACCGTCACGCAGCTGCGCAGCCGTCGGCAACGCCTCCCCGGTCAGACTGTAACTGGAAGTGTAAATACCGTTCACTACCGCGCTCGCGATAGGCGTGTTCCACAATTTGTTCGAACCGTCCCACCAGTAATTATCGTTCAACCGCTTCAACCTCAGATACACTGAACCAACCGACCCGCGCACCGCCGGGCTCTCAGGGTCCGGCAGGTCCGTCATATCTCCGCTTATATACGGCAACGTGCTTATATTCACGAATCCCGACCCGGGATACGTCAAACCCGTCTCAGGCGCCGTATTATCATAGATGGTAGCTGCCGTTGAATACACCACCTGCACATTCCCTTCTTTCGTTACAGCACGCGCTTCGATCTGGTACTTACGCCCGCTTACAAAGCCTATACCGCTCGACACCGACCAGTCCGACCAGTCACTCGCACTCTCCGGCGCTACCTGCGCGGCCGCGAACCACGCGCTATCACCCGCCGTCAGATTGATATTGAACACGTCCGGCTGCCAATAGAACTGGTACCCTGCCGTCATATCCAATACACGCACTTCCACACGGCTGATCGTCGCGGGCGTCGTTACAGTCGCCGTACCAGTCAGGATCGTCAGATTCTTCGTCCGGCCAGTCAACGGGAACGTTATACCCGCGGTCGCCTGGCTTACATCATATGTGAACGTGTTCGAACTTGTGCCAACATTAAACACGCTCTGCTCATTGCCCGCCAGATCGGTCGCGCGCGCAGTAACTACATAACTGAAACCAGCGTCCCAGTTCACGCCGTACGTCCAAGCAGTCGTACTACCTCCAGCCGCCAGCCAGTTAGGACAATTACCCGCCGTGCTGAAATTAGCGCCCGTATAACAGTTCGCGGTGCCCAATCCCAGCTTCTGGATCGACAACGCGATCGTCGACACACCCACACCTCCGACATCGCCCGACCCGCCGCTCAACACTATCAACGTATTAGTCGATAGATTAACCGACGGAACCGCGATCGTAGCTGTCGCCGCGATTGTGTCATACTTGAATACAAAGTCCTGCACCCGCACGTTCGCGGGATACGCTTTATCCGTAGCCCTCACTCGAATATTGTATGTCTTGCCGGTTTCCATGTAGGCGTCGTCCGGACGAGCCCAGGCCCAAGTACTCAACAGTACGCCAGGCACGTACGAGGTAGTAGTGCCGACCGTCCCATATACGCTATCCGCATCCGCCCCTGTAAAGCCCGCACCCGTTCCCGTCCACCATGATCCCGCCGTTCCCGCGGAAGAAGACGACAATGCCACCTGCAGCATCAAGATATCGGAGCCCGGATAGTCCGTAACCGTGCCGGTGCTGGCGCGCTGCTGCGCGTTCATATATCCGCCGCTGGCGGGCGACAACATAGCCGCCGTAGGCTGGTATACATCATAGTAGAACGCGGCCGAACTCAACGCCGTCTGCAGATTACCGGCCAGATCCGTAGCGCTGGAGTACACCACGTATTGCTTTTCAGCTTCCCATGGGACATTGGTGAAATCATAATTCCAACTGGATGTGCTGCCTTTAGCCGCAAACCAGCCCGGACAGGCACCGCTAAAATCACGCTCAACCGGCCGGTAACACCCGCCGTCGGCCTTTTCTATCCGCAACGCCACCGTGCTGATCCCCACACCGTCTACTCCAACGCCGTACAGGCCGCCGAATACGCTGTAATACGCTCCACCCACCGGCGAACTGATGTATGTCACCGGAGCGGTTTTATCAAAAGTCACGGTCGCCCCCAGCACGTAAAAACTTGTTATATTAGCGGGACTGGCATTATCCCGGATTTCAGCGGTAAAGTAGTAGGACGTCCCGGAGGTAAGTTTTTCGACCGGCACAGTATAACTCCAGGGCTGGGTGGCCCCCGCCACGGAACCGTCAAAAGTCGCGGGGCTGGAAGAGAAAGGGACGTAGAAGTCGCTGGTGTAAATATCCCACCAGGCTTCAAAAGGCGGTCCCAACCGTTTTATTGCCACCCAAAGTCCGGTCGAGGCTATATTACCCGGCGCTCTGGTCCCGTCATCACGGGCCGTTCCGGATATTTCCATCGCCCGGACAATGCTTCCATTCGCCGGCACCGTGGCGGCCGCGACGGGCATATCGCGATCAATAGTGAACGTGGCGGTCGAATAGACGGCGCTCAGATTCCCGGCCTCGTCCTCCGACTTGACTTCCAGACTGTAACGGCGATCGGTTTCAAAGGTAAAAGTGGAGAACCAGGCCGTGAACGGAGTATCAGCGTCGTACCAGGCGCTATCCCCCTGAGAAGACAGCAGGTTATATGCCTTGGCCGTATTATTCCAGTACCGGCCGTCTCCGGCGCTCACATTGTCGTTATTCCAGACGCGCAGTTTGACCGATCTGAGCGGAGAGGGACCATTGCTGACCGCCGTCCCTGAAAAGCGCGCCATGACCGAACCGGTGGAAAGTCTTGGAGAACTATAATCCTCAGCGGTGGAGTCGGACGGGTAACTTATAGCCTGCGTAGGCGGACTATTATCATAAGTGAAGGTGAAACTGGAGATAATGCTTACGTTGCCGGCTCTGTCTATCGCGCGGACCCGTACGCGATAATTCAGATTCGACCAAGTAGGCGTGGAACCGGTGAACACCCACTGCGAGCCGTTGAACCCGGTAGTGGAGTTCCAGATCTCATCCGACAAAGGCTGCCAGCTTCTGTCGCTGGCCCGCCAGAACCTCTCGCTATCCGGGACCTCTTCTATGGAGATCTGCGCTGAACTTATAAAATTGGAATAGTACGGAGACCCTGTTTCCGCGGAAGTGCCGGAGATCGCCGTAAGGCTGCTCAAATAGACGCTGCCTGTAGGATTCGGACTCAGAAGCGTGGCAGTGGGTATGTCGGTGTCATATATGAACTCATTAAACGCGGTATCGGGAGAAACATTCCCCACATTATCCGTAACCCTGTAGTAGACCCGGTATTTGCCGCCGGACACCCAGGCAGGCAGAACATCGGGCGATTTGGGATATGTCCATGCGGAAGCGCCGTTAACGGACCGCCAGCGCGCTTCATTGGCTGGGTTAATATTAAAATTATCCGCTCCGTTCCAGAATCCCCCCCCTTCATAATCCTGGACTGCGATCTCCACCTGCGCAAGCCCCGATGGATTACCGCCGCCGCCGGCGTCCGAAACTGAACCGGAAATCACTATAAGCGGCTTAGCCGCAATGGGGCCTTCGCCCGCATAACCAGCGCCGCCGTAAAATTCCCCGTTCACAGGCAGGGTGGTGGAAATCACTCCGTACGTTTTATCGACTGTGAAAGTCGTTATGTCCACGTCGCTGGGCCGGTCCAGGATGTCTTCAGCTACGACCGACACCATAAACGGACTGCTGCTTTCATCGACATGAGCCGGGTCCGGGAGAAGGGCGCCGGCAACGCTCCAGCTTACGGTCCCCGCGGTAACGGAATAATCCGGCCGCATGAAATTATTGGCCGTGGTGGAGCTGAACTCCTGCGCAGCGCTGTCCCAATAATATTTATCCGCGCCTTGTTTGTGGTAGAGATAGACCAGGATTCCGTCGGAGGCTTTGACCTTCAACCCCGCGAGGTCGGCGTTCGCGGTGCCGGCTATGCCCGTAACCGCGATATTTTTGGTATAGCTGTTCAGCGCGGGCGTAGAAACCCTTACTGTCGGCTTGGTACCGTCCACTATAAACCTGCGGACATTGTCCAAGGTCGCAAGAGTCTCCTGATTGGGGTAAGGCGCCCCTTCAGCCGTGGTAGGCTTATCGCGGGAGCGGGCTTTCAAAGTGTAACCTCTGTCCGACACCCACTTGGAGGAATCAAACTCATATTGCCAGCTTGCGCTTGATGTATAGTTGGTCTGGACGGTCCCCTTCCACTCCGCCCCTTCGGTAGTGTCGGATGAAAAGCCCACGGAAATATTTTTCCAGTAATAGGTGTCCCCGTTGTGGAGATAAGACAGGTTTATTTCGGTGCCGTCCGTTCCGTCCCGGATGCCGGCGGCGGTATTGGACGGATTTGTGGGCGTGTCCATGGCAATTCCATAAAACGCGTCCTCCCCCGCCAGATCAAAAAGTTCAAACACATTGGTACCGGGCTCCCCATCCACGTACTCAGGCATCTGTATCGTAGTCTTAGGGGCGTCCGTATCCACCATGATAGTGAACGAAGAGACATCCAGCGTGAAATCCGGCTGGACGTTTCCAACCATGTCATAAGCCCGCGCGCGGATACTGTATTTATGGCCTGACAATAGCGCGCTCTTCAGATTGGGGTGCGTATAAGACCAGTTAGCGGCTCCGGAAACTATATTAAACGAGGAACTGCCGATGTCGAAGCTTCCTGTTCCGTTCTCCCAGTATTTCCAGGACGGGTTGACGGGATTAAGGTCCTGGATCGAGATCTCCACGCGGCCCAGATCCGATTTTTGGTTAGGAGAATTGGCGCCCGCGGGGTCGGAAGCGTTGCCGGAAATAGCGGTAATGGTGGAGATGGTCATACCAGTAGCCGGAACGGTTATCTGCGCGGAGGGCGTTGAAGTATCGCAGGTAACGTCATAAGTATCCGCGGTCGTGGAGTTGCCGGCTTTATCCTTGGCTACAAGCTTGATACGGTACATCTTGCCGTCCAGAAGGACAGCCGCCGTTGCGGTTGACCAGGACACCGTTGTCGCGTCCGTATATGCGGTCGACAGATCGCAGGCCGCGCCCGTAAGGGCGGTGAAGCTGCTGCCGTTCCAACAATTTGCGGGGCTGGACGGATCGTCCTCGATGCGCACGTAAACGTTACCCCCTTCCTCTTTTTTCAGGCTCGGCTGTTCTATACTGTTGGGGTCCGTGGCGGTACCCGAGATCGTGGCAAGCGTTTTCGTATATGCGCCGGTCGGAGCCAGTATCTTTCCTTCCGGCATGGTATCGTCTATTATGAAGCCTCTCGAAGTTATATTGTTCTGGTCTATGTCGCCCTGGCATTGATTGGCGGTGTTGCAGCCCATGCTGGTTACCTGATAAGAAGCGTTGTTGACCGTAAAGGCTGACGCCCAGCTTACATCCGTGTTCCACGATCCGTCCCCGGAACTCCAATTAACCACGGTCCCGGTGGCGGAATCCACCCAGCCTTTGGGAGAACAGTCCCAGGCCGCGTCGCACCAATAGCTCGCGGGGGCCTTAAGCCGCTGGAGTTGTATCCTGACGCTGCCGGCGTCACGGAGATTTATAGCGGTGCCGCTTATATTGTTAAGAGAGGCGGACCTGTAATTTTTCAGGCCGGAAACAGCCGGCGGCGCCGGGACACTGAACCAGGTGTTGGCCATAGGGGTGTTGAAATAGAACTCAAGATCCGGGGTCGAACTGGCCTGCCGCATGTTCCCGGCCTTGTCCACGGCCCGGGTATATACGCGGTAGGTCACCTGGTTCACCCACGGGACATTGGTAGTGTTCCAGCTCCAGGAGGCCGGCTGAGCGGAGGGAGAACTCGGCGTGCCGGTAGAGAACCACAAAAGGTTATCCGGGAAGGTTTCCACCGGGCAACTGACGAAACTGTTGCTGGCGGCCTGATAACAGTTGCCGCTCACTATCTTAAGCGCCAGCATAACGACCCCCGTATTGGCAAGCTCGCCGGGGGCACTATCCTGGGCCGTACCCGAAATAACGGGGATATTATCAACGGAAGGCAGACTGGGGACTGTCGCCCTTGAGTCCGGGGTAGAGGTATCCACGGTAAAGTAATTGGTGGCATAGAGCGTCGCCAGGTTCCCGGCCATATCCATGGCTCTTGCGACCGCGTAATAACTGGTGCCGTTCGTAAGTTTCGATGGATCCGCGAGGTAATATTCCCAGGTTCCGGAAGACACCCCCATCATTGAAGTACCGTCGTTATAATAGGCGGGTATGACCCCGTACTTAAAGTTGGGCGTAGCCTGCACAACGTCGAATTCCGAGCCGCTCCACCATTTACCGTCGGATAGGCACTGTACGGCCACTTGTATCCCATGCTCCGCGGCGGAAGTCGCGATACCGGCCTCGTAATTCCGAGGATCGGAATTAGGCGAGAAATCGCTGACCGTGCCGGTAAAAGTGGAGAATTTCTGATACCACCAGTTATGCGCCGGAGGCCCGGCGAAATGATTCCCGCCATCGACTCCTATAGCCGGCGGAGTAGTGTCCAACCCGAAGGAGATGGTAGCTAACGCGACCTGGTAATTGCCGGCGTAATCCCTGGCCTGCGATATTATTTCGTATTTATACCCTTCCTCGAACAAGCTTGTGTAGATGGAAGCGACGCGGCTCGTCCAGGAAGCATAACTGTTCCTGCCGTCCCCGATCAGGTCGGTCGGCAGATTAAAACCGACCGACGCGCCCCAGGACTCGTTGAAATATTTGTAGCCGCCGCCGGTATCGGTTCGCCGCAGCATCAGATTTATTTCCTGCAGCGCCGAAGCCTTATCCTGGAAACCCGTTTCGGAGGTGTCCAGCGCGGTGCCGGCGAACGGAGTGCTGATCTCCGCCACGAAAGAATTCTGCACCGGGAACGTGGTTATGGAAACCGGCGGATCATGGTCTATGGTAAAGCTCCTGTAACCCCCGCCTGTCGGGTTCGAATCGTCCAGGTTGGCGTTGCCCGCGTAGTCAAAGGCGCGCACGTACATCTTGAACTTCTGCGGGGCGTTGGTATCGGTGAAATGAGCGCTAAGGGCCGTATCGCTGAACGTCCAGCTGTCGGCATGAACTTCGCAGGCATGCCATGAGTCCACGGCATTGTAGTTATTGAAACCCTCGCCGTCCCAGAATTTGTCGTCGAATTCGTTGGCTATAGCCGCATAAACATTTTCGACTCCGGCGGCCCCCACATTTTCCTGTATCGGGGTCGGGACCGGATCTTCTTTGGGGCCGTAAAAATCGGTCAAGCTCTGATACTTCCCTGAAGCGGCGGGGAAATCCACGGACACGGTGGGGGAAGATGTATCGTAACGGAAAGTGGCGGAAGAAGTTATGCCGTCGTTAAAGTTCCCCGCCTGGTCGGTTGAGATCAGCACCACCTGATATTGCCAGCCGTTCTTGAAAATAGTCCTGGCCGTAAAGGAGGCGTCGGTATACTCATAGGCGCCCACCGCCGGGTTGGCCGGAAGAACGGCCGCCGTGGAAGCGAACACGGACCCGTTCCAGCAGTTATCCGTCTGCGTGGAAAGACAGATCTTGAAACCCTGCGATACTTTTATACCCGGGCTTCCATCATAAGCCGTTCCGGATATTTTTGCGATATCTCCCGCTCTGTAGGCCGACTTAAGCGGCAGCATTATCGCGGTGACCGGTACAGAACTATCAACCACGAACATCTTGGAATCAAAAGGAGTGGCTTGCAGATTGGTGGCGGGGGAGCCGGAAGCTCCCCGCGCCAGGACCTTGAACTGATTCGCGCCGCTGGGCCAGATGGAGATAAGATTATTTTTGGCCCATGCGACCGTATCGGTTCCAAACCAGCCGCAGGTGGACTCCCCTACCACGTAGTTAGTGTCATACTCATAACCCAAAGGAGAAGGATCGCAGGGACCGGTAAGGTAAGTGGATGTTGATTCCCAGTTGTTGCCGCCGCCGGTCCAGATCTGGTCCGGATTCGCCGTTACGTTTATCAACCGGACCTGAACGGTCGTACCGTAAGTAAGCGTCCCGGTCACAGAGTTGAGAGCCGCCGGTTTATATTGCGCGTTTAGAAAAGGCGCCGTTATCGCAGACTGGACCGACGGCGCGACGAATTCGAAGTATATGAACTTCCCCGCCGCTCCGGCGGCGGACGCGTTTCCGCCCGCCGTATAGACCGCGGGGTCTCCAAGCCCCGGAAAAGGAGTCACATTGGTGGCGGAATCCACCGCCATGGCGAAGATCTGGTAAAAACTCCCGGTCGCAAAGGTGGGGGTGGACGCCCCGGTAAGGGTCCATCCCGGATTTGTGAAGGCAGCCGTCACCAGCGCCACTTCCGGAGGCACAGCCCCGTCCAGGTTGAACAGTCCGGTTAACGGATCCCACCATTGCTCTCCGGGCTCGGCGGGAGAAAGCGAAGAACCGGTTACTTTTCTATACGCGACCCGCACTTTTGTCATCTGTCCCGGGCTGGTGTCGGAGGCTGTTCCGTCTATGGTTGAAATGACGCTTATCGGCGTTGCGCCCGGCGCCGTTATCCAGCTGTTGGGGTCGGTATCATCGTAAACGAAAGTATTGCCCGTAAAAGACACTTGCACGTTTCCGGCCAGATCCGTGGCTCTCGCCCTGAAAATATAAGTGACATTGGTGTCGAGATTGGCGCCCAGATTAACATCCGTAAAAGTGCCGTTTGGATATGTCCACGTGAATGTGGACAATTGAGGAGGGCCGAAATTGGGGGTTCCCTCGGTATCGGCCTGCCAGGCGGTCCGCCACGCTCCGGCATACCCGCCGTCGGAAGTTGGGAGCCAGGCGGTTCCGCCCGCGCTCCACCGCGCATTATCCGAGTTCCGCTCTATCTGCACCTCAACTTTCACTATCAGCCCCGGAGAAGGACTGGTAGGGCTGGGGTCGGCCACCGTTCCGGAAAGCACGGGAAGCGAATTGACCAGCAATCCGCCGGAGGGGAAAACCGGCCTGGCGACAGGCTTGGTTTTATCGATATAAAAAGTCGGTGTCGCTATCGAAGTCTGGTAGTTGCCGGCGGCGTCTTTAGCCTTGGTAAGCACCTGGTAACTTGTGCCGTCGGTCAGGTCGGTATTTAAGAATCCGGGGCTCCGCGTCTGCGCGCCGCCGGACCAGGTGGCGAATCCGGTGACATTGTCGTTATAATCTCCGCAGGCCGCCGCCACGGCGGGGTCGGTATCCCAGGACGATCCGCCCCAGCACGCCCCATCCGACATCCTGCGGATGCGCAACCGCACGCTGGAAACTCCTGAAAAGCCCGGATCGTCCTGATCCCAGGTTACCGCTGCGATATCGGTGGTATCATTGAAATGTTCCCCGTCCAGCGGAGCCGTTATCGTGGTAAGAGGAGACTGAGTATCGTACCTGAACGTTCTGGTGGACCACCCCAGCTCATAATTCCCGGCGCGGTCCTGGGAACGGTAATAGACGGTATAGTATTTACCGGACTGCCATGAAGCGCCGGCGTTAGTCTGCCAGACGATCGAAGAAGTGTATATATCGTTCAGCGTGACCGCGCCCGTGGAGAATCCCGGGTCTATGGTAGTGCCGAAAGTGAAAGGAGTAGAGGTACTCAAAAAATTGTCATTATTATCGAAAGCCTTTATTTCCAGATACCTGGCTCCGGAATGGTCATCCTGGGCCGTTCCCATTACCACAGGCAGAACATTTACCGATAACCCTTCTCCGGGAGTCGGAGCGGTCAATTTCGCGTCCGGCCTGCTGCTGTCGAACATAAAATAGCCGCTGGTTGAAGGGTTAAGAGCATCGCCATGCGCCCTGCCGGCCGCGTCGGTGGCATAGGCCTTCACCTGGTACCAGAACCCGTTGCGCCAGGATGAGGACACGTCTATATCGAATGATTCCAGCGGGACGTTATGCGATACCGAATAGGACAAGTAAACCGGCGCTCCGGTTTCACAGCCGGAACCCCACACGCTGTGCTCAACGTCCCTGATACAATAACGGACCATGCTCTCCGTCAGGCCATCGGCGATATTATTATCTATCGTACCGCTAAGATTAACAAGTTCGCCACGCCAGACATTGTTGGGATCCGAAAGGCCGGCAGGCTCGGTCGCTCCCAGGGGCATAGGCGAAGTAATGGTCAGGGTCGGGCGGGAAACATCATAGTAAAAATCCCGGGAGGTGCTTATGGTCTGGTAGCCCAAATCGTCGGTCACGCGGGTCAGGATCCTGTATTTCCTGCCGTCCACCCAGTCCGGCAGCTGCGGATGGGAAACTTCGTCCGGCACCGCGCGCACTATCCATGAAAGACTGTTGTAAGGAGTGGGGAAAGGCGAAATAGGCCCGGGAGGATACGGCGTTCTTATAAGGTTGAACCAGGTGGCCGAACCGATAAGACCGCCGGCGGGATAGCCCGTCCAATACTCATCGTCGCCGCCGGAGAACTGATTATCGAGCCCGCTGTCTATTATCTGCAGCTCTATTTTTTTCACCCCGGCCAGCGCATCGGAGGCTGTACCGGTGATGGACAGGATCGAAGCGTTAGACGTGCCGGCGCCCGGAGTGGGGGAAGTGAAGGCGGCGCTGGGCGCCACTTTATCCATGGTGAAAGTAACGGTGGACATTACGGCGCCGATGCCGCCGTCGTTGGTCCGGCCTCTTACCACAAGCGTATAGCTTTCCCCGCTGACCTGGCCGGAGTTGGAAAGGTCCGCGCTGCAACTGTCATTGCTGTTGGTCCAGCCGCTGTATGACCAGTCCCTGTCGTCCGCCCCGGAAGTCGCGGACAGCCACTGCCCGCCGTTCACGCTGGGGCTCGGATCTACGAAACAGCTGATCCCGTCCCATTGCCAGCCGTTGGCGTCCCTGGTTATATTCACATATGGCGGCAGCAGGCCGGCGCCGGAATTATCCGGCGCCCTGGTGGAGATCCCGATAATCGAAGGGATGCCGGAGGAAAAACTTATCGGCTCGGCCGGATAAGTTATGGTGGCGGTGGGCGCGGTAACGGTGAAAGTATCGTTGATAATAACGAATGAAAACTGGCCGTCTGGGTTCATTACCCGTATGCTTCTGTCGGTTGCCGGAGCCGACTGCAAAATGCTGAGACTGGCTATAAAAGTGGCGGGGGTCTGGTACGCAATGGCATCCACAATGACTCCGACGCCTGTGATCGTTATAGAGGAGACACGTGAGTCGTCCCATTTCTGAAAGTTGGCGCCTCTAATGGTCAGGTTCCTCTGGCTGTTAATTATTCCGGATATGTCTATGCCTGAGTTCAAACCGCCGGAGTTAGGAGGGCCATCATCGTCCCAGACCCCGGTCAGCACCGGCGCTTCTATGCTGTAAGTGCTCGGCAATACATAATATTGTCCGTCCGGGTTTATAATTTTCACATTGTAAGGTCCGCTTGAGAACGACACCGACGGGTTCAGAACTATGCTCGCGAGCAGTTGCTGCGAACTCACGTAGGTCACGGAGGTAACGGTTATATAGGGGGTGGGATCCGTCTCCCCCTCTTTGATAAATTGCACCGCGGTCCAGGACGCCCCATGAACGTCCGTCCAGGTTTTATTATTCCACCTCGCGAACCTGTTGCCTTTGATCACAAAATCATAAGACTGATGGGTCAGATACTTTTGCGGAGATTCGTCGTACGCTTGCGTGATCAGCGGACCTGGGATAGTTATGGTGGCGACCGCGACCGGACTGAGCTGGCCGTCGGGATTCTTAAGTTGGAAACTGTAGGAATTGCCGTTGGGCACGGAGGTGCTTATCTGCAGCCGCACCTTCATAACTCCGTCCGCCTGGGCCAGGTAGGTTACCGTTGTGATATCCGTGGTAATAAGACCGCCCGCCGGCGAAGGCTCATTAGGAGATGAAATGAATACGCGCATGGCGTTATCGGTATTGAGAACCCCCCATTTCTCGAACCAGCCGCCGTTCACCACGTACGTGACCGTTGAACTTCTCAAATATTCGTTCCCGTCCTCAAAATAAGCGGTGCCGGTGGATGGCGCGGGGATAGTTATAGTCGCGACCGCGACGCCGCTCACCCGCCCATCGGCGTTCTTCAACTGGAACCGATAGGAAACGCCGGCCGCCACGTGGGTGCTTACCTGAAGCCTGAGAGAGATAGCGCCGCCGCTGATAGAGGTATAGGAATATGTGGTTATATCCGTAGTAACAGGGCCGTTAACCGGCACACTCACGTCCCCGGAAGAGATGAACACACGCACCGTATTTGTGCTGCCCAGCGATCCGCTCCATTTCTCAAAATTACTGCCGGTAATGATATAAGTGGCCGTGGGGGCGGTCAACAGTTCGTTTATATTCTGAAAATAGGCGGTTGTGGTGGCGATGGCGGGAATAGTAATGGTGGATAACGCGACTCCCGAGATGCGGCCGTCTGAGTTCTTCAACTGGAACCTGTACGAAACGCCCGCGGCCACATGGGAGCTGATCTGAAGCACCAAAGTTATAGAACTGGCATTAAAACCTGTGTCTATGGCCGTATATGTATATGTAGTGATATCGGTAGTTGCGGCTTCGCTGACGGCCGGAGAAGCCACATTCCCGGATGATATAAATACCCTGACCGTATCGGTGCTGCCAAGTTCCCCGCTCCATTTCTCGAACCATCTGCCATTGATCACATAAGTGACGGTAGAACTGGTTAAAAACTCGTTGGGATCCGCGAAATAAGCGGTCGCGGTCGACAGGGCGGGGATAGTAATGGTCGCCACGGCGACGCCGCTCACCCGGCCGTCCGCGTTCTTCAGCTGGAACCTGTACGACACGCCGGCCGCCACATGAGAACTGATCTGAAGCGTAAGGGTTATAGAACTGCCGGTGATCTGCGTGTACGAGAAGGTGGAGATATCCGTGGTCACGGATTCGCTGACCGCCGGTGAAGCGACATTCCCGGAGGAAATGAATACGCGCACGGTATTTGTACTGCCGAGCTGCAAATCATCCCAGTGTTCGAAGTTGGCCCCCTTTATCACGTACGTCACCGTGGAACTGGTCAGAAACTCGTCATCGGCATAAAAATAGGCGGTTGAACTTGATATGGCCGGGATAGTAATAGTGGAGAAAGCGACTCCGGAAGTCTGGCCGTCGGAATTCTTCAACTGGAACCGGTACGAAACACCCGCCGCCACGTGGGAACTGATCTGAAGCACCAAAGTTATGGAACTGGCGGCAAAACCCGTATCTATGGCCGTATAAGTATATGTGGTTATATCAGTGGTTACAACTTCACTGACGGCCGGATAAGCCACATTCTCGGATGATATGAATACCCTTACCGTATCGGTACTGCCAAGGGCTTCGTTCCATCTCTCGAACCATCTACCGTTGATCACATAAGTGACGGTCGAACTGGTTAAAAACTCGTTGGGATCCGCGAAATAAGCGGTAGCGGTAGAAAGCGAGGGAATGGTGATGGTCGCCACGGCCACACCGGAGATCTGGCCGTCCGGATTCTTCAGTTGCAAACTGTATGAATTGCCGTTAGGCACGTCCGTACCGATGCGCAGCACCACTTTTATCGTGCTTGAAGACACGCTGGTGTAGGCGGCGGTGGTGATTTCCGTGGTTACAGGACCGACTACCGGCTCCTCCGTGGGGGAGGAAATATACACGCGCGCGGAATTGGTGGAGCCAAGCACGCCCAAGCCCCATTTCTGGAACCAGCCGCCGTTTATCACATAGGTTACGGTCGAACTGGTCAGGAACTCGTTCGGGGTTTCCAGATATACAGCAGTGGTCAAAGGCGAAGGGATACTTATCGTTCCAACGGCCACACCGCTTACCTGGCTGTCGGCATTCTTCACCTGCAAACTGTATGAATTGCCGTTAGACACGGTCGTACTGATGCGGAGCACCACTTTTATCGTGCTTGAAGACGCGCTGGTGTAGGCGGCGGTGGTGATTTCAGTCGTCCGGGGGCCGTCCACAGGCACATCCGTGGGTGAGGAAATATACACGCGCGCGGAATTAGTGGAGCCGGCTACGCCCAAGCCCCATTTCTGGAACCAGCCGCCGTTTATTACATAGGTTACGGTTGAACTGTTCAGAAACGCGTCCGGGATCTCCAGATATGCGGTTGTGGTGGAAGGCGAAGGGATACTTATCGTTCCAACGGCCACAGCGCTTACCTGGCTGTCGGGATTCTTCAGTTGCAAACTGTATGAATTGCCGTTAGACACGGTCGTACTGATGCGGAGCACCACTTTTATCGTGCTTGAAGACGCGCTGGTGTAGGCGGCGGTGGTGATCTCGGTAGTCAGGGGGCCGTCCACAGGCACATCCGTGGGCGAGGAAATGTACACGCGTACCGATCTGGTGGAGCCGAGCACCCCCCATCTCTGGAACCAACCGCCGTTTATCACATAGGTTACGGTCGAACTGGTCAAAAACGCGTCCGGGGTCTCCAGATATACCGTCCCGGTCGAAGGCGCGGGGATGGTGATGGTCGCCACGGCCACGCCGCTCACCCGGCTGTCGGCATTCCTTAACTGGAACCTGTATGAAACACCAGCGGCCACGTGCGAACTGATCTGAAGCTTGAGGGTTATAGAACTATTGGTGATCTCCGTGTATGAGTAAGTGGAAATGTCCGTGGTAACGGGCCCGGCCACCGGGGAAGCCACGTTCCCTGATGAGATGAACACCCGCACCGTATTTGTGCCTCCGAACTGAGAATCGTCCCAGTGCTCGAAAAAGGCGCCTTTGATGACGTATGTGGCGGTCGAATAAGTAAGGAATCCGTTTTCCGGATAAAAATAAGCGGTCCCGGTAGAAGGCGAGGGGAACGAAATGGTGGACGCGGCGACTCCCGAAACCTGTCCGTCGGCATTCTTCAACTGGAACCTGTACGGGAAACCCGCGGCCACATGCGAACTGATCTGCAGCACCAGGGTTATGGAAGAGAGATCAACGCTGGTATAGCTGAAAATCGAAATATCGGTGGTTGAGGATTCGTGGACAGCGGGGGTAGGCTCATCCCCCGACGAGATAAATACCCGCGCGGTATCGGTGCCGCCGAGAACCGGCCCCCATTTTTCGAACCAGCTGCCGTTGATGATATAAGTGACGGTGGGAGAGGTGAGCAGCTCATTTATATTCTGGAAGTAAGCCGAAGACGTTGAGATAGCCGGTATGGTGATGGTGCTTTCAAAAACATCGGACCATTGCGCATCCGGATTCACCACCTGCACGCTGAATTTGCGATTTGTGGTGACGAAGGTGCTGATTTGAATATCTATAGTTACCGAGGAAGGATATACGCCGGCATAATTAAAAGTAGAAATTTCCGTAGCCATGGGCCCATCTTTGGGAGACAACACACCGGGAGTTGAAATAAAAATCTGGGTTGTGAGCGGACCATTAAGCGCGCCCCATTTTCTAAAAAACGAACCTTCCAGGACATAAGCGCAGGTGGATGAAGTCTGAAACGCCTGGGGATCCATAAGATAAGCTTTTGTCAAGCCCGGTGGGGATATAATGATGTCGTCGATCTCGCTATCCACAAATCTGCCGTTAAACCGCGTCAATCGCAATCCATAGGTGGCCTCCATAGCTGGACTTACCACATTGGCCGTGACTATCAGCGACGAACTTGCAACATCCCACGTAGTCGAACTTACTACGATCGCCGTAGTAGCCACACCGACAGCCGAAGTTATCCTCGCAAAAGGCGCAAGGCTCACGGGAACGGCTGTGGTGGAGATGTCAGTGCCTGTAATGCCGATATTGATAACGGAGGTGGAATAGAGGACCAAAGGGTCATAGCTGACTGTGGTGATCGCGGGCTGTGTGTCATCGCCGGGATAGACATCCCACATAACGCTGTTATTGTTGCTGTCAGTCCAATATGCCGGCAGCGCGAACGGAATCTCAACCTTGCCGGGGAGCTGCGGCCATGAGCTGGCTCCAACACCGACAGTAACAAACGACTGCCGCGGATACCAGGTCCCCTGGTTTGCGGTCGTGGGCAACACACTGCTGCTGCTGAAATACACATTATTGTCCGTATCTCCGTACAGGAGGTAAAGATTGCCTGCCGCATCATCCACGGCCATGCTTATATTCCGAGCCGTGGTAATGTTAAGATTGGCTGCGATGGCATTAAGGCACTGCCCCTGCGTGTTGGCGCCGTTATACACCCAACCGGCGATACCCACTGCATTGATCTGAAAACAATAAATCTGCCTGTTGGGGTGCGGACGCCACGCGCAGGCTATATTGTAATTCATCGCGGCTCCAGCACTTACAGGCGAGCAATTGGCGCTGGCTGTAAAAGCAACACCTCCCGCAACAGTTCTTCCGTCCCAGTAACGAAGCCCCGAGGTATTGGCACTTCGGAATTTGTAATAAACAACGAACCCGACGTTCGCGCCGCCTCCAACAGTGCAGGTTGTGGTGTCATTTGTCTGTTTGCACGGCATTACAACAGGCATCGTGGGGTTGGTATCGCCCCTGCCAAGGCCATACAGATCATTCTGTGCAGCGGCGTCGCGACTATTAACATCTATTACTGTGCCGTTCAGGACGGCTGTATTATACATGGTGCCCGGTTTTTTATTAACGCCGTCGTCAACGTGAAAAGCGACCATAACATTATCGGCGGCCCCGCTCCTGGTCTTTGCGATTGACAACGACGAACGCGCGGCGCGATAGGTGTAAGCGGCTCCCAGATTACTGGCGCCGGCGCCGTTGACCCATGTCCCTACGGCGCCCCACCTCGGGGCGCCGCTCTGATCCAACACACCCGCCTTAACCGCAAGTTTAAGAGTGCCATTCGTATCCCATGGCGTCTGAACAGCGGCCACATATACGACATCGGAACTGGTAATGGGATCATTGGGCATGAAGAAAATCGCGCCATCGCCGTAATAATTCGCAGCATTGCCGAAAACAGCCTCGGTGGCGGACCATACCATGCCGTCGGTGCTGAAAGACCAGACAAAAGCGCCCCCGCTGTTGAAAAACGCCCAGTGCCCGTACTTATTACTTACAACCTTGCGGGAATGCGACCCCTTCGACGTAGTGCCGGACCCTGAAAAAGGCACTTTAATGCCTGGCGTATTCACGCCCAATGCCGCAAAAGCCGGCGCCGGGCACAACTGCGCGAGCGCCGCCGAAAAAGCAAAAGCCAGCCAGAGGCCGAAACGGCTTCCCGGCTTCAGGAAGCTACGTTTCCTCCACCCGCTTTTTTTCTCGGTGTCGCTCATAATTCCAGCATCCGCAATTTTCGGATCAGTTCTTTACTCCGGGCCTGTTCCTCTGCCTTTCCAGCGCGAAACCCATAAGTTGCGCGGCTTCCGCGTTCCTTTCTTTCTTCAGTGCTTCTTCCAGGGCCGGCGCCGCGGAAGCGTCTCCCATCAGCCCCAGCGCCCGCGCCGCGGCTTTTCTCACTTTAACGTCGGAACTGCTCAACAATCCCGAGCAGGATGAAACCTCGGACTTATCCCCCGACCTTGCCAGCGCCAGGCAGGCCGAGGCCTTCAGCCTGTCATTGGAGGAGGACAGCGCGCGTTTGATCCTGGCCGAGGCGCCGGGCCTGGCAAAATTACCCAAAGCCTGTACCGAGGCCTCTTCTTCCGCCGGACTCTGCTTTTTCCCCAATTCGGACTGGACGGCGTTATAAGCTTCCTCCGACCCCATTTGCCCCAAAGCGGAAATAACGGCGGCTTTAAGGTCCGCATCGGAGGTGGCCAGCAGCCTTTTCAAGGGTCTCACGGCCGCTTTCGCCTTCAAATTGCCCAGCGCGTTAACGCACGGGAAAAGAACCGAGGCGTCTTTGTCCTTCAGGCACCCCAGCAGGAACGGCACGGCGTTTTCTTCGGCGGACGCCCCAAGCGCCAGCGCGGCCGCCTGGCGGACCTGCGCATCCTGATCATTTTCAAGGATCGCTCCCAGCTCCGGCGCGGCTTCCCCCGCTTTCAAAAGACCGAGGCTGTCCGCGGCCTGGCACCTGACCAGTGGGGAGGGGTCTTTCAGCGCGTTAACAAGATAGGGGACGGCGGCGGGATCTTTAAGCCGGCCAAGCTGGTCCGCAGCTTGCGCGCGGGCAAAAGGTTTATCAGCGCCCAACCCGGCCAGTTGCGCGTTGAAAAAAGCGGCGTCGCTTTCGGCGGCGGACAGAGCCGCAGGCAAGAAACAACCAATATATAATAACGCGGCGGTTAAAAAAGACAAAGTTCTCTCCAGCATCAGTTTTCCTGAATAACAATATATTTTATTATATAAATAGGCTGTTGCGAAATTGTTTCCTGCATTATCTTTAGGAATAAATGTCATAACCGGGCTCCATCCTGTTCGCATACAACCGCGCCCAAAGGGTGTCAGAGTCCTTTTTGGCAATAAAAAGGCCGTTTCAGCTCTCTTAGTTATGCCCCGTAACAGGGCCCAATAACCCGAAGACAGCAAAAACGGCCAGAAAACTGGTCGCAGATCACCGGCAACTGATCGTTCACTGCCTACCCAAGCGCCGCAAACCGGCCATGAACAACCACCCGGCAACAACTGGTTTTCATCTTCGGCAACCTGACCCCCGCGCATTTAGCGGGTCTATGGCTTTGCGCCGCCGGCTTTCGCAGGCTTTGCTATTATCGTGACCAAACCTAAAACTGCCCCGTTAGAGGCGCACCGGATACCGCCGCACTACCACTTGCTCTGCCTTCACCGCTCCGAGCGCCGACCGCACTCCCCCAGGCACTGACCGCACCCGACGCTTCACCAACCGCTTCCGCGCCTCTAACGGGGCACTACACCACTTTTCCAGAACACCACCAAAGCACAACCTTGGCAACTCCCGCCTCCGAACATATTATAGCAGATGCCCGGGATTTGTCAAGGCCTAGTCCTTGACGTGTCAAGAAGTTTTAGATCTTATTTAGAAAGCGCCTCGATCGCTTTTTTATAGGCCGGGTCGCCCAGGAGCGCCGCCTCGCTGGAAGTCGCCCATGCCGCCCTGATCTCCTCCGCCTGGCCGGGTATCAGAATTATTTTGATCTCCGGCTCCACGCCTTTCCCCTCAAGCTCTTTTCCGGAAGGAGGGAATATTCTGGCCACGGTAAGCTTAAGCCCCTTTTTACTCCGCCCCAGCCTGAACGTTTTTGTAAGCGAAACATCCCCCTTGGTCGTCTCCCCCATAATGGCGGCGCCGCGCAGCTCCCTAAACGCGGCGGCAAAAGCTTCGGCGGTCATGGCGGTCCCCGAATTCACCAGCACGGCGGCCTTAAGCGACGCAAATCTGCCCCGCCCGGACGCCTCAAAGAGCCGGGAATAACCTTTGTGGCGGGACTTAAGCTCAAGGACCGGCCCCGCCTTGGGGGCGAAATCTTTAAGGATCCCGGCCGCCTCTCCAGGCACTCCCCCGCCGTTATCCCTGAGGTCGAATATGATCTTTTCCGCGCCCAGGCCGGAAAGAACATCAAGCCCCGCGGCCACGGCGGCGCCGGCCCCCTCATAAAACATGCCTATCCTCACAAAAGCGGTCCTGGCATCCGGCTCATAAAAACCAAACACCACCGGAAAAGAGAAATATTCTTTTTTTATATCCGCCGCTATCACGTCCGGCCCCTTAGGGGTCCGGCGCTCAGCCTTTATCTTGAATTCAGCGCGCTCGCTCAATTGCCGGGAAATAGTCCCGGCGTCGGCTGTAATACCGTTTATCTCAAGTACCCGATCCCCGTCTTTAAAGCCCGCCCCGGCCCCGGACGATCCTTGGAACACTTTAAACACATACACACCGCCGCCCCTCTCGCCGAACAGCAACCCGGTGGAAACACCTCCGCCGCCGGGCAGTTCCCTGAACTTTTTACCGGCCTCTACCACTTCAGAGTGCCTGTCCAGCAACGCAAGCCCGGCTACCCCCCTGGACCGTAGCAGGTCGGTTATCTTCGCGGGGGCGTGCGCTTCGTAGCTGTGCCGCTCAAACACATTCGCTATATCCCGGTCCAGACTCCTGTCCGCGCAGGCGGCGGCAAAAAGCAAAAAAACCGGCAGAAATGTTTTTTTCATTTATCCTTATTATTATATTATTTTTGCCGCAGACGACGGGCAAAGTCGGCAACAAGTACGCGGCACAATACCCCGCGTATGCGTTATCGTATTGTCTTCGCAGTTCTTGCCGTCTAGCTGTCCCGCCGCCTAGCTGTCCAGTTTCCCCGCTGTCTATCCGAACATATTGCCGTTCGAGGCCGGAGCCGGGAAATCCCCTACAGGATTGGTCTGATTGGCGCCACAGGGGTCGTCGGGCAGAAAAGGTCCGTACATCGGACATTGCTGATTGGCAGCATTGGGCGGCATACAGCAGCAGGGGGCCTGGGCCGTGCAGCCGCATTCCGCCCCATAACCATTAGTGGAAATATAATCCTGCAACGCGATATCGTTTAAACTCTGCGCGTCGGCCGGATCGCTGAAATTGGCTGTTGTATCATCCGAAGACGGGGAAGCCTTGTCATCCGTGGCCGGGGGGTTGGCTCCGTCGTCAACTGGCGGCGTGGCGGGAGTGCCGCCGCTTTGGCCGCCAAAAGGGCCCAACGGATTAAACAGCGCCTTGGCCAGATTCTGAGCTTTATCCTTTTTTTGGGACTGGTAGTCCTTGTCCAGCTTCAACGCTTCCTTTGTCCCCTCTTTGTCAAAAGACGGCTTGCCCACATCGGACACGGCCAGCGAATTGGCGCCGCCGGCCTCAGGATTCTGTTCACGCAGATACTTGGGGACGGCATTAGGGTCCACCTTGTCCAGATCCTTCATCTTTTCGTCGTACCCCAAGGAATAGCGGCTCTCCTGGTTAGCGTCGAAAGTCTTAGCTATCCACCCCCTAGCCGCGTCCTGGGAAGACTGGCGCGCGCCATAAAGATTCATTTTGAATGCATTTTTAAGCGCCGCCAGAACTGAGGTCTTTGTCTTATTTACGGCGCCGCGGCTTGGATTACTGGTTTCGGATTGCACGGACTGCATAGAAACGCCGTCATTCCCCCTTTCCAATCTTGACTCCGCCGGCGCTGAATCGCCCCCTCCTCCGCTCCTCCAGCCAAACCCGCCCTCCCTGACCATAAGCTTTGCCGCAAGCCCTGACCCATGAGCCGCCCCCCCCCGCCCGGCGCCTCCCGAACCGCCCGAAAAACCGTTTTCCCCGGCCCTCCCGGCCACGCCGGGCGCAGCGGAGCCTCCCGCCGAGGAGCGGGCGGCGGCCAAAACCGGCGAAACGGCTGCATTGTCGGTGGCGGCATCAAGTAGCTCATCTTTAAGCGAAGAGTCCGCTTTGGCCAACTCCTCTTCCGAAGCGAAAAACGCCTGTTCTTGCTCAGCTTTAGCCCCGGCGCCTGCGCTATAAGGAGCGCTGTTAGCATTCAATTGAATATACTTGTTCCCGCCAACCAGCTTATCGGCGGCATTTTTCATGGCAAACCACGCCACGATCCCGCCCCCCGCCAGAAAGGCCATAACAAGGACCAAGCTTCCCCATTTGTAGCTTTTGATATTTTTCGACCCTGAAAACGAAGCCCAAAAACCGCATTCCCGATCACCATTATTTTCGGAAGCCATATCCCCTCCATCCTTCCTCACATATTGCCTGAAAGCCCCGTCACCAGCGGGCGCGGGATCAAAACAAAAAAAGAAAACTGGGTCTGGGAACTAACCAAAAGTTATCCCCGCGACCCATCCTGAAAATCTTACATATGTTATAGCAGACGAAATCCGAAAATTCAAGGCCCAAAGCGAAACCGCCGGCTACTGAGAACTGTACGGCATCAAGTCTTTCATGACTAAACCGTCGGTTTTGAAGCCGGAGCGGCTCGAATCCGGCATTTTCAACAGAAATTGGAAATTGAGCGGAACAAGCCGCCCTATTTCAGTCCGGGCAGAACGAACTGGATAGGCCTGTCGCGGTTGGGCACATACTTCACGACTTGCAGCTGCTTGCCGCCGGCGCAAAGATAATCATAGCCGTTATTACAATCGGCGCCATAAGGCGCGGCGCAGACCACTTCCCTGGGATACTTACACAGCATCTGTATCCCGGCGGCGTCGGTCTCCACGGTCAGGGTTACCACGTTCCAAACCTGGGTCCTTACTATATCCAGCTTTGCGGAGGTGCCTTTTAAATTAAGGAATTTGCGGACGCTGGCCTTGTCGTAACCGAGATATTCGCTTGTTTTTTTCTCTATGTTAGGCTTCAGGAAGGTCTCATCCCAACCGGCGGCGAAATCCGCATTCAGATGGGACTCCAGCTGCCAGCGCCGCGCGGCGTAATAAGAGGCGATCTCCATCTTCTGCACCAGTATCAGCAGCGCGAACATTTTGGCTGTGAGGAAAACTATAAGCATGAACATAGGGAACAGCAGGACCACTTCGGTCATGGCCTGACCGCGCCTGCGGTGAGGGCAAAGGCTGAAGACTGAAAACTGAAGGCTTAAGAAAAAAGCCTTTAATTTCTTCGTTTTTTCAACCGGATCGGGTGTTTGCATATCCTTAACGTTATCTTTCAACTTTACCACTTCAACTTAAAACCTTCAGCCCTCAGCCTTACGCCTTCAGCCTTTATACTATGGATAAAGCCTGGTCTGATACTTGGGCGTGGGATCAGGCCAAACGCAGTTATTGCCGGCGCCTACCTGCGGACACTGGCTGGCGACAAGAGCGTGCACGCAGGGGCGGTCCATATTCTGACAGGCCGCCTTGTTTTTAAAATCCACATTGAAATAGTTAGAAGGAACGTCCCAGCCCTGATAAACGTCATAGCCCCTGCCCACTCCGGCCAAAGCGGCCGGGCTGAATGTGGCAAGCTGGAACAGACCCTTCGGATTGCAGCCGGAGCAACTGGTCAGGTCCTGCGGCGGATTGGTCTTCCCCAGGAAATAGGGAGGGATGCCCGGCTGAGGCACCTTGGCATGGAAAGTTATGCTTTTCACGTAGTGCATGAACATACTTTGATCGCGGCGGAACCTGTTCATAAAGAAGCCGCCCTGGCTGTTTACGCCGTCCTGGGCGCAGAGATTCGGATTATCAACGCATTCCTTGGTGTTTGCGTTCAGGTAATAGGACTTCCGGAAAAAGTTGAAATTTTCCGTCAAACGTTCGAACACCGTCATCTGGGATTCCTCTACCGTGCCCAGCAGCGTATAGACCTGGGCATAAAACTTATAAATACTGACGGCGAGATCCCAATAGATCATGACTTTGATGCCCTGCTCGCTGGTTATAAGCTTTAAGTCCTCTTCAGGCGCCGCCGGGTTGGTGTTCATGGCCCCCCTGGGAGGATCTTTAAAAGCGATCTTCCACTGGGGCTTGTCGTCCAGCGACGGAGCCTGCTGAAACTCGGGATCGTCCTTATATTTAGGCACCGCGCCGGATTCATAAAGCATCTTATAGGCGCAGATAGCGCCGCTGTCGTCCGACAGCTGCATACAGTTCTCTTCGGTGCCGCTGGTGCAGCCGTTTACGCACTCGTAGGCCTCCTTGAAGATCCTGTATGGGAACGCGCCGTTGACGTAGGCGGTACGGTTAAGGATGTTGGTATAATCGCCCATCTGTATGAAAGCGGCCGAGTCCACGGCGAACTGCTGCCGTATCTTCTCCCGGGAGATCTTAGTGGTTTCAAAGATCAGGTAGATAAAAAGCATGAGCGAGGGGACTATCAGGATGGAGGGAATGAGGATCTGCCCCCGCCGGAGGCGGCGGGCGGAAAGGGGCGGACAGCCGCCGGTCCGGGAACCCGGCGGATTTGTTTTTTTCTTTTCTTGCGGCGCTCCCATATATTTCTTCTTCACGGCTTCACGCGGGTTTACCCGCGCCTATAACCTTTCCCACCAGGCTGAACATCCCGCCCAGAATCCGCTTATGGAAGAGTATCCCTATCGCAAGCGTCATCCCGACCACAATGGCCAGCATAAGAAGATACTCCACCGTGCTCTGGCCCGGTCGCTTGGAACCGAAAACTTTGGGCTTAGGGATGGCGGATAAAACGCCGTTAGTAACGCGCGAAACTACAAAACTAAAAGCAAGAAAGGAATTGCCGAACAGATTCTCAACCCGCCTCATATAGATCATAATTCCGGAGCCCCTGTCCCAACAGTCCGCTGAAAACCCCATATATACCGGCAAAAACGGGGCGCTTTACCCCGGGCGAAGCCGCACCTATATTATACCCTATGATTGTTTCTTAAATATTAAAAAGCGGCCAGTCCAGTGTAGGACTGACCGCTCTATATTCTTTGGCGGCCGCGCTGCCCCGCCGCCGAGCCGCTCAGCCGCGCTCACCCTTCGTGCGAGATGAGGCCTTTTTCCAGCGCCTTGACCACAGCCTCAGTCCTGTTGTTGACCGCAAGTTTCTGAAAAATGCTATTAAGATGGTTTTTGACGGTCTTTACGCTGCAACCGAGCGCGGAAGCGATCTCCTTATTGGATTTGCCCTTGCCGAGCAGGGACATGACCTTGATCTCCGTGGCGGTCAGAGAATCAGGGGCGTTCTCATAGCCGGGCTGGCCCATCTGCCTTAACCCCTGTATAAGCTTGCCCATGATGGGCTGGGGGATCATTACGCCGTCGGAGGTGAAAGTTTTAAGCGCGTGCACCAGTTCCGAAGCGGGAAGCATCTTTGAAAGATAGCCGTTGGCTCCGGCCTGGATAGCCTCGGTAACATGCGCCTCATCCTCATAACTGGACAGTATGAGCACATTGGTCTGGGGACATTCCTTCCGGATGATGCGGGTAGCCGAAACGCCGTCCATCAGCGGGAGCTTTATGTCCATAAGAATGACGTCGGGTTTGAGCTTTTTGGCCATCGCGACTACTTCCGGCCCATTAGAGGCCTCGCCGACCACGGTAATGCCTTTTTCGTCGTCCAGAAGGTCTTTAATGCCTTCCCTGAAAAGCGTCTGGTCGTCCGCGATCAGAACCGTCACCGTTTTTTTTACGCTGGCCATAGTAAAGCTCCTTTATTTTTTGAATTTAATTACCCTTAAACACCCTGCTTATCTTCCGGCTTCGCTTCGGTTTCCGGCGGGGGCTCCTTGGCGAAAGGGATGGTGAATCTGAATGAGGAACCTTTCCCCACGCCGTCAGACTCGACCCAGATCTTGCCCTCATGGTTATGGATGATCTCTTTTGAAATAGACAGGCCCAGACCCAGGCGCCCGTGCGGAGATTTACCGCCCGCCGGCTGGTAGAAGCTTTGAAAAAGTTTTGTCAATTCAGCCGGGTCTATGCCTTCGCCCGTATCCTTCACGGAAACGCACACGGAATCTTCGATGCGCTCCACGAATACCGTCACATCTCCTCCGCGGGAGGTATGCCGGATGGCGTTTTCCATAAGGTTCATCAGCACCTGGCTTATTCTGCGCTTGTCGGCGCACACCATTTTAAGCCCTTCTTTCTTTATGCTGGCGCCCACCGTTATGGATTTCTGCTGGGCCCTGGCTTTCGGCCCAACTATTATCTCTTCCACCATCTTATCCATCTCAAAATAATTCTTTTCCATGCGCAGCTTGCCCTGCTCGATGGAGGCCCAGTCCACCAGATCTCCGATGAGGCGGGAAATCTGGGAGATGCTGGTATTGATAAAAACCATCTTCTTTTTCTGGTCTTCGTTCGGGGTGACCGTGGCGGACAGCATTTCAAAGCTTATCTGAAGGGTCATCAGCGCGTTCGAAAGATCATGCGAGGCCATGGACATGAATTTGGATTTCATGCCGTTCAGGCGGTCCAACTGTTCGTTGTTCCGCTTAAGCATGTCGATGAGACGCTTATTCTCCTGCTCAAGGAAAAGTTTCTCTTCGGCTTTTTTAATGGCGCGGCGGAGGTAGCTGAAATCGACCGGCTTTATGAGAAAATCGTACACCGATTCCTGTATCGCCTTGACCGCGGTATCAAGGGAGGCGTGGGCGGTCATCATCAGGATCTGGCTGTCGGTATTGAGCTTTCTGATATCTTTTATGACTTCTATGCCGGTCTTGTCGGTGAGATTGAAATCCATCAGGATAATGTGGTAGAAATCCGAGACGACCAGCCGCATGGCTTCGGCGCCGCTGGAGGCCTCAAAAACCTTATAGCCCTCCATCTCCAGCAGGTCGCGCAGGGTCTCCCGCAGATGGGCGTCGTCGTCAACTATAAGGATCTTGCTTTCCATGTTTAGGGACGGGGTTGGTGTTATAGATACAAAGCGCAAGGAAACAGATGAGACCGCTCATTCTGCCGCTTTACGCTTAACACTTCCCCGCCACGTATATTGTTACTTATTTTGATTATTGGTTACAAGAGGGATGAACAACTTAAAGCACGTGCCCTTGCCCAGCACGCTGGAAACTTCAACTCTGCCCTTATGCCGGTCCACGATCTTCTTGACCACCGCCAGGCCGAGGCCGGTGCCGCGGGCCTTGGTGGTAAAGAAGGGCGCGAAGATCTTGTCCAGGGTCTCTTTGGGAATGCCGGGGCCCGTATCCTCAACGTCTATGCGGACCATGTCTCCCGCCGATTCGGTGCGCAAATAGATCCTGCCCCGCTCGGGCATGACCTCTATCCCGTTCTTTATCAGGTTCCTGACGGCCTGCGTCATCTCGTCGGTGTCTATATTCACGGTCGGATTTTCCGGGGCCAGCTGTTTCATCAGTTCGATATGCGGCGGGAAAGGGAAGGACATCGTAAGGTCTTCGATATAGGAATTAAGATGGGTAAGCTTGGGATTGAGTTCGCGCGTGCGGGCGAAACCCAGGATCTCGTCTATGATGCCGTTAGCCTGCCTGATCTCGGATTCTATGATCGAGATATGTTTGACTATTTTAGGCTCAATAGGGACGGTGGAAGCGGCGGCAGCGGCGTTCACCTTGGTCTTTATGAAATAGATGGAATTATTGATGACGGCCAGAGGGTTCCTTATCTCGTGGCCCACGACCGAGGCCATCTGGCCGATCGCGGCCAGCCGCTCTTTCTTAATGAGCTCATCCTGCGCGGATTTCAACTCCCTGGTGCGGGCCTCCACCCTGTTCTCCAGGCTGCGGTTGAGCCTCTCCTGCTCCTCTTTGGCGGACATGAGCTCCACTGTTTTTATTTTCAGAGATTCGCTCATCTGCATGAAAGTGTGGGCAAGCTCCCCTATCTCGTCGTTAGGCATATTAAGGTCGGGCAGATAGTCGAAATCCCCTTCGCCCAATTTGATGGCCGCCTCGCGCAGGGCCTGGATGGGCTGGGTTATGACCAGCGACACCGCGTAGCCTAGGAACAGCACAAAAACCGTCACTATCAGCATCATGCGCCAGGTGCGGGAAAGCATCTCATTGGAGGCCTGGTAAGCCACGGAGATCGAACGCTGGATATAGACCACCCAGCCCAGGTCCGAGACTTCGGCGAAGGCGCCGAGCACCTTTTCCCCGGTATCCAGATTGATCTCTCCGCCGCCGGTTTTGGCGTCGTTCTGCAGCAGGATCTTCAGGACATCCTCCGGCATTTTGGCGTCCGGTTTATAGATCTCCTTGAGATTTGAATGCGCTATCAGGAAACCGTTGGAATCTATGACCGCGGCCTGGGTATGCGTGGCCTCGGGAAAGCCTGTTTTCAGAATGCTGGAAAGCCCCGTCAGGCTCATCTTGGCCAGAAGAACGCCCGTGCCCTGATTATTGGCCAGGCTGACGATCTGCACCCCCATGGTTATGGCCGGATAAGATCCCATATACTTTTCCAGGCCGCCCACAAATTCCCCCGTCTTCATAACCTTATTGAAAAGCGCGTCATTGGAAAAATCACGCAACTTGGTGTCCCGCACAAAGCGGCCCACCCGCACGGTCTCCGCGCCGCTGGCGTTCATTACGGAGATCTCAAGGAACGGAGCGTGCAGCTGCATTATATGGTTGATCAGGGCCTGCTGTTTGGCCGCGTCCATGGAGGCGAAATCCTGCAAATGGGCCGCGTCAAAAAGGACGTTGCGGAAATTAATGACATAACTGGAAACGGTATCGGCAAAACCCACGGCAAGGGCTTCCTGATCGCGGGAAATGGCCTTATTCAGCGTCACCTGGCTCAGGCTCACCAGATAATAGCCGACTATTCCAAGCGGCACAAGGGAGACGATCAGGAACACGAATAGGAATTTATAGAAAAGCCGCCCGCGTTTTTTTGGAGCTTCGGTCATATAAGCGATGCGCAAGAACGCATAAACACAAGGGCATCCGGATTAGAACACCACGGCTTTCACTTATAACTCCAGGCGTGTGTTCCTGTGCTCTTGTATTTTATTCTATCACAGCATTGTTACTGAAATATTGCGCTATTTAGCGCAGCCGGCGCCGGTAGAACCCTGGGCGGTGACTTTTTCAAAACCGGGGATCTTGGCTAATTCCCCCATTCCCACCATAAAGAACCGTCCTTCCCACAGGAAAGAAGGCGAGGTCGTTATCCCCAGAGAGGAAACATATTCAAAATCTTTCGCCAGCAGGGCCCTGCCTTCTTCAAAGCCGTCGGCCACGGCCTTGGAATCCAACCCCGCCGCTTCGGCCGCCGTTTCCCATCTGGTGGAGGTGACATCCCTGTTCCGTTCAAGGAGGTAGCTGTTGAGCTTGGCCGGGAACTTCTTAGCGATAACCAGCTGCCGGATATCCTCCTCCCATTCGGGAGTGCCATGCAGACTTTTAAAAGCGGGCCGGCCGTCTTCGTCTTTCACGGAGTCGCCGATATAATGTATCTCTATCCTGGCGTTTTCCGGCAGGAGTTTCTTATTCAGCGCGTCTATAAGGCCGTTCTCAGCCGTCACGCCGTAAGGACACTGCGACATGACAAAAACCTTGAGGAGGCCAGGCTCCGGCTTGGCCGCGGCGTACATCCCCCTGCCCTGCTTGTCGAAATAGACAAGGTAGCCTTTGCGCTCCGCGAAGATGCCGGCTTTTATCTCTTCGGCCAGCATAGTCCGGACATCCTTGGTGTCTTCCAGAATGTAGGCCGGCAGGAAATCCAGGTCGGGAAAATCCTTCACGCGCTCGGGAGAGTCGAAATCCAGGACCTCCGGCTTTATGCCGGGGAATTTATTGCTGAACACTCCCATAAGCATATCGTTCTTTTCAACCCCGGAACTGACCACGATCCTAAACTTTGGGGCCGGGACATCTTTGGCGGCGGCGGCCTGCGCGGTCTTAGGCATAGCCACGCGCTTTCCGGCCGGCAGCCGCTCGTTCACGGCCTCAAAAAGGGCCAGGATCCTGGGGGCGCCTTTATAAGGCTGACCGTTTATCAGCACCGCGGCGGAAGCGACGCCGGCCTTTTCAGCGCGCGCGTAGGCCTCTTTCAAAAGCGCCTCTCCGTTCCGCGCCACCTTCGCCTCCAGCTCTTCCGGAGACATGCCGCAGAAAATAGCGGCGTCGCGCCAGCCTTCGGCCCAGGGGCTGAGCGACCTGGCGTTAAGGTAAATGGGAAGCATGGGGCCGTTAAATCTGCCGAACGTCGCTATACGCATGGATTCGTCTATCTCGGCCTGCCCCCGCTTGGATTCCCATTCCCCCTTGCTGTTCTTTGCGACCAGCGGATAAACCGACATGCTCACGTTCGGAAGCCGTTTGCGCACGGCGTCGCCCAGGAAAAACCACTGCCAGCCGGTGCCGTCCATAGCCTCGAAAAAGATCTCAAGCTTCACTTTATCCACGGCCGCTTCGCCTTTGCCGCCCGCCGCAGAAGAAGACAGCGGATGCAGGAGAGAGACCACAACATAGAGAACGAAGATCGGGCCCCATTTTAAAATTTTTTTCATAAATTCACCTCTTTTTATATTGACCGCCGTTTCCGGCCCGCCGCCCCGTAACCCGCGCCGCTTTTGCGGATCATTTTCCTTTTCTGGAAAGAAGCTGGCGGATACGTAGGCAGAGCTCCTGAATATCGAAAGGCTTGGTAAGATATTCATCCGCGCCGAGGGAGAACCCCTGCGTCTTTTCCTCGGCCGACAGGAAACGCCCCGTCATCATGATAAGGATAAAATCTTTGGAGTAGCGCCGCAATTCCTGGCAGATCTGAAAACCGCTGGAGTCCGGCAGCTGTATATCCATGATGACAACGTCGGGCCTGTGTTTTTTGGCGGCTTCTATGCCGGCTTTGGCGTTACCGGCCTCAAGGCAGGTAAACCCCTCAAGGGCCAGGACCTCCGCGAGGCTTTCCCGAAGGTGCGCGTCATCGTCTATCACTAAAATTTTCTGAGCCGGCATAGTATTCTCCTTTTTATGCTAGAGATCAGGCTGGGGGATGCGCTTTATCCGTTCCCCGTCTTCCATTCTCCGACGTTCTCCGCTCTACTTGATATTCGGAACCAGCTTATACCCCACGCAGGGCACGGTGTGCACGTACTTGGCGGCCTTGCCCATCTTGGACCGGAGACGGCGGACATGCACGTCAACGGTGCGGGGCGAGCCGAAATAGTTGTAGCCCCAGACGCGTTCTATGAGATAAGGCCTTGAAAGCACGCGGTTAGGCGAACTCAGGAACACATAGAGCAGATCGAATTCCTTGGCCGTGACGGTGATCTCGCGTCCGAGGATCTTGACGGTATAGCTGGACATATTGATCTCGATCTCGTTGAGCTTAACGACTTCGTCCGGCTGGGCTGTCGCCGTCCGGCGGACCACGGCCCGGATGCGGGCGATGCTTTCATGCAGATCCTGGCTGTAGCTCAGACATTCGTCGGCGCCCAGCTGGAAAAAGGCCAGCTTGTAGCTGATCTTGGGCGCCTGATGGGCATTATGCCCGCCGTGCGCGCCGTGGCCGTGCGGGACCAGGCTCTCCAGGGTAAGGCCGGAAGGCATGTGGTCCAGATAGGTATCCGGCGATTCGAGTATGGCGATAACCGGAATATTTTTATTCTTGGCGCGGAGGTTTTTGAGGAAAGCAAGCCCTTCCTCGTCGGAAAGGTTCTGCCCTATGATTACCAGATCGAAGGATTTTTCGGCCAGCATGCCCATAACTTCACGCGACCTGTGGGCGGTCATGACCGAATAGCCCTGCCGGTTAAGCATCTCAAGTATAAGCGACGCCCGAGAGAAGTCTTTTGCGGCGAAAATGATGTTTATTTTCACGTGCTCTCCTCAGTCCCAGTGATTAACGGCCGGCGAGTTACGGCTATCCGCTGTTCAAAGCCCGGCGCCCGCCGTTTTTATTCGTGCCCGCTGATCTCTTCAATGCCGAGAACGACGCCTTTCATGCCCAGAACCCCCGTCAGAATATTGTAGAGGAACGCCATGAACACCATCAGCGCCGAAACGATGATGACATATAAAAGCGCGAAAAGTCCGACCGACATCATCTTCTGTCCCATGCTCATAGGATCAAGCTGCGGGTTGGGCACCACCATAAAGGTAACCACTCCGCCGAGTACGGCCAGAGCGAACACCACTATCGGGACGGATGAGGTTATAAGAGACGAGATGCTGATATTCCTGACTTCGAGTTTCATGCAAACCTCCGTAATAAAGCCGCCGGCCAAACGCCGGCGGGGCGCTTTGCCTCTATCTCATTTATTTTAGCAATTATTTTCGGGAAATCAATGACAATATGAGGTGCTGGATGGCGGGGAATGGAGGTAGTTGGTTGCCGGCTGTTTGTGGTTGGGGGAAATCGATATTCCCACACCCACCGGCGCGCTACATACTTATGCCGGGTTTCGGATAAAACATAATGAGGGTGCGGTTCATCTCAGAACTCTCCCCCACGTGCAAAACCTTGACATTGAGATTTTGATTGCGGAAAACCGTCTCCCCTTCAACCGGCCTATTGGGCGTCTCAAAAGCCTGGCCCACCAGCCGCAGCAGATTCTGCTGCTGGCCGTCCACAACATCCAGCAAATGGATGTTTTTAGCGTCCATACCGCCGGAAAGCTCAAAATTGGCGTAAAGTATGTTGTTATTCTCGTCCACCACTATAACATACTCCTTCCCGGGAACTATGGTGGTCAAAAGGGACCTCCACCATTTTTGCTCGGCGTCCTTGTATTTTTTATCCCGGTTAACGATACCGTCTATCTCCATCTTCATCTTACCCAGCAGACGCGAAACGGCGCCGGCCAGATCTCCGATCTCGTCCTTCTTGGACGGAAAGCGAAGGTCGAAATTCTTAAGAGAGATGGTCTCCACGCTGTCCCGGAGAGTTTCCATCGGAGAAATGACATAGTGATGGAAGAAAAAATAAAGCGGCAGCCCCAGCAGGAACAGAACGCCTATGGCGCCGAAAATATATTTCCGCATAGCCGAGCCTATCAGAACGTCGGCGCCGGCCTTGGAAACCAGCACATCTATGATGCCGATGATCTCGCCGCGCACGGAAAAAGGAATAGCGATCTCATACAAAGGCTCTTTGGGGACCTGCCGCACCTTCGGCAATTTCGCGAGGTAAGCCTGGCCTATGGCGTCGGTGGGCGGAGGGACATCCTTCTGAAACTCATCCCAGGACCTGCCTATAAACCGCGACTCCTTATGCCAGCGCACCTTGCCGGCGCGGCTCAGGTAAAGAATCGCGGCGATGCGCTCATCCTTGGCCAAAGCCTGCATGATGTCCCATTCCTCGAAACTGATGGCCTGCGGACTTTTGAGAAGGCCGTTACGCATTGTCGGGGCGTAAACCTTAACGGTTTCAATGATATCCTGTTTTAATTTTTCATCGAAGGTCCATTTAAAAAGGTTGTAATAAAAAACCCCGCCAAGGCACATGACGTAAATGCCTATGCCGATAAACCACAGAAGCCATCTGATAGTAAGTCGCGTAAATTTATCCTCCGTTTAAATTCTACTTAAATTCTACAACACACAAGTTTCAAAGTTGTTACAAAACAGTGAATAAATAGGGCCGCCCTCGAGGCGGCCCCCTCCCCGGTTACTATTCTAAAACCATAAGGGAAGTTGCCGGCGGGTATAATTGGAGGGGTGACAGGGGTCCGTCTTTTTTGACCCCGCAGGCCGCCGAACCAGCAGCCGCCGGCAATTACCTATTGCCCGCCGGCCTGAAGCTGATCTATGCGTTTCAAGCCCGAATCGGCGTCGGAATTGCCGGGATCCAGCTGTTTGGCTACGGTCCATTCGTCACGGGCTTTATCATAGTTGGAATTCTGGAAATATTTCAAGCCTTCCAGATAATGCTGCTGGGAGGCCATGCGGTTTTCCTCGGTCGGGCCTTTCGTCTGGATGGGGCCCTCTACGGAAGTGCCTTTGCGCTTTGCCTCCTCTTCCGCCTTTTTGCGCTCCTCCTCTTCTTTCTTACGGCGCTCCTCCTCCTCTCTGGCGCGCTTGGCGGATTCTTCGGCGCGGCGCCGCTTATCTTCGGCTTCAAGGCGCATCTGCTCCCTGGCGCGGGCTGTCAGTTTTTCCAGATAGGAAAGGTTGACGGTGTAAGGTTTAGCGGCGCTCCACTCCCCTATGGCGTCGTTATATTTTCTTTCCCCGTAAAATTTCTTACCGCGGACTATATACCCCTGCTCTATCTCGTTCTTAACCTCAGCCAGCAGCTTATTCGCCTTTGAATCTCCGGGCTGCACCTCCAGCACCCGCTTCAGGCCCTCGTAAGCGTCCCTGAGCTTACCCTGGGCGTAATATTCAAGCGCCGCCTTAAGTTTTTCATTGGCGGTCTGCTGGCGCAGCTCATCCTCCACTTTGGTGATATATCCCACGACCCCGGCATCCCTGGGCTTTATCAGGATGGCTAGGTATAATTGATCCAGCGCGCCTTTAAAGTCGCGTTGGGCGTATGCCTGGTCGCCTTTTTGAAAATAATAATCGCGCAGGTCGTCCTTTATTTTGGTCAGCCAGTATTTAGCCTTTATATTGTTCGGAGAAAGCTTCACCACCTCCTCCATCTTCTTGTGAGCGTCCACGATGCGGCCCTCGTTATAAAGGGAGAGAGCGCTTTTAAAGCGGTCCTCAAGCATCAGCTTCTCGGATATGCCCGGCCGCAGGGCGCCGCGCAGCTGGGTCGAAGCCTCCAGCAGCAGGCCGGCATCCTCGAAATTGGGATCTATGGCAAGGATCTTGTTCGCCAGATCGCGCGCGTCCTCGTAGTTGCCGGCGCGGTAATAGTCGAAAGCGTTCTCATAGACGTTAACAAGCATTTTGGCCTGGATCTTCTGCTTTTCAAGTTTTATCGTCTCAATGAACCGCTTTTTCTCGTCAAGCTCGTTCATTGAGCCCAGGCCCGTCTTTTGCAGGTCAAGGAAAAGCGATTCCTCGCTCTTAACCTTAGCCTGCCCCTGAGCGGACGCCGCGCAGGGGAGAAAACAGAAAACGGAAGAAAGGCAATAGAGAATAGCGGGTAAAAATTCATTTAAGACGGTTTTCGTATTCATATTCATAAATTTTCTCTGTTTTCTGTTTTAAGAAGATCAACTTCTCCCGCGCCCCCGCCGATCCTCCCTAAAACGGCATGCCGCCCATCATCAGGTCGGCGATCATGGGAGACAGCATCAATATGAAGACCGTAGGGAAGATGAAAATGAACAACGGAATAAGCATCTTGGTGGAAGCCTGGGCCGCGAGTTTTTCGGCTTTATTGAGGCGCCGGAAACGCATGTCCGTGGAATAATTGCGCAAGAGTTCCACGAGGCTGGTGCCCAGTTCGTCGGATTGGATGACCAGCCCCACAAAAGAACGCACTTCCTGCAGCCCCGTCCTGAGCGACAGACGCCTGAGAGCGTCCCTCCTGGAATAGCCAAGCTGGACCTCGTTAATGGTGCGCTCCATCTCTATTTCCAGGTTGGTCTTGACCGGCGCGATCTTCACGATCCGGTCAAAAGCGGTCATATAGTCGAGGCCTGACTCTATCATCAGCGCGGCCAAATCCACGAAAGTGGGGAAATTATGGATAATATCGTCCTGCCTGGCCTGGATCTTGCGGGAATAATAACCCGCGTCCGGCAGGATGAAACCAAGCGGGGCGAAAATGAGCGCGAAAGGAGAATCGCTCAAAAGGTAAAAAACCACGGGCAGGGCCAGCGCCACTATCAGTTTGGCGTGGAGCATCTTCAGCGGGTCGGTGTTCGACGGACGCCCCAGCAGCGTATAGCGCTCTTCCAGATTCTTCTCCATGCCCAGGCTCTTGGCGAAGAACAGGTCTATTTTATCCCGGAAATTCTTACTGCCCTCCAGCTTCGAAAAGACCGAAACCTCCTTGCCTTCCATGTCGCTGATGTCGCCTATGGCCGAGCGGTCCTCCGCCCCGGGAGCGAGCAAACGCTGCACCGCCGCGAAAGCCGCTAAAGAGCCCAGAAAAGAAAGTCCCATCAGGAAATATTTTGTGAACGCGTCCATAAATCCCCTGCTACACTTTTATCTTGCCCATGCTCGAAACCACTTTCATACCGATAGCTATCCAGATCGCGCAGCCCACGAAAACGCCCGCGCCGAGCGGACTGGAATAAAATTTGATCATAACCGCGGGCTGGAACATGAACATAACGCCCAGCATGATCCAGGGCATGATCCCCACCACTATGGACTGGATGCGCTGCTGCGCGGTCATGGCTTTGGTTTTTTCTTCGAGCTTGGACTCCTCCCTGATATCTATGACTATGCGCTCGAAGACCTTGGTCAGATTGCCGCCCATCTGCCGCTGCAGGACGATAGCGCGTATCATATATGAAAGCATCTTTGAGGTAACGCGCTCTTCCATGACGCCCAGCGCGCGCTCAAAAGGGGTGCCAAGCTGATAATTCTTGATCACCAGCCCGAATTCGTCCGCGATCGGGGGCAGGAGATCTTTTGAGACCATTTCAAACCCCTGCACCACGTCCAGGCCCGATCGCAGGGAATTGGAAAGCAGGATCAGCCCGTCCATCAACTGGGCGTCTATCTTCAGACCGCGGCGGAGCTTCATCGTCTGCAGCACAAAAGCGGGAGTCCTGAGCCCCACCGCCATCCCCAGCGCCGTCAGGAACATGAACGCCGGCAGACTAAAGGTCAACAGGCCGATCAATGCGAAAACTCCGGCCGGGATAAATACCAGGTAATGCACCCTTATATTTATAAACTGCCTGGAAAAGTCATTGGTCCATTTGTCCACCTTAGTCGAGTAATCGGCCACCATTTTGTCGGTTTTTTCCTCGTTCATGATGAAGAAAAGCCTGACCGACAGAAAAACAAGAATGATGCCCAGCATAGTGGCGGCGGTATAAACGGCCTGTTGGGCCTTGGAAATACCTCCGGGTGGAGAATATACGCGGGGCGCCCTGAAAAGCACTACGAAAGCATCCTGGCTGATGACGGCTATAGCGGTGACGGCTTCGGCATAGCGCTCCCTGTCGGCGCTTGAGATGGCGTCCGAAATGCTCTCCATCTCCTTCAGAATAAGATTAAAAGAGGCGAGGAGCGGCCGCCCGCGGCCGTTCATGGAATCGAAGCGTTTGGCACGGTATAGCCGGTCCAGCGACATCTGGAAACGTATCCGGATATCGGAGTATTCCTTGATCAGGAGGCCCGGGGAGATCTCCGCTCCCATCGCTTCCCGCGGGAAGGTTTTTTTGGTCAGCTCCAAAAATTCATAAATTATGGAAACGGGAGTCTGCCAGAGCGCCGCCTCGGAGATCTCGCCCTCCGCCGGATCGCGCCAGACTTTATTGGAGACCATGGCCGGAACGGCGGCCTCGATCCACTTGGGCATGGTGATGGTGTTTTTTACGCCTTTGCAGGTCACGATGTTTTTCATGACCTTCTCATCCTTTTCAGGGGACAGGTAGTAATAAAACAGCTGCATCTTGGTGGCCGAGCAGTTCACCTCTTCCATCTGGGACCTGGTAAGAACTCCGGCCCCGGCACAAGGAACCAGGAACGCAAGAGCGCAGGAACACAGAAACACGGGAGCAAAAAAGGACGCAAGCACACGGGCGCGGGAACGCGGGAGCGCAAACCGGCCCTTTTGTCCTTGAATTCTGATTTCCATATAAATTTCGCGCGCCCGAACTATTTATCCCGGCGGCCCGGCCTCTACGATTTGACCCCGCGGGCGCGCTTCTGCTCGTCGGTCCAAAAGAGCTCTATCGGCATGGGGATACCGTGCGTATCAAAATCCTTGAAGAATTTGGGAGGATCGCCGGTAGCCGAAAAATGCCCCAACACCTTGCCGGTGTCTTTGTCTATGCTGGTCTGATGATACCTGAAAATATCATGTATCGAGATCTGGTTTTCTTCCCGGCCGGTGATCTCGGTAACCGCGGTGATCTTCCTGGTACCATCCGAAAACCTGGTCAACTGCACCACCATATGCACCGCGGACGCGATCATCTCGCGCAAAGCCCAGATGGGGAGGTCCGCTCCGGCCATGAGGCACATGGCTTCCATGCGGGTAAGGGCGTCCCTGGGTGTGTTGGCGTGAATGGTGGCCAATGAACCTTCGTGACCGGTATTCATGGCCTGCAACATATCAAGGGCTTCGGAACCGCGGACCTCTCCGACCACTATGCGGTCGGGTCTCATACGAAGGCAGTTTTTCACCAGATCGCGGATCGTGACTTCCCCCTTGCCTTCGATGTTCGGAGGGCGGCTTTCCAGGCGCACCCAGTGATCCTGTTCAAGCCGCAATTCGGCCACGTCTTCCACAGTGACGATCCTTTCGTCTTCCGGGATATAGCTGGACAACATGTTAAGGAAAGTGGTCTTGCCGGTGCCGGTACCGCCGGAAATAATGATATCCTTGCGCAGACGGACGCAGCCTTTCAGAAAATCCACGCATTCCTGGGAAATACTCCCCTTCTTTATCAGTTCCGAATCGGTGAACGGCTTGGATGAAAACCTTCTGATGGTCAGCGTGGGCCCGGAAACGGCCAGCGGCGCGATGATGGCGTTCACGCGGGAGCCGTCCTTCAAACGGGCGTCCACCAGCGGCACGGATTCGTCTATGCGCCGGCCCAGAGGCGCCACGATCCTCTTCATGACCTGGACTATCTGTTCGGCGTCCCTGAATTTATATTTGGTCAGCGTCAGTTTGCCGGCCCTTTCGATATACACCTTGTCCGGGGCATTGACCATGATCTCGGTGACGGCCGGATCCCGCATCAGCTCTTCAAGCGGTCCCAGGCCCAGGATCTCGTCCAGAAGTTCATTGATAAATTTGACGCGCTGTTCCCTTGTCAGCGGCATAGCGGTCTCTTTTTGCAGAAGGCCGTTGATGATGAGGTCCACTTTTTTCCTGGTCGCCTCGTTGAGAGCGGCGTCGTCCGTTATTTTGATACGCTCCGTCTCCAGCGCGGTGACAACGTCCTTGTGCATCTTGATCTTCAGTTCTTCCCAGAAAGCCGGCATATCCACCGCGGCCGCGCTCTTGGCGGGCTGGGGGGACCTGGGAGCCCCGGGAACGGGTTCGGATTCGCGATTCATCTGACGCCACAGCATGTCCGACCCCTGGGCAAATTCCGCCGGCACCACGCCTGAAACCCACTGTTTCTCCACGGGCTTAAGTTCCGAGAGGCGGCCCAGAAGCACGCGGAGGATCTTCACCCATTGGGTGTTCGGCTGCTCCACTATAAGGATCTTATTCTGATTTGTGTAACCGGGCAGGGAGTCTTCCCAGGGCATGAAGGCCAGGACATCCTTATTCATCTGCTTGAAGAACTTCTCCATCTCCTTGGGAGCCACGGCGCCCGGCATATCGTAAAGGTTGCAGATGATCTCAAACTTATTCATGGGGAAATGCAGCTCGTTTATCTCGCGGAAGGTGGCGGCGGTGGCGTTGAGCGAGGAGACGTTGGAATTGGTCACCCAAAAGACCAGGTCCGAGATATCAAAGGCGAAAACCTGCATCGGGAAGTAGGGATCCACGTCTATAAAAATATCAAAAGACTGCGAAAGCCTGGAGAGGATCGGAAGGATCATATCCGGGGACATTCTGGCCACGTCGGAGCGTTTCTTGGCCAGCGGCAGCACGCCCACGCCGTAAGGCGAAATAGGAACCTTTCCCCTGATCAGCGCGCCAAGGGCGCTGATGGATTCCCGCCCCAGGGTCTTGACTATCTCGGCCATGGACGGCGGAGTGAGTCCCAGGATCATCGCCTGCTCCTGACGGCACATCGGATCCAGGGGAATTATGAGAACGTTCCGTTTCTGGTAATTCGCCCAGGCCAGGGCCAGGTTGACGCATACGGACGTCTTACCCACGCCCTCTTTGGGGCCCGAGAAAGTTATGACTCGCGGCGCTGTATCGATATTTTCCATAAGATCAATCATTCCGCCGGACCGCTGGGAGCCTGATGGCTTTATGCCTGGCGGTCTGGCTGCCCAGCCGCCTGGCCGTCCGGCTACTTTATAATATCGAACGTTACGAACAGGAACAGGGAACTCTGCTCTTCGTCTATGACCGTCGTTCTGAATAACGCGCCCAGAAGCGGGATGGAACCGAGGATCGGCACCCTGCTGACGGCGACGTTCCTGTTGCTCCGCTTAAGTCCGCCGATAACCAGCGTCTCCCCGCTCTTCAATTCCACTTCGGTCTGCACCTGGCGGGTGATCATGGACGGGATCGCCGTGCCGCCCACCAGCACCGGTTTTGAATAGTCCGGGTTGGAAACCTCCAATTGCAGCTGCACGTCCACCGTATCCTTCTTCTCGGCGACTATAACCGGCAAAACGACAAGGATGACCCCGAATTTCTTAAATTCCGCGCCCACGCCCTGTGCGTTGGAATAAGGGACCGGGATTTCTCCGCCCACGGTAAAGTTAGCCTGAGTGCCGCTCTTAGTGATGACCTTGGGGTTTGACAGGATCTGCGCCTTACCCTCGGTCTCCATAAGCTTAAGCGTGGTCGCTAACAGGGTCCTTCTTTCAAAATCCCCCATCGTCAGGATGCCGGGAATGGCTTGTTCGCCGAAAACAAAATCCATCGGCCAGGAGAAGCCCCGTTCTTTATGAAGGGAACCGCTGATCTCCACGATATCGGCGCTGACGGCGACCATCTCGCTCTTCTGGGCCCAGGCGGACGGCGCGAGGGCCAGCGCCATCAGGAAAAGGTGAAATTTTAGCATAGTAATTCTCCTATTTAATGAGCCGCTTGAAACTCGCTATAGCCATGGGATGCAGTTCAACGTCGCCAAGGCCTCTGACGATAACGGTAACATTGCCCTGCACCTGGCAAAGAGACAGGAACTGGGCTTCATCCGGATTAAGCGCGAGGCTCATAACCCCTTTATCGGAAAAGGCCTGGTCCGCGGAAACCTGCGCGTCTTTCGCCTTGGCCTGGATGGAGGACATCCCCTGGCCGAGGTTGGTGCCCACGCCAAGAACCAGCACGTTCTGAAGAATGGTCGCGGTCACTTTTTCCTTACGGTTGTCTCCCATAACGGCGTCAAAAGTCACCAGCACGTCTATTCTGTCTCCCGGCTTTATAAGGCGCATAAGTTCGTTTTCCATAGGCAGAACGCAGCCTCTGTAACCGGGCGGGACCTTGACGCTCAGGCCGGCTTCCGGACTGAGCGAGACCAGCGCCGACAGCGTGATCTGATTGCCTTTAGGGATTCTGACGGCCGTCACCAGATTGGCGACAAGTTTGATATCGGAAGCGCTGCGGATCTCCTGGGAGTCCTGCTGCATATACTGTCTTGGAATGTTAACTATCTCTACCAGATCCTCTTTAAGGATGGTGCGCGCGGGCAGATCATATCTGGCGACCAGCACCTGGGCGCTCTCCTGCGCTCTGGCAAGGGAGCGTTCTTTAGAAGTAAGGACCCACCAGTATATACTGGCGGCGAAAACGGCTAAAATTACCGGGACCAGGACACCTTTCTTTTCCATAACACATTCTCCTTACCAAGACCAATTGTAGAAACCGCGGATTACGGCTTTGTTAAATAAATGATAAATTACTGGAACATCGGCTTCTCGATGGGCATGCGCACCTGTACCTTGATATCGTATGTCCGGTTAGCCTTGGGCTCATCCGCGAAAAAATAGCTGGAACCGGGAAAAACCAGCTTGGCCGGGAAAACAAGCTTGACTACCAGGTCCTCATTCCTATGCTGCCGCGCCTGCGGGTCCAGGCTTGTAAATTCCGTCTCCGCGCTCAACTGGATCTGGCCGGCATTGGAGAACATTTTACCCAGAGCGGATCGCATTTTTATTTCAGCCTTGCCTTTATCGGAGTCGTTGAATGAACTCCCTCCCCTGGGACCGGCCACCAGCGAGCCTATCCGTGCCAGCTCATAGGCGCAATGATGGACCAAAAGGGTTTGATACGCCAGATTGCCCAGTTCCATAATGAAGAAAAGCAATAGCATGAAAACGGGCAGAACCAGCATAAGCTCCACCGTCACCTGCCCCTTCCCAGTTTTCAAAGAACGATCCGCGCCGACCCGCCCTCCGTTGGAGATACGGCGGGACAGCCGGGACAATACTAATGACCCTTTAAAAGCCACGCGACCTCCAATACCCGCGCAAAAGGCGCCGCAAGCACAAGGCCGCTGGTTGCCGTTTTGCTCGGCATCCACCCGCGGCTCTATACCCCAGGCGGGGCGCCGGAAACCGGCGTCCCGTTTTTGCGCGCTATGCGTCTTTTCCGCGCAGTCACCGGAAATTTGTTATTGATTCCCGCCGCCGGCGCCAAGACTGCCGGCCGCGCCGCTTATCATACCCTGGATCTTCTGGAAAAGCCCGGGCATGTAGTTTTTGAGCGCCATACCGGCGATAAGAACCACGCCCACGACCACGGCCAACATCAGCAGATATTCCACGGTATTCTGACCTTTCCTGATCTTGAACAGTCTGTTCATTTTACTGATCCTCCAAGCATTTATTTGGTCGTCCCAAGGCCATAAGCCTTTGTTACGACCCCAACCAAGCATCGCAAGCCGATTAGATACGACTTCACCAGGCATCCTCTTTGTACATCCGAAGTATTATAAGCCCCCCGCGGGTGAACTCGCCGGACAAATACCACTGCAGGGACTGATACATCACCACAAAAACGACTAGAAGCGAAACCGTCACCAGCAAATATTCTATGGCCGTCTGTCCGCGCCGCGCGGTAGAACGCAGCGCGGGGAATCTGAAAAGTTTGCGGCTCATCCTATATGCCGTGTTTTTCATAAACACCGCTGTCAAAACTCCGCCGGACCACAAAGCCCCGCGTCCTTAAAACTGCACTTTCACCATAAGCTGGTTCGCCCGGCCGAGCGCGCCGTAAGGAACCATCGTGTAATCCAGCGACATCCCGAAACCCAGGGCCTGCGCGCTGTATATGCCCACGCCGAAAGTCCAGCCATAGGCCTCGCTCAAGCCTAAAGTATCAAGCGTTTTATCGGTGTAATTCTTGCCGTAGCTGTCCGCGCCTGAAAACTGGACATATCCGGTGCGGAAGCTGACGCGGCCAACCTGCAGCACCTCCTCCGGGAGGCTGACTTCCACCCCGCCGCCGATGGCGGCATGGCGGTCGGAATAGCCTTTGGATTCCAGCAAAGTCGTTAAAAACGGGTTGAAGGAATAGGCGGCGCCTAACCGGTTTATTTTAACCACCGCATCCCCCTTGCTTGATAAATTCGCGCCAGACCAGCCAAGCGAGAGCTTGCGGCCCACCTTCAGAATTATCCCGCCGTCAAAAACCGTATTGCGGTATTTAGCCGTGTAGTTATCTTCCCATACTCCCTTGGCGCTTACGCCCAAAAGGAGTCGCTCCAGAAAAAAACTCTTGGCCAGCGTCAGCGTGGCGTACTTATGATTCACTTTAATGTTTTCGCTGTAAAGCGGGATACCTTCGGCATCCCTCACATCAAAACCTTTTATACCGTAAGAAGCGAGATTCACGCCTATAACCGACTGGCCTACCGGGTGCACATAGGCGATGTACTGCCCTGAATAGTCCTGAAACCAGTTCATGTAGGCGAACGCCGCCTCGCGCATCTGGGAGGAAGCGACACCGGCGGGGTTTATGGTCATGGCCTCGCTGCCTTCAACAATAGATACGCCGCAGTTGCCCAGGGCCTGCGCGCGGGGACTGCCGGTGGGGATCTTCATAAACACGGCGCCGGATGTGCCGGCTTTGCTGTCCGAGGCGTGGACAAGACTTAAGGTCGAAGAATAAAGGACGAGGAATAAAGCCAGCGGAAGGACTTTTCTTAAAATCCTATCCATATTTTCCGGTTGATTTTTTTTATCGCTTTCCATAATGAATAACCCTCTAATAATCATCCAGCCTTCAGCTTTCGACCTTCAGCCTTCAGCCTTGTCGCCGCTACGGGACAAGTATCTTCTTCACCATCTGAAGCTCCCCTTTCCCGCCGTCGCGCCCCTCATACCTGATCAGCGCGAAATATACCCCTGGAGCCACAAGGTTACCGGAATCGTTGGTTTTGGGCCAGCGCACAAGCAGATCCTGCCCGGAACCCTGAAGCCCCGAAGCATAGGTGTAGATCAGATCTCCGGCCAGGTTATAGATCTTGATAGTGACTTCGGAAGTGGCATATATGGGCAAATGGAACTTGCCGTCCACCCCGGTATAGGGATTGGGATAGAAAAAAGTATCTTTCTCAAGCTGTTCATCGTTGCTGACCGGGCCATTGACCACCGGAAGATTGGCCGTTATGGTGTCTTCCACCTGCCCGGCGCCGGACGCGAGCTGGCCGGTCAGCATACTAACGCTGTTTGTGCTGGTAGAGCCGTAGATCTTGAAGATGTAGTTGCCGTCCGGCTCTTTTGTAAGCATACGGTCCGTTCCGTCCCAGTATTCGGTTACCGGAGTTCTGGCCGGCCGGACCCCGGCGAACATTTTAACAAGATTGGCGCCGCAGCCGTCCCTGGTTTCATAAAGATTGGTGCAATTGGCGAGGGAGGTCCCCGGCCTGTAGATCTTGGTAACGACCGTCATCGGTTCGGAAACCTGGTAGGAGATAACGGCGGCCTGGGTTTCAGGGGTCATCGGAGTGATGGATAGATCAAAGATCCGAAGCGGGTGCACGTCTATGGTCTGCTGGACCGTGGCCCCGGCGGAGATAGAGCCTATATCGTTGGCGATCAATCTTACATCATAGGCGCCGCCGCTCACAAAGTCGTTCTTCGCGCACCATTGCGTATTGGTGGTGCATTTCCCGTCCCAATATTCTTTGATGGGGATGGCGCCCTCTTTGAATTCATAGGTCGCGGCGGGGTCCACGGGAACGACAACGGCCACCACCTCCCCCTGCCTGAGGATATCCACCCTCACTTCAGCCTGGCGGCTGAGCATGTAATTTATCTCATAAGGCGGCAGCGTGATGGTATTCGAAGAATTGTACAGCGTGGGAATATTGGGAACGATATCGAACATTGTGAAAATGATCTGTCCTCTGGTCACATCAACGTATCCATAAACCCTGTCGGCGGCATACATCACCTGTGCCGTACCCGAACTGCGGGCCGTCAGGGAGAAAGGATATCTGCCGTCCGATACCGGGTTGCCGGAGGTGTCCCGGCCGTCCCAGTATTCGGTGATCCTGAAGCGCCCCGGGCGCATCCCTGAGACGCGATAGACAAGCGTATACGCGGGCGATACTAGCGGCCAGTCCGCGGGATTCACGGTCGCGGAGGAGACGATGGTCACATTCGGGGGATAGATCTTTAGATCCATGTACATCATTTGCGTCATCTCAAAACTGACGGTCGCGGTATCGGAAGTTCCGCCCATGAGCGGCGTGGTCCTGACGTCCACAATGCGGAACATGTCCACGGGGAAACGGACGGTGGTGGTAGAAGCGCCGCCGACGGTCAAAGAATCCCTTGAAATCAATTCGGCCTGGTACACCCCGCTGGGCACGTACTCGCCTATATCATTCTTCCCGTCCCAGACTTCCCGCACTTCAAAACGGGCGGACCGCGGCTGATTGATGATAAGATGCCTTACCGGGGCGGTGCTGTTCAGCGGAAGGATATTCATACTGAAGGTGGCGTCCCTGACGGGGGTGTAGCGGAAATAGAACGGATCCAGGCCGGCCACCGACGGCGAAGAGCCCATGACCGTGGAAGACGGGGAAATAAAGCTGACCACAAGGCCGCGGGCGACCGGCACTATGCCGTTCATGAACTTCTGAGTCCTTATAACGCCTCCGTACGCGGCCGAAGTCGGCAAAGAGGCCCAGACGGCGTAAGTGTAGTCGGCGTCGGGAAGAATGTTGCCGGCGGAGTCCTTACCGTCCCAGTAAGTGGATTCCGTCTGCCGGCCCGTTTTCTGATCGACAATAAGCCTTAAAAGACTGCCGGACGCCACCGTGGGCGACGAAGTGTTGATATCGGTAAAAGACGTGCCCGGTGAATAGATGCCCACATAAACCGTGGCGGCCTCGGTGAGGAGATAACTTATAACCGCCTGGTCCGTGGAACTGGCGCCCAGAGGTTTGATCGCCACATCCGTTATCTGCAGCGGATCCACGGATATATAGGCGGTGGCGCCGTACGCGGAGTCAAGCCCGAAAAAATCCCTTCCCGAGGCGTTTATAAACGCTATATACACTCCGGTCGATACGATGTTGCCGGCCTCATCCCGTCCGTCCCAAAAATCGCCGTTGGTCAGCGTCCCGTTAGGAGAGCCCTCTCCGACCCTGGGCAAACCGTCTATGATGTTCCTGATCGGAGCGCCGACTATCGCGGCCGCCGAGGTGGTGGGATGAATATGTATATTTACATTCGCGTCCTTGCTGAGCCGGTAATGCAGATTATACGGCTGAGCCGCGACGCCGGTTATCCTGCCCACGATCGTGGGCGTGGATTTAACGGAATGGATATTGATCACATCCACGCCTATCGGCTGCTGGGTCTCCGACGGATAAGCCGAAGTCTGGGTTATGCTGATATTGCCGACCGACGGGTTGACCTGGTTGGTCTCCACTTTCGCCCTGAAACCGAACTGTCCGTTAGTTTTGCCGAAAACACCGTCCAGGTTATAGGAGCCGTCCCAGGCGGTGCAATAAGTGCCTATGGTGTAGGCTGTGGACTGATAACCGGGACACTGGGCCACATTAGACATGGCTATTGTTCTCAGCGGCGGCGTGCTGGACGGGTCCAGGGGATTGGAGGCCCCGGAGGAGAATTTAAAGATCTCGAACGTGAGAGAGTCTATGCCGAAAGTCCCCACGTTGGTGCTGACGCAGGTTATATTGGCGCAAAGCTTAAGACAGCCGCCGGGATATATATTAAGATTGCCCGCCGTCTGGCGCGGCTGCTCGGTTTCTATCTTGGCCGACCAATCGTGCGGATCCACCGCTTCATTAACGCTATCCCCGTTGGTGTCGGCCAACGTAACAAAAGAAACATCTATGCCGTCGGTGGCGGCGCGGGTGAGGGAGCCGGCGCAATAACGGTCGTTCTGGCCCACATCATATTTTGCCGCCACTTTGGAAATATAAAGCTGCTGGGCATTCGCCTGGCCCGTTAAAAAAACGCCTAAAAACAAGGCCGTCAACAGGGAGAATAGCTTGTTATTCATATAAATCGCACCTCTTTGTCGCACCCCTAACCGGACACATGGTCCATTAAAAAGCCGGCCCCGATTTCCGCACAATAATATATATGTTATTAATTTTGCCATTTTGCCGTTATAAAATCAATCTTAGTTTCACGCGCGCCGGCATACGCGCTAGTACATTTTCAGTTTATACTTCGCTATTTTGGGCGCGCCCATGCCCTCGCTGTTCCCAAGCGTCCAGAAATAACCGTTGCCGGTCCAGAAAGCGGTTGCCGATATCTTCAATTTCTGCGAGGAAACGGTTTCAAATACGCCTCCTTTAAAAGCGTAGCGCCTCAGATAATTTTTAGTGTCCAGCGTCCACAGCTCCGCGCCCACCCATTGCATGGCGGCCAGACTTTTTACGGCCGGCAATTCAAAACTGGCTTCAACCCCGGCTGACGGATCAAGGCCATAGCGGTACAACAGGCCGGTCGCCGCGTCGAACGACCAGAGATTATAGCCGTCCCAGGCAACCCCCTGCGGCGCCGGGCCGGGAGTCTTGGCCGATTCCAGTATCGCGCCGTTCTTTAGATCTTTCTTTATGAACCTTAGCTGGGCCATATCCAGCGCCCACACTCCGCCTTCAAAGGCGGCCAGAGCCGCCGGTTTGAAGGGCTCTCCCGCGGCTCCACCCAGAACTCGCAGCGTGGAAAGATCTTTAGGGTCCTTCAGGATGAGTCCTTTATCCCAGTCCGCCAGCCACAGGCCGTCTTTGGAAAAGGAAAACCCCGCGGCGGCGGGCAGGTCCAGGCTCTGGCGGCTTAAAAGCATAAAATGGGCTTTGGTCCTGTAATCGTAAAGCCACCAGGCGAAGCCTCCCAGCAGCATAAGACCGGCGAGAGTCATAGCCACGAGCTTCGCAACTCCGCGGCGCGCCGCGGCAACCGGGGCGGAGGTCTTTTCCGCAGAAACGAACACGGAAGGCAGTTGCACCCCCTTTAGCGCGTAAAGCTTGAGGATCTGAGTTACTTTCTCCGACCACTGCGAAGATTCTTTCAGCGTATTGGCGAGCCCGGCGGCATAATCCAGGCCTTTCCCCTCCTCTTCCTTAAGTTTGGCCGACCACGCCTCACGCTCAGAACGCAGACGGGTTTCCCAGACCGCGAATTCCTGGCGGTGCGTTTCCCAGACCGAGCGTTCCCGGTCCCAGAGTTCGCGCCATTCCTTGCGCTCGGCATCCCAATTGGCTTTGGCATTGGAGAGCTGGGATTCCAATTCGGCGGTTTTCTTCTCGGATTCTTTTATCTTTTTTTCCACGTCCTGCCGCGCCCGCCTTTCCGCCAGAAGTTCTGAAAGGGTTTTCTCAACTGCCTCTTTGGCGTCGCCCAGCTTATGCTCAAGGCCGGCCGCGGCATCTTTAAGGTTGGACTGCTCCACGGCCATGCCGGTGATTTTTTTCTTCCAGGAATCGCGCTCGGCTCTCAGAACTTCAAGCCGCTCGTTCATGCCGTTAATCTCTATTCTGGTCCGTTCCAGGACCTCTTTAAGCAGGGCCGCTTCGCGGGCGTGATTCTTCTTCTGCGCGTTCAGGATCTTACCCGACTCCTCCAGGTTAAGCGCCGCGGCAAGTTCTTCGTTGATGATCTTTTCCCGCGCCTCCTGATAATGCTGCTTCAGTTCGCCCAAATGCGCGCGCGTCTCGTCCAACTGGGCGCTTAGATCGCGGATATTGGCTTCTTTGACCTCCAGCAGGCGCTTCCATTGGGTTTCGGCTTTTGAAAAATTGTTTTTGAGGAACTGCACGGTTTCAATATGGGATTCGGTGAACCGCGAGGATGGAACGGCCGGTTCCGGAGCATACTCCTTTCCGGTCGCCTTTTTCCACAATTCCCCCAGCTGTTTATCTATTTCGTTGTTTTCCATAAAAATAAACCGCCTGGACCGCCGGACAGCCGAACGCCTGAAACACCAGCGGGTAAAACAGTCTCCTTTTCACTTTGCAAAGCCGCGCGGCCGCTCCGCCGCACAGCGGTCCAGCCGTCTCTGGTTCCAGTTTACCAGTCCTATATTGCCCGGGAATGAAATAAATATTAAGAAAAGATTACGACGCCAGGGGTTAGAGACCGGAGGTTTGAAGGCGGTAAATGTAAAAACTAGGAGCCTGTCCGACATAAGCAATTTCGCCTACAATTGCCGCTTTTTGCCTGCGCCATCGCGCTGCTCAACTTACAGGTTCATTGGAGCCTGCTCGTTTCGCATCGCTTCGGCTCGGCTTCAAAATCGGCAATTTCGTCATGAAAGCCTTATGTCGGACAGGCTCCTAGGATTCCTTACTCCCCTTGCTGCACTATCTTTTGAAGCTCAAGCGTCGCGCGGCTGATGTCTATACCGGCGCCCTGATACTGGCCTACAAGCCTCTGCAAAGCGCCTTTAAGCGCGTCTTTTGGCGCGCCGCCGGCCTTCACTTTAAGATAGGCCTGCCATTCGCCGTTGAAATCGAACTGCAGTTGAGCCAGTTTGTCGCCGCGCCGCTTCTTCTCCAGGGACTGAAGCTCGGCTTGCGCGCGGCGCTGGCGCTCCACTATGGCCTCCAGTTTTTCTCTGGCCTGCGCCACCTCGGCTTTTTGCTCCCGGGCGGCCTTAAGACCGGCATTAAGACTATCTATCTCCTCCTTTAGCGCGCTGAGTTCGTCGCGCAGGACCGCTTCGCGCCTGGAGGATTCGTCCAGAGCCTCAACCAGGTCCTTGCGGTATTTAACTTCCTGCCTGATAAGCCTTTCATAGTCGGACTCCTGATCTTTGTCACCGAAGCGGATATTGACGCTCAGGGCATGGCCGGGCACTATCGCCCCGTTTACCGGGACCAGGAAGGAATACGAGATCTCCGATGCCAGACGCCTGTAACCCAGGCCCAGGCTGAAGAATGAAGCCTTGTCCGCCAGGGACAGCCCGGCTCGCGAAGCAAAGATACCGCTGCGATAAGTGCGCCAGCGATACTCTACGCCGGAGTTCAGGCTGAAATTGCCGGCGGCGACGCCGGAACGGCTGACGATATCCAGCGTGAGAGTATAATCTTCCCGCTTTTCGGCTACGCCCAGGCGGACGGAAAACGGCGTTTTATACTTAAGGGCCCCCGCTTTAAAGGAAGGCCTGGTCGGGTTCAGCAGCGATAAGCCGACGCTGTTCCCGGATCTTCCCCGCCACATAGCGCCCAGATCAAAACCCAGGGCCATATTGGAATCTGTGGTATCAGCCGAAGCCAGCTGCATGAATTTAAGGCCGGCGCCGATATCCAGTATCCCCATGCCGGATTTCCGGAACTGCCAGGTCGCCCACCCGAGGCTGAACGTTTTTTCTTTAAGACCGAGATCGCTGAAAGTTCTGTACCGGCCGAGGACGGAAAGCGTGCCGAATTTACCATAGGCCATGCGGGGAACCGACGCGTTGAACGCGTAGGAGTCAAAATCAAGCGGACCCAGACTTGAACGCGTGCCGGCCTCAAAATGCACTCCGGTTTCAAATTTCCTGGCCGACCCCGGCAGGGCCGGGTTGAGCGGCGCGCCGTTGACGTCATCCAGGGCCGTGACGGAATCCCCGAGTCCGCGGCCGCGGGCGCCGATACCGATATCTTCAAAAGCGGAGAAAAGAGGCGGAGGAACCGGAACAAAGGCCAGCGCGGAGACAAAGATAAACACCGGGATCGTGTTTTTTGTGGTTTTCATAAATTACATTTTCAAAATTTTTTTACCCCTGCCCCATATTCTCTTTCTTCGCCTCCGCTTTCAGCTTCTCCACTTCTCCGGCCAGGGCTATACGCCCGCGGCCATGGGATTTAACCCAGTACAGGGCGTCGTCAGCTTTTTCAAGCAGAGTTTCGATAGCGGAGGCGTCTTGCGGGAACGTGGAAATGCCGATGCTCACGGAAACCATGAGTTCGCGGGTCCTGGAAAACGGCACGGGGATCCTGATCTCACGGATCTCCTCCGCGAGGCGCTGCGCAAGCTTCTCCGCCTCCGCCCCGGTGGCCTGCGGCAGCAGGATAATGATCTCATCTCCGCCGAAGCGGCAGGGGAAGTCTATCTTGCGAAGATTGGAAAGTATCACCCTGCCGACCTCTTTGAGCACGCGGTCGCCTATCTGGTGGCCGTAGGTATCGTTCACTTCCTTGAAATAGTCTATGTCGGCCCAGATAACGGCCAGCGGCTGCTTGAAACGCTCGGCGCGGTAAAATTCCTCCTGGAAACGCTGATTGAAGTAGCGCCGCAGAGGCAGCTTGGTCAATTCATCGTAAAGGGAAAGCTCCTCAACTTTGTCGAAGAGCCTGACATTGTCCAGCGCCAGGCCTATCTGCCCCGCGAAGGATTTCAGCATGGCCAGTTCTCCCGGCTCTATCTTCTGCTGGCTTAACAGATTATCAACTATCAAAAGGCCGATGGTCACGCCCTGCACCACCAGCGGCATGTAAAGCACGCAATCCTTATAACGCTCCATGAATACGCCGGAGCTGTGCCCCAGCACGATGTCGGCGAAGCGGTGGGCGCCGGCTTCCAGCGGGATCTCCTCATATGCGATGCTCTTGATCTGGCCGCGGATATCGGAACTAAGCTCGCCTTTGAGCTTCTGCCCGTTCTCTTCTATAAGGTACAGGCGCACACGATCAAAACCGAAATAGGTCTGGATACCGGACAGGATATGCTTAAAGCTCTCCCGCACACGCAGGGAATTGGCGAAGATCTCGGTAAGTTCGGTGATAACGGCCAGGTTTTTTGCGTATTTTTTATTAAGCCCCACGAACTCGGCCTTGTAATAGCTGCGCATAAACTCGCCGATATACTCGTGCGCGAGGGCGGCCTCAGCCGGGGAAAAGCGCCTGCCTTTTTTCAGGGAACGTTCCAGCTTGACGAGGCCCTGAAGAGGGGCTTCGCGGCGGGCGTCGGAGGAATAGATCTCTATGCGAAAAGGCGCCAACAGAAAATAACCGGCCTTGTTCTTAAAAGCCGCGGGGGTAAGTGACCCGAGCACTCCCGAAGCCGGAGAATCCGGTGAAAGACGCACGTTTTCCTCGGCTTCGAACGATGCCCCGCCGAAACGCCGCATCATCAGGCGCAAAAGCCCATTCTTTTCATCGCAATAATAAAAGGAAACGCGTTCAGCCGTAAAAAGTTTAGCGGTGGATTCAAGAAGCCCCTTCAGGAAAGCTTCCCGGTTTTCGAAAAAAACGGGATTCTCCCTGGCCATGCCGCGCAAAATTTGTTCTGTTTTTTTCATATTTAGAACAGACTTAAGGCTGAAAACCTAGTGCAGTGTCTCGCAAATCCCTTTACTTTTGACTGGCCGGGTTTGGAGCGAAACAAGGAGCGAAGAGCGTGGCATAGCAACGCTATGTAAGCGA
>MGVA01000045.1 GCA_001800245.1 Elusimicrobia bacterium RIFOXYA12_FULL_51_18 | reverse complement strand
CCTGGTCGTATACCTGAACAAGGCCGACCTGGTGGATGACAAAGAATTACTGGACCTGGTGGAAGAGGAAGTCCGTGACCTGCTGAGGAAGTACGAATTCCCCGGCGACACTATTCCAATCATCAGAGGCTCCGCGATGAAGGCGCACGAAGGGGACACGGGTCCGCTGGGCGTGCCTTCCATCATTAAATTGCTGGAAGCTCTGGATAAGAGCATACCGGAACCGAAGCGCGAAACGGAGAAGCCGTTCCTGATGGCGGTCGAGGACGTGTTCTCGATCACCGGGCGCGGGACCGTGGCCACCGGCCGCGTGGAACAGGGCAAGATCCATGTGGGCGACGCGGTAGAGATCGTGGGCATCAAAGACACCCAGACTTCAGTGGCGACGGGCCTTGAGATGTTCAGGAAGCTTTTGGACGAGGCAATGGCCGGCGACAATATCGGTATGCTGCTGCGCGGTATCGACAAAGAGCAGATCGAGCGCGGGCAGGTCATCGCAACGCCGAAGTCGATAACGCCGCACAAGAAATTCAAAGCCGAGGTGTACGTGCTGACGAAGGACGAGGGCGGGCGTCATACGCCGTTCTTCAAGGGTTACAAGCCGCAGTTCTTCTTCAGGACGACGGACGTGACGGGGTCCATCTTTTTAAAGGACGGAGCCGAGATGATCATGCCTGGCGACCACACGGAGATAACGGTTGAGCTGATCTCGCCGGTTGCTATGACGAAGGGCCTGCGCTACGCGATCCGCGAGGGCGGGCATACGGTGGGCGCGGGCGTAGTGACGGAAATTATAGAGTAGGTGGCGGGCCGCGGGTAACGGCTACGGACGGAGATATACTGCCGTCTTAAATGTCTTATCCGGTGTCCGGTTACAAAAAGGAAATTATGGCAGATAGAATCACCATCATAATGGGCTGCACGGTTTGTAAGAATAAGAACTATCATTTTTCCAGAGGCAAGAAGAAGGAATTCAAGATAGAGCTCTCTAAGTTCTGCAGGGCTTGCGGCAAGCAGACTCCTCATAAAGAAGTAAAGTCCTGATTTACCTGGGAGCGTCGGTTAACTGGTAAACCAGCGGTCTCCAAAACCGCAACTGAAGGTTCGAGTCCTTCCGCTCCCGGAGCATTATTTGTGCGGGAGATGTATAAGCCCTGAAGCTGCGCCGCGGCAAAGGCCGTATAACCTGCGAAGGGCTGAGATTCGGGATAATTATCTCTGGATTAAGGTGAAAGTTATATGGAAAAAATCGCGGTTTTTTTCGGACAAGTGCCGAGTTTTCTTAAAGAGGCCTATCAGGAACTGACAAAGTGCGCCTGGCTGCCCCGTACGGACGTTGTGCGCTCCACCGTCGCTGTCAGCGTGGTGGTCATCCTAGTGGCCATCTACGTCAGCCTGGTGGATTTCGGACTTTCAGTAGTATTGGGCAGCATTCTGGGAGGTCGCTAAATGGCAAAAGGGTGGTACGTTATACACACGCGCACCGGTTTTGAGGAACGCGTTAACAAAATGCTCCAGCACAAGCTGGACACAAACGAGCTTACGGGCAAGCTTTTCCAGGTGCTTATCCCCACGGAAGACATTATTCAGGTGAAGCACAATAAAAAAGTGGTCAGTAAGAGAAAATTCTTCCCCGGTTATGTCCTCGCTAATATTGAACTGGATAATCAGACCTATTGGGCTATAAGGGGCATACAGGGAGTATCCGGATTTTTGGGAGATCCCAAGCCCGCTCCCATGGAAGAAAGCGAAGTTCAGCAGATCCTTGAACTGGTGAATTCGGCCGGCCTGGAAAAGCCTAAACCCGCCGTACAGTTCGAGAAAGGCGAGAATGTCCGCATTATAGAGGGTCCGTTCAAGCATTTTATGGGAGTGGTGGAAGAAGTGAACGAACAGAAGGCCAAGATAAAGGTTATTGTTACGGTCTTCGATCGCCCCACCCCCGTGGAGCTGGACTTTTTGCAGGTGGAAAAAGTCTAGCCTATGGCAGTGCCGCAACAGGGCCTATGGCCCTCAAACGGCCTAGCCTATGGCAGTGCCGCAGTTTAGGATGCTATACGTATCAAGCGGCTTAATCAGATGATGAATTATATAAACTTAAGGAGATTAAAGGAATATATGGTTCCTTTATATTTAAAATTATGGCTAAAGTAAAAGTGGTAAAGACAATGATAAAGCTGCAGATCCCCGCCGGCAGCGCCAATCCCGCGCCCCCCGTGGGTCCCGCGCTCGGCCAGCACGGCGTGAATATTATGGATTTCTGCAAGCAGTTCAATGAGAAGACCAAGAAGCTTGAGCAGGGGGTTCCGATCCCGGTAGTGATAACGGTCTTTGAAGACAGGACTTTTACGTTCATAACCAAGATGCCCCCTATGGCCGCTCTTATCAAGAAAGCGGCGGGCCTTGCAAAGGGTTCCGGCGAGCCGAACAAGAACAAGGTCGGCCGGATCACCCTCCAGCAGGTAGAGGAAGTCGCCAAACTGAAGCTTGTCGATCTCAACACCAAAGATATCAAACAGGCGATGGAGATGGTAAAGGGCACCGCGCGTTCTATGGGCGTGGATGTGATAGGCTGATTCGGGCGTTTAAACGGAAAAAGAGGGAGCGGGGACCGATGAAGGGCGCCGCGTTTGAACCTCAAGGAGACAACACAATGGGTAAGAGGATCGCGAACATAAAAAAAGGCCTGGATCTGGCCAAGAAATATAAGATCGAAGAAGCCGTGGCTATCATCAAAAAGAACGCCATCGCAAAATTCGACGAGACCGTGGAAGTTCACCTGAAACTGGGCATCGATGTCAAGCATTCGGATCAGCAGGTCCGCAGCACCGTCAGCCTGCCTCACGGCACCGGCAAGACCAAGAAAGTCGCTGTAATCGCCAAGGGCGAAAAGATCAAGGAAGCCGAGGCCGCCGGGGCCGACCTCATAGGCGGAATGGAGCTTGTGGATACTATATTTAAAGGCGCCATAGACTTCGACGTACTGGTTATCACGCCGGACATGATGAAAGACGCGGCCAAACTGGGCAAGGTGCTTGGTCCCAGGGGCCTTATGCCTAATCCGAAGAGCGGCACCGTGACCTTCGATCTGGCGAAGACCGTAAAGGAGCTCAAGGCCGGCAGAATAGAGTTCAAGGCCGATCCTCAGGGCATCGTTCACGCGCCCGCCGGTAAAGCGTCCTTTCCGGAAAAGAATCTTGCCGAGAACGTGCAGGCTATTATAGACGCGGTACTGAAGGTAAAACCGTCTTCTTCCAAAGGCGTTTACATGCAGTCGGTATATGTCTCTTCCACAATGGGGCCCGGGGTTCCGGTGGATGTTTCCGTCAAGGCCGCATAAATCAGGCATGGCGCCCCTCCAAGTTCCTTTTTTTTGGGGGGGGGCGCCGGTTTTTTACGGCGCGGACGCAAGAACAGCAGCGTGCTTTTTGGGAAATTAAACTACCTGAAGGGGTTAAACATGCTAAAACTTAGGTCTTTTTTTGCGGCGGCGGTTTGCTCGGTTGTGTCTTCCGGCACGGCTTTTGCCAGCGAAGCGGACCTCAGTATCCCGGACCTCTCTTCGGTTTCTTTTCTTGGTTTTACAGGCCATCATTTGCTGCTCGGCGGCTTGGTGATCTGCGTTCTGGGCATGCTTTTCGGTATTATCCAATCCGTACAGATCTCAAGACTCCCCGTCCACAAGTCCATGAAGGACATCTCCGAGCTTATTTATGAGACCTGTAAAACTTACCTTATAACCCAGGGGAAATTCCTGGCCATCCTCTGGACCTTCATTGCCGCCATAATGGTGTGGTATTTCAGTCTGAACCCCGCTATGACGGTTTTTAAGATCTTTATCATCGTCATTTTCTCCATCGTCGGCATTCTGGGATCCTACTCGGTGGCGTGGTTCGGCATACGCATCAACACCTACGCCAACTCCCGCACCGCTTTCGCGGGTCTTAAAGGCTTGCCCTTCCCGACCATGGCCATCCCGCTCAAGGCCGGCATGAGCATCGGTATGCTCCTTATCAGCGTAGAACTGGTGCTGATGCTGTTCATCCTGCTCTTCGTTCCCGGCGATTACGCCGGTCCCTGCTTTATCGGCTTCGCCATCGGAGAATCCCTGGGCGCGGCCGCTTTAAGGATAGCCGGCGGCATCTTCACCAAGATCGCCGACATCGGCTCGGACCTGATGAAGATCGTTTTCAAGATCAAGGAAGATGATATCCGGAACCCGGGCGTCATCGCCGACTGTACCGGAGACAACGCGGGCGACTCCGTGGGACCCACCGCCGACGGCTTTGAAACCTACGGAGTTACAGGCGTGGCTCTTATTACTTTCATTTTGCTCGCGGTTTCCCCGGAAGCGATGATGCAGGCCGACCCCATGCTGGCGGAAGACGCGGCCAGGGCGCTTTCCCAGACCACCCAGATACAACTGCTGGTCTGGATCTTTGTCATGCGCATCGGCATGATCGTTACCAGCGCTTTTTCCTACTGGGTGAACGGCATCATAGCTAAAGCGATGTACGGCACGGCTAAAAAGTTCAACTTCGAACACCCGCTGACCTCGCTGGTCTGGCTGACCTCATTCATTTCCATAGTGATGACCTATGTGTTGAGCTACCTGCTGGTCCCGGAGCTGGGTGACGGCACCCTCTGGTGGAAGCTTTCCACCATCATAACCTGCGGCACCATCGCCGGCGCGCTGATCCCCGAACTCGTGAAGGTCTTCACCTCCACTAATTCGGGCCACGTGCGCGAAGTGCTTGCGGCTTCCAAAGAGGGCGGGCCCTCGCTGAATATCCTGTCGGGCCTTGTGGCCGGCAACTTCAGTGCTTACTGGATGGGCATGGCTATCATCTTCCTGATGGGTACCGCTTACGAGGTCTCCACTCTGGGCCTGGGCGCCCTGATGGTCGCTCCCGCCATATTCTCTTTCGGCCTGGTGGCTTTCGGCTTCCTGGGCATGGGTCCTGTGACCATTGCCGTGGATTCCTACGGTCCCGTCACGGATAACGCGCAGTCGGTCTATGAACTTTCCGCGATAGAGACCATCCCCGGCATCAAGGAAGATATAAAGAAAGAATTCGGCTTCGACGTGGATTTTGAGAACGCCAAAAAATTCCTGGAAGAGAACGACGGCGCCGGCAACACCTTCAAGGCCACCGCGAAGCCAGTGCTGATCGGCACGGCCGTGGTGGGCGCCACGACCCTTATCTTCTCCATCATACAGCTGCTCCAGGCCAAGTTCGGTACTGTCGGGCCCCAGGGTATTTACGAGGGGTTGTCCATCATGAATCCGCGGTTCCTGCTAGGGCTCATCACCGGCGGCGCTATCATTTACTGGTTCACCGGCGCTTCCATCCAGGCCGTTTCCACCGGCGCTTACCGGGCGGTGGAGTTCATCAAGAAGAACATAAAACTGGAAGGCGGCGGTGAGCGGGCCTCCATCGCGGACTCCAAGAAAGTCGTGGAGATCTGCACGCAATACGCCCAGAAAGGCATGTTCAACATCTTCCTGGTGGTATTTTTCAGCACGCTGGCTTTCGCCTGCCTGAATCATTACTTCTTCATCGGCTACCTCATTTCAATCGCTATCTTCGGTCTGTACCAGGCCATCTTTATGGCCGACGCCGGCGGCGCGTGGGACAACGCGAAGAAGCTGGTTGAGACCGAACTGAATATGAAAGGCACGCCTCTGCACGATGCGAGCGTGGTAGGCGATACCGTGGGGGACCCCTTCAAGGACACCTCCTCGGTGGCTATGAATCCGATCATCAAATTCACCACGCTATTCGGCCTGCTGGCAGTGGAACTTGCTATCACCCTGGACCCGAAGGTCAGCAGGACGCTGGCCGTAGTTTTTTTCCTGATCAGTGTGGTCTTCGTGTGGCGTTCTTTCTATTGCATGCGCATAAAGAGCGAAGAGGGGAAATAACCGCTAAGTTTTTAGACAAAGCCCCGCGCGACCCGCGGGGCTTTTGTTTGGCGGATGGAATAATATGTTTCTTGGAATAACCATAGGGCTTGCTTTATCGGCGTCCGTATTCGCGGGCTGGCTGCTGTCGCGTGTTTCTGAAAGCGAAGAGGGAACTCCGGAGATGTCGGAATTTTCAAAAGCCGCCGAAGTGGTCTTTTTAGAAGCTTTAAAAAAGCAGGCCCTGGTCCTCGGCCAGGCCGCTTTGGCGGCGGGCGCGCTGGTTTATTTAGTCCTCGCATTTTTCACGTTCAAGGGTCAGGCCGGCGCCGTGCAAACAGGTTTCGCGTTCCTGGCCGGAGTTCTTTTTCAGGCTCTGGCCGGTTTCGCGGCCGCGCGGATTTTTTTTAGAAGCGCTCTGAAGACCGCCGCCGCAGTAAAGCGTTCCGGCGCCGAAGCTTTTACGCTGGCGCTGTGGTCCGCCGGCGCTTCGGCTGTTATCACGCTGGCGCTCAGTCTGGCGGGCGTAACGGCTTTATTTCTGCTTGTCGGCGGCTGGGATGCCGCCCGTAATGCTCCGTTGAAAATAGCCGGCTTTTGTTTCGGCTCCGTTTTCGCGGCGTTATTCTCCCGGTTGGCCGGCGGATTATATTCGGAAGCGGCTTGCGCGCTTGACAGCGCGGTTCCGGAAAACGCCGGCGCGGTCCTTGCCGGCAACAGCGCGCGTAACGCCGTCAACCTGGGTGCGGATATTTTCGACTCCGCCGCAGCCGAGAACCTGGCGGCTATGGCGCTTGGCGCCGCGCTTTGGCCTGTTTACGGTTCCAAAGCCATAGTGTTTCCGCTTTTTGCCCGGGCCTGCGGTCTTGCGGCCTGCACGGCAGGGGTCATGAGAGCCGGATCTTCCGGGGAAGGCGGACACATGGACGCGCTGGATAAAGGATTTGCTGCCGCCGGGGTTACGGCGCTGGCCGGCTTGTTCCTGGGCTGTAGTCTGGGACTAGACGGAAACATGTGGCTTTTCATGGCGACGGTGATCGGTGTGGTTTCCGCCGTCCTTTTCACTTCCGCGGCTCGATATTACGGAGGGCACAGGCATCGTCCCGCCCGCATGGTCGCCAAGGCAGCCTCCGGCGGCGCGGCCGCCGCTCTTATAAGGGCGCTTTCTTCCGGTTTTGAGAGCGTCGCGGCGCCGGTTGCGTTGGTGGCTGCGGCGGTCATGGGCTCCTATTACTGCGGTGTGAGGGGATTGGAATCCTGCTGCGCCTCCGGCTGGCTTACCGAGCGGACCTGCGGCCTTTACGGCGTAGCGGCCGCGATCGTAGGCATGATGTCGGTTTCCGGCTATATTCTAGGTTTGGGCGTTTTTGGGGCTGTAAGCGGGGGCGCCCAGGTCATTAACGATATGACTCATCAGGAGGAAACGGTTAGACTGGATACCGGCATCCTTGCCGCCGCAGGCCGGACGGCGCTGGCCGCCGCGGCCGGTTACTCCGGAGCGGCGGCGGTACTGGCCTCGGTCCTGTTGTTTTTCGCATATATGCTGAAGACTTCCGGCCTTATCAGCCGGCCTTTTGAGACCGTGGATTTTGCCGGCGCCGAGGGGTTGGCCGGCGGTCTGCTCGGGGCTATGCTGGTTTTCCTATTCTGCGCTTATTGTCTAAGAGCCTGCGCGGCTTTGAGAACCGAGGACGGGGCCTCGGTCGAACCGGCGGCGCTCTCTAACTTCGTCCTGAAGCGGCTCATAATCCCGGCTGCTTTGGTGATAGGCTTGCCCCTGGCTTCCGTGCTTATCTTCCGCCGTTCGGGCCTGAGTCCGGAAGTGCTCTCCGCAATGCTGATCTCGGTAGTGGGGAGCGGAGCGCTTATGTCCGCTTTCATCCGCAATACGGCCGCCTCGCTTGAAAACTCGCTGATTTTTATGGAGGAGACCGGCTCCTCCGGTCCGGGCGCGGAGGGGCATAAGGCGGCCTCGGAAGCTTGTTCGTCCGGTGTAGTCCTTAAAGATACGGTCGCCCCGGCGTTGAACGCGTTGATAAAGTTTCTGCCGGCTATGGCGCTGGTTTTGGCCGAGCTCTTCGTATAGTGCGATAGTATCAGGACAGATATAAGGAGAATAGAAACGGAGCAAGACACAGCTTCCTGACTTCTCAGTCTTCGGCGGCCGGTGCTTCAAATTTATGTTTATAATTAAAAAAATACTCACCCCGTTCCTGCTCCCGCCCGGCATATTCGCGGTGCTGGCTTTTTGTCTGGCCGCCCTGCAGTTCCGGAGAAATAGGAAACAAGCCCCGGCCTGGGCCGGATTTGCTTTGCTGCTGTGGGCGGCCGCCACGGCGCCGGTTGGAAATATGGCGCTTTCCGGGCTTGAATACGCCTTTCTGCCCCCGGCGGAAGTAAAGGCCGACGCGATCGTGGTCCTGAGCGCCGGGATACGGGAGGGGGTGCCTGAGCCTTCCGGGGAGCCCGCTCTTTCCGGGATATCTCTTGAGCGGGCCGTAGAAGCCGTCCGGCTTTACCGGCGCTATAAGCTTCCGCTGATAATTACGGGCGGGACGGTGTTTTCAAAAGGTCCGGAAGCGCCCGTGATAAAAAAATATATCGTCAGCCTCGGCGTGCCGGAAAGGGATGTTTTAGCGGAGGAGCGCGCGCGCGACACCTGGGAGAACGCCGTTTTTTCCAAAAAAATTTGCGATGAAAAAGGTTATAAAAAACCGTTGATAGTGACTTCGGCTTACCATATGAGGCGCGCGATCTGGAGCTTTAAAAGGGCGGGACTTGTGGGCGCGATCCCGTATCCCACGGCTTATAAAAGTTCAAAGTCCCGCCGCTGCGGCTGGGGCTCTTTCCTACCCGGCGGCTACGAGCCGCTCAGCCTGGCGCTGCACGAATATCTGGGTTTTATTTTTTATAGAATTACTTATGCGTAATTAGGAGTCTGTCCGACATAAGCAATTTCGTCTGCAATTGCCGCTTTTTGCCGGATGCGCCTGTTTTATCCTTCGTTTCCACAAAGTTCTGCTGCGGAGTCGCTGGGTTTGGATAAAAGGCGGCAAGGCTTCCCGGCCATTGACTAATGGCGGCAAAGTTTGTAAATTTAATGTCTATAGAAGTCAAAAGTCGGCGGCCGAAGATCGGAATTATAGGCGACAGCCCCTGTCGGGTTGGCGGCGTCCCGCTTCTGATTTCTAGGAGCCTGTCCGACATAAGGCTTTCATGACGAATCTAAGGTAACATAGGGAGAAATAATTGTACCACGATAATAAAAGGGTAAGGATAAACAGATTCATAAATGTTGCGCAGGTAAGATTGATCGCGACCGACGGTACCATGATAGGCGTGAAGCCGATCCTGGAGGCGCAGAACATGGCAAGATCCGCCGGTCTTGATCTGGTAGAGATCGCCCCCATGGCGAATCCGCCGGTCTGCAAAATAATGGATTTCTCCAAATATCTCTATGAGCTGGATAAGCAGGAGCGGGAGAACCGTAAGAAGCAGAAGGCGGGAGTCCTGAAAGAGATACGTTTTAATCCCAGAATAGCCAAACATGACCTTGAGACGAAGATAAAACATATAGAAACGTTCCTCAAGGAGCAGAACAAGGTGCGCGTGACCGTGGTATTCCACGGCCGGGAAAACCAGCACCGGAACCTGGGCGAAGAAATACTCATGAACGTGAAGAACACTCTGGCGGCTGTGGGCGTTGTTGAAGGCCGTTCCCAGATGATGGGCAACAGGATGAGTATAATGCTTACGCCGATAGCCGCTGTTTCGGTTAAGGCTCCGGCGGCGGCTAAGCCCCCGGCCTCCCCTAAATAGCACGCTCCGGGAGTCTGAACCTGAAATTCCGGTTTTTGTCCCGGTTCTAAGGTGATAGTCCGCCGCTTAAGATTTCCGGCGACTGCGCGCGGGATGCAGACGGGTTTGCAAGTGTGTCGCCATATTTAATACAATGTGTTGATGCCGGGCCACGGTGTCGTTGAATTTTGCTGCGGATACTGCACGGGAAAAATATTATGCCTAAAATGAAAAGCCACAGCGGTGCTAAGAAAAGATTCCGGAAATCCAAAAGCGGCAAATGGACGCATAGGAAAGCGGGTCTCCGCCACCTTCTGACGGGGATGTCGGCTAAAAGAGGCCGCCAGCTCAGGACCGCTAAAGTGGAAGAACCCACAAGCGTTGAAGGCAAGCTGCTTAAGAGTTATCTGCCGTACGAATAATATCGCGGCGCCGGAGACGGCCGGGACGCCGGGGCTTAGGCGCTCTCTTAATAATTAATTTCCAGGTTCTGACTCTAAAATCACGGTTCATCAGGAATTATCATGAGAATAAAATACAGCGTAGCAAGAAACAAGAGAAAGAAAAAAATATTTAAACTCGCCAAAGGTTTTTACGGCGATAAAAAACACCGCCTCAGGATGGCGACCCAGCAGGTGGCCAAATCCCTGACCGCCGCTTATACGCACCGCCGCGACAAGAAAGGCGATATCCGCCAGATGTGGATAGTTCGGCTGAACGCCGCCACGCGCGAAGAGGGAATGACCTACAGCACTTTCATTAACGGCCTTAAGAAAGCCAATATCCTGCTCAACAGGAAGATGCTTTCCGAGATCGCCATCAAAGATCCCGCGTCGTTCACGCGACTCGTAGAGCTTGCCAAGGCCTCTTTAACCAAAACCTCATGACCCCGGAAGACTGGAAAGCGAAACTATCCCTCACAAGGGATAGTTTTCTTTCCGCGCTTATAAAAACCGATTCCGCCGGCATCGCCGAATTCGAAACAAAATACCTCGGCAGGAAGGGGGAATTGACCCTGTTGCTGAGGGATCTTAAGGATTTTCCGATAGAGGACCGGAAGGCTCTGGGGGCTCTCGGCAACGCCCTGAAAACCGAACTTTCCGCCGCTCTGGACGCCCGCAAGACCGAAACCGGCGCCGGCGCCGTAAACCTTGAAAAATCCAAGTTCGATCTCACTTTGGCCGGCTACCCTTTTCCCAGGGGCGGCCTGCACCCGCTGACCATCGTCGCCGATAAAATGTACGACGGTTTCCAGAAGCTGGGTTTCTCCATAGCGGAAGGCCCGCTTATCGAGGAAGACTATTTCAATTTTGAAGCGCTTAATTTCGCGTCGGACCATCCCGCGCGGGACATGCAGGACACCTTCTACGTTGATCTTAAGGATTCGCGGGGCAAAGACCTGCTGCTGCGCACCCATACCTCTCCGGTACAGATCCGCACGCTGAAGAACCAGGAACCTCCTGTGCGGGTAGTTTCCGCGGGCCGCGTGTTCCGTTCCGAAGCCGTGGACGCCAGCCACTCTTTCGCCTTCCACCAGATGGAAGGTTTCTACGTTGACAAGAACGTCAGCATGGCGGATCTGAAGTGGACGCTTGAGGCGTTCATGAAGGACCTGTTCGGTTCGTCGGCCAAAATATCGTTTTCGCCGTCTTTTTTCCCCTTCGTCGAACCCGGCGCGCAGGTGGCGGTCTCCTGCGTGTTCTGCAAAGGTTCCGGCGCCGCCTGCCCGGTCTGCAAGGGCACCGGCTGGATCGAGCTGCTGGGCGCGGGCGTAATCCACCCCAATGTCATTAAGGCCTGCGGCTATGACCCGGAAAAGTGGAGCGGTTTCGCTTTCGGCGCGGGCATAGAGCGTTTCGCGATGCTGCTTTACGGCATCAGCGATATGCGCATGCTGTATGAGAATGATCTGCGGATATTGAAACAACTGTAAGTTCCGGATAATCGGGAATAGATCAAATGAAGATACAACACTCCTGGCTTATGGATTTTATCGGCGCTCCTTTGAGCGTCGAGGACCTTATCGTCAAACTTACCCGCCTGGGCTTCAACATTGAAGGGATTAAAAAAACCGGCGCTTCCTTCTCGGGGGTGGTAGTTGGGCAGATACTTGCCATAGAGAAACATCCGAACGCGGACAAACTCTCGCTGTGCGGGGTCGGAGACGGAACGACCGTTATGAAAGTGGTTTGCGGCGCGAAGAATATCGCCGTTGGCCAGAAGATACTTTTTGCCAGGGTCGGCGCCGTGCTGGCGGAAGGCACGCTTAAAAAAGCCAGGATACGCGGCGTAGAATCCGAAGGCATGATCTGCGCGGCGGAGGAACTTGGCCTGGAAGGTTACGATAATTCCGGCATTCTGGTCCTGCCGGAAAACACACAGCTCGGAGTTGACGCGGCCTCCCTTTTCGCCAAACCCGACTGCGTCCTGGAAGTGGAGATAACGCCGAATCTGGCTTATTGCCTGTCGCATTACGCATTAGCCAGAGAGCTTTGCGCTTTCTATAACCTTCCTTTCAAACAGCCGGCCGTGCCGGAACTTCCCGGCTCCGGCGATCTCCGCGTCCCCATAAAGATAGAGGATTCGGGGCTTTGCGGCCGGTACACAGCCGTGGTGGTGGAGAACGTGTCCGCGGCAAAAACTCCGGAATGGCTGGCCGGCCGTCTGCGCGCGATGGGCTCCAACCCCAAGAACAATATTTTGATAGACGTTTCCAACTATGTGATGTATGAGCTGGGCCAGCCCACCCATTGTTTCGACCTTGCGAAGCTCGCCGGCCCGGAAATAATAGTCCGGCCCGCGAAAGCGGGGGAGATCCTTAAGTCGCTGGACAATCAGGACCTGAAACTGGACGGGGCCATGCTGGTTATAGCCGACAAAGACAAGCCCGCGGCCCTGGCCGGCGTGATCGGCGGGATGGACTCGGCAGTTTCGGATACGACAAAGGCTGTTTTAATAGAATCCGCGTCCTTCAACCCTTCGGCAGTCAGGCTTTCTTCCAGGAAGGCCGGCGTTAAGACAGAGTCTTCCTATCGTTTTGAGCGCGGCACGGATCCGGAACTTACGGTCTTAGCGGCGCGGCGCATGGCGCAGATAATACTTGAGGCCGCGCCCGGCGCTAAAGTAATCCAGGTCACGGATAATTATCCTTCAAAATACGCGCCCAAGGTCATAGAAGTCAGGCCTGAGCGGGTCAATGCTATTTTGGGCGCGGAGATCCCTGAGAAGGAAATATTCGCCTGCCTCAAGGCCATCCAGCCGGAGCTTGTGGACGACAAGCCCTGGCGGTTCCCGGCGCCCAGTTACCGCCGGGATATAGACAGCGTTTGGGATATAGCCGAGGAAGCCGCCCGCTATATAGGTTACGACGTGATCCCGGCCAGGTCCAATATGCCTGTTATGCGCGCCTGCGCGACGCCGTCCTATGAGGTAACCAGGGAACTTAAGAACCGTCTGGCTTACCTGGGTTTCTCGGAAGTCTATAACTACGATTTTATTTCCCTGCGGGATTTCCGCAACTGCCTTCTGAACGAGGAAAACGCGGTGCCCCTGAAGAATCCTCTTTCAACCGATTTTCAGTTCATGCGCACCGCTATGGTCGCCGGCGCGTTGAAGACTTTGAAATTCAACTTAAACCGCGGCAGGAGTTCGGTCTCCGTCTTTGAGGTCGGCAATATATTCAGGAAGACCGATAAGGGCCATTCGGAGGAAACGATGTGCGCGGGTCTCATGTACGGGGCCTTCCCCGGAGAGGAATCCTGGCGCGGCGGCAGCGCCATGGCCGATTTCTACCATCTCAAGGGCGTGCTTAACTACATATTCTCCGGCTATGGCGGCTTCAGGTTCGAGAAGGCGAAGAATCCGCCGGCATATTTCCACCCGGGCGTGGTGTTGGAGATGAAATTAGGGAATTTGCAGGCTGGATATCTGGGCATGCTGAACCCCCAGGCGGCGATGAACAGCGACCTTAAAGACAACCAGATCTATTATTTTGAACTGCCTCTTAAGGCCCTTGTGTCCGCTTATAAACCCGAGTTCTGGGCGCGGCTGCCGCAGGTAAAGGCGGTGTCGTCGTTCCCTAATACCTGGCGGGACCTGTCGGTGGTCATGGACGATAAATTCGAATGGGCCGAAATTGAGAAAGAGATCTCCAAGGCGCCGGACCTTTCCGCGGTGAAGCTTATAGATGTTTACAAGGGCAAGAGCGTGGGTGAAAACTTAAAAAGCGTCACTATCAGATTTAATTTTTCCTCTATGGACAAGACTCTCACCGACACCGAGATAAACGCTCATATAGCCGCTATCCTGGCGAAGCTGGGCCTTAACTTCAACGCCAAACTCCGCGGTTAAGAAAATTCGCCCGGACACAGTTCCTGGCACATTCGAGCTTCCGAAAAAGATTAACGTTGCGGGGGGACTTTATCAACTCCGCCAGAACCCTCCAAAATTGAAAGCCTGGATTGCCACACTGGTCGGTTTTCTGAAAGAAATAAGTGTTGATAATTAACAGAGGCCGAAGCCAGTATAAAGCGGTTTTTATGAGAAATTACGCTGACATATTAATCAACGACTTGGCCTCACAATGCGGAATCCGACTCCTCCGTAGCCGCTGACGGGAAACATATCGTCGCGGTAATAGACTTGCATGTGGGTATCACTTTGGGCGAAAGAGCTCCCACGCACCACCCGGTTGGAGCCGAAGCATTCATACGCAGTGCCATCATTAGGCGCAAGGAAATATCCATAACTATACGCATCTTGTACCCACTGTCCTACATTTCCAGCCATATCGCATAAGCCCTGCTCAGTGTTTCCCGCAGTTTTCGAACACACAGGCATTGTACTTTCGTTACCACAACCTCCACCTATCACGGCCTTATCGCAGGTTGCAGCCGCATATCCCCAAGGGTATAACCGGTTCTTACCTCCACTCGTAGCCGCATATTCCCATTGAGCTTCGCTAGGCAGTCTTGCACCTTTAAATCCGGCATATTGATTTGCCTGGTCCCAGTCTACGCAGTTAATCGGATGAAGTTCTCGGCCTTCCACTCCCCAGTTGCAATAAGCGTCATTGGGTTTCGGTTTACTACACTTGCCTTTGCTCACACACTTCGCGTATTGTTCTACTGTCACCACTGTCTTGGATATTTCAAAGGTGCCGATATAGACCGTGTGGGCAGGAGAGGTGTTTCCGGTATCATTGGATCCCATGATAAACGACCCGCCTTTAATACGAACCCATTCGACATCGCTTTCATCCCCTGCGGCATCAACTATGCTGTCTGTCCACGAGATGATCGAACTGACTTTTCCATAAAGGGTGTATTTTCCGGGACCACCCCCACTCACCACGCCTACGAGTGTTGTGTTAGGTCCGGAGCCTATGAATACCGGTCCGCCGCTGTCGCCATGGAAGGCTCCCTTCTTGTTGGAACCGCCGCAGAGCATACGGGCAGTGAACTCCGGCCAGTCTTTCCGGCACTTTTCTTCAGAAACCAGCGGCACAGATACTGTCTTGAGAATGTTTGATGGCTGGCCACCCTCTTTAGTAAGGCCCCATCCCGCGATAGTTAAGGCAATTTTTCCGCTCAATTCTCCGCGATTCAGGGAGATGGGGGGGAACTTAGACTCTCCGTTCAGGCGTAACAATGCGAAATCATAATCCACTAATCCCGTGTTTGAATTATAGTTGGGATGTCGGATAACCTCGGACGGACTGAAACGCTCGATTCCAACTGTTTGCTTAAGTTCTCTAAGGTCGTGTGCTCCTACAAAAGCGGCCTTTACATTGCCATTTACGCAGTGCCCGGCAGTAAGCACCCAGTTTTTCCTGATTAAAGAACCGCCGCACATCTCTAACTGGTCGCCCTGTTGGGAAACAATGAGAACCATGAATGGAAATTCTCCTTTCACCGCGTCTATGCCGCCAATTATTTTTCCGGGCAGCAGCGGTATCTCAACGGCAGCCTCTGGTGTTGAAATGCCCGCGTAGGATGCTATATTTGCAGGGATAGCAGTGTTAAACTCCTGAGATTCTTCTCCTACGGCATCCCGAAAATCGGATGGTGGGTTTGATTTCCACGACCGTGCAATAGCAAATGCGCTAATGGTCACAACTAGGGCTATTAATGGAAATAGTGTTTTATCCACGGAATGTTCCTCGACTTTTAATTTTTTCACCTTGCGGAGCCCAGTCGATAATTTTGAACATATTTTTTTGGCAAGGTTAACTATAGAAAACTTATATTTAGAGTGTAGTGCAGACAATAATGTTTGTCAAGGGTCCGAATGTACAGGGGCCAATCCCCCCTTTGTCCCACTGCTTTCCCAATAAAATCCAGATACTTTCAGGCGGGTTAATTCCGCTTTATCGTAGTTAAGGGTAGGATAAATTATTTATTGAAACGCGAAGGCGAACCCCAATTATCTGCGCGGGTGACGGGGGATCTGGGTTAGCAAAACCCTACCGGACCGCGCCACTTGCGCAGCGTGGCGCGGGAGGTCGGGAAGGGCGGGCACGGTGTGCACGACCCTGGTTTTGCGTTCCAGGCCCCCGGCAGGCCCTGCGCCAATTTAAAATAAAGCAAACTTTCTTGGGAGGCTCTCCGGGGCTTGAAACTGCGACCGCACAAACCTGAAAATTGCGCTTCAAATCGCTTTATGTTTTAAAACAGGAATGGCCGCCAAAGTGATGAGGGGAAAGACGCGGGATTTTTAATATAATCTAACTAGATGCATACCAAGATAAAACGGCTTGAAGAATTGGTTAATAATTCCATCGCCATTGTGAAAAAGCTGGAAGAAGAGAACGCCGTTTTGAAGCAGCAGGTGGAAGCTTTGGCCGCCGACCGGCAGAAGATCGTTAAGGGGTCCGCCGCCGCCAGGGAACTGGCTGAGTTTAAAAGTAAAGTCAGGCAGAAACTTTCCCGCATAGCGGCCAGAATAGACAAAGCCATAACGCTGCAGGATACCCTTTTCCCGGAGGATTTAGATGACAGGCAATGAGGTTCAGGTAAAAATAAAAAGCAGGACCCTGACCCCTTCCGTGGACGGATTAGGGCCCCTTGAAATAACCACTATAGCCAATCAGGTGGAGAAAAAAATAGACGAGATAGAAAAAAAAACACAGATCCCGGACACCTCCAAACTGGCCCTTATGGCCGCTTTTGAATTTGCAACCGAACTTTATAACCTGAAACAGAAATCCGAGACCACCAAGGAAGCCGACTTGAGAAAGATAGATGAACTGGTGGAAAAACTTGAGAGTTCGCTGGATAAGCAGTTGTTCTGAAAAACCGTAAAGTAAAAAAATTAGGGAAGTACCTGTATTTATCCCCGATTTTGAAAATCCCGTATTCTCGTTTTGGCTTCTATTCTATGTCCGATTCCCTTTTTGAAGAACCCGCCGCCTCCGCGTCTCCGGAGGCGGCCGCGCCCCTGGCGGCCAGGCTGGCTCCCCTTGAGCTGGACGAATTCGCCGGTCAGGAGCATATTCTGGGCGCCGGCAAGCTTCTTCGGCGCGCCATAGAGGCCGACAGCCTTCAATCCGCCGTATTTTACGGCCCGTCCGGAGCCGGTAAGACAGCGCTCGCCGGGTATATCTCATCGAAGACCAAGGCCCGCACTTTTGAGCTTAACGCCGTGACCGCGGGCGTGGCGGAACTTAAAAAGATCCTGGAATTTTCCAAAGGCCTTTCCGGCGGCTTCGCAAAGAAACAGCGCATTCTGCTTATCCTGGACGAGATACATCATTTCAACCGCACACAGCAGGACGTGCTGCTGCCCTCGGTGGAAAAGGGCGAAGTCATCCTTATCGGCATGACCACGGAAAATCCGTTCTTTTACATAAACGGCGCTTTGCTTTCAAGGTCTATCGTGGTGGAATTTAAAGCGCTGGATGAAAGTCATTTGCGTAAGATCCTGGCCCGCGCTTTAAGCGAAGAGCGGGGGCTTAAAAATTTCAATGTCGAATTGAGCGCGGAAGCCGCGGATTACCTGGTCTCCAATTCCATGGGCGACGCCCGCCGGCTTCTGAACGCGCTTGAACTGGCCGTGGTGACCACCAGGCCGGACGCGGGGGGCAAACGGAGCCTGGACCTGGATATCGCAAGGGAATCCATACAGAAGCGCAGCCTGCGTTACGATAAAAGTTCCGACGAGCATTATGATCATATCTCGGCCTTCATAAAATCCATGCGCGGCTCCGATCCGGATGCCGCCGTTTACTGGCTGGCCAGGATGCTGCAAGCCGGGGAGGACCCCCGTTTCCTGGCCCGCAGGATACTTATCTGCGCCTCTGAGGACGTGGGGAACGCTAATCCCATGGCTCTGCTGGTGGCCCAGAGCGCTTTCAAATCGGTGGAGATGCTGGGAATGCCTGAAAGCCGCATAACTCTGGCCCAGGCGGCGATCTATGTCGCCGTCTCGCCCAAGTCCAACGCTTCGTACCTGGCCATAAGTAAGGCGATGGCGGAAGTGGCCAACGGCCCGGAACGGCCCGTGCCCATGCATCTGCGCGACGCGACAAAGGACGGGGAGGCGCTGGGCCACGGCAAAGGTTACAAATATCCGCACGATTTCCCCAATCACTATGTGAAACAGGAGTATATGCCAGAGCCCAAAAGGTTCTACAAACCTACCGAACAGGGTTTTGAGGCGGAAATAGGCAAACGATTAGCGCGGCTTAAGGAATCGGATAATAGAGAATAGAGGATGGCGGGGAATCAGCTGATTTTGATTATTGACTTTCCGGTAAATCCCTATGGACCCTAAAGTTTACACCGTCAGCGAGTTGAATCAAAGCATTAAATTCCTTCTGGACACCACTTACGGCACGCTATGGGTGGAGGGGGAGATATCGGGTTTCAAGGTCTCTTCGCTCGGCCATATGTATTTCGACCTCAAGGACGCCGATTCCCTTGTCTCGTGCGTCATCTATAAAGGCTTCGCGGCTCATATGGAGTTTGACCCGGAGAACGGCCTGCTGGTCAAAGTGCGCGCCTCGGTCACCATCTACGCCAAGCAGAGCAAATACCAGCTTAACGTCAAAGAGCTTATTCCCATGAAGATGGGGCCGCTTCAGATCGCTTTTGAACAGTTGAAGAAAAAATTGGAAGCCGAGGGGCTGTTTTCATCCTCGCGCAAGCGTATCCTGCCGAAGCTGCCGCGAAAGATCGGCATAGTCACATCAATGCAGGGCGCGGCCATCCGCGATATACTTTCCATCCTTAAAAGGCGTTACTCCAACCTGCACATCATTATCGCTCCCGTAAAAGTGCAGGGGCCTGGCGCCAAAGAGGAGATAGCCGAAGCGATAAGTACGTTGAACGATAATTTTAAGGACATGGACGTTCTGCTTGTGGGGCGCGGCGGCGGTTCCATGGAAGACCTCTGGGCATTCAACGAGGAGATCGTGGCCCGCGCCATAGCCGGTTCGCGGATCCCCGTGATTTCCTGCGTGGGGCATGAGACCGATTTTACCATAGCCGATTTTACGGCGGACTTACGCGCTCCCACCCCTTCGGCCGCGGCCGAACTGGTGGTGCAGAATAAGGAAGAGCTTGTGCGCCATATCCGCCAATTGAACACCCGTCTGGTGCAGTCGCTGCGCATCTTTTATGAGCATCTTAAGGGACGGTTTACCGGCCTGGCCGGCGGCAGGATGTTCAGGAATCCGGAGCTGATGCTGGAAGCCCGCCTGCGCCGCGTGGACGAAGCCGCTGAAGCTCTTTTTAATAATGCCGAGCGGCGGGCCCGCATCTTTGAAGAAAAGCTGAAGCTTGCCGGGGCCAAACTCAACGCTCTGAACCCGGAATTCCCGCTGAGCAAAGGCTATGCCATTGCGACGCTTGCCGACGGCTGGACCGTGGTCAAGGATGCCGGAACGCTTAAACAGGGGCAGATCCTTTCCGTCAGGTTCAGGAAAGGCAGGGCGGAAACCGAAGTTTTGAAAATGGAGGAATAGGTCCTTAATTTTATGGCAAAAAAAGAAAAGAACGGCAGTTTTGAAGAACAACTGGGCAGGCTGGAAGAGATCGTGGCCGGCCTTGAATCGGAGACCACGCCGCTGGAAGACTCTCTAGCGCTTTTTGAAGAAGGCGTGAAGATCTCCAAAGATCTCGCGGCCCGGCTTGAAGAAGTGAAGCGCAAGATAGAGGTGCTGAAAAAGAACGCCGCCAGCGAGATAAAGCTGGAAGAACTTAGCGAGGAAGAGGATAGATAACTGGAACTGGAAAATAGCGGATGGAAAGTGTGTTCCGTAAGCCCGGTTTCCCCGATATCCGTTCTCTTGCAGATATGAAACTCCGATTGGACATCGCCTGCGTGGAACGCGGCATCTTTGAATCCCGCGTGAAAGCCCAGGCTTCCATTATGGCGGGGCTGGTGCTGGTAAACGGCCTGCCGGCCGACAAAGCCGGGAAGCCGGTCAAAGACGCCGATGTTATCGAGATAGTTAAGTCCGGCTGCCCATATGTTTCCCGGGGCGGGCTCAAGCTTAAAGGCGCCATAGATAATTTTAAAATCGAAGTAAGAGGCCGGGTCTGCCTGGACGTCGGCGCGGCCACCGGCGGTTTTACCGATTGTTTCCTGCAGGAAGGCGCAAAAAAAGTTTACGCGGTGGATGTCGGCGAGGGGCAGTTCCATGAAAAAATAAAGAGTCATCCGCTGGTTGTCTTCATTCCCCGGACCAACGCACGGTTCTTAAAGCCGGACCTTTTCCCCGAGTTGCCGGAACTCGCCGCCATAGACGTATCGTTTATATCCCTGAAACTTATTCTTGGCCCTGTTTTTAATTCCACCGCGCAAAACGCCGGGATAATCGCGCTTATCAAGCCTCAGTTCGAACTGGCCCCCGGAGACCTTAAGCGCGGCATTGTTAAGACCGACGATTTAAGATCCAAGGCCGTGGAGGAACTGCGGAAATTCGTATCCGAGAGTATTAAAGGTTTTAAGGAAGCCGGCCTGATAGAGTCGCCCATCAAAGGCGCGAAAGGAAATACCGAGTTCCTATGGTATCTTCAGAAAAGCGAATAACAAATCCATTCTCCGCTTTCAGTCCCCGAATATATGGAAGCGTCTAAATATAAACTATCGTGCGCGGTCTGGGAGTTTACATTGCGGTGCAATCTGAGCTGCGTGCACTGCGGTTCTTCAGCAGGTAAGGCCCGTGCCGATGAATTAAATACCGAAGAAGCTCTTAAGCTTTGCGAAGACCTGAAAAGAACCGGTTGCCGCGGAGTGGCGCTGATGGGGGGCGAACCTCTTCTTCGAAAAGATTTTTGGGCCGTAGCCTCCAGAATAAAAGAGCTGGGGATGGAGCTATCCGTTATCACCAACGGCACGGTGTTCTCTGATGAAATATTCGGACAATTTAAAGCTTTAAAACCCAGAGCCGTGGCCGTCAGCCTGGATGCGGCCGCCGCGCGTTTGCACGACGAGATCCGCGGCGTGCCGGGCTCGTATAAAAAAACCAGTGCTTTCATGGACCGGGCGCTTGAACAAGGCTTGCCGCTCAGCGTCATCACCACGGTGCATAAACTTAATTTGAAGGAATTGCCCGCTATCCGCGACCTGTTAAAAGGCAGAGGGATAGCCTGGCAGGTTCAGACGGCCGGCGCCGAGGGCCGCAGGTTTTCAAAAGACCTTCTGCTGGATGAGGAAGAATTTTATTCCGTGGGGATCTTTATAGAAGCCTGCCGGCGGGGCAGCTGCGCCAAGGATCTGCCGATAATAGGCGCCCACGACCTGGGCTATAATTCCGGAATCCTGAAAAATATCTCGCTTTACGAAAAATGGGAAGGCTGCCAGGCCGGTGTTTCCGTGCTTGGCATACGAAGCAACGGCGATGTGCTGGGCTGTCTGGCCATGAACGAGGACGGGTACGTGGAGGGAAATGTCCGCAGCTGGGGCATCGCCGAGATCTGGAACGGCGCCTCAGCTTTCGGGTATACGCGGCATTTTAAAGCGGGGGATGCCGGCTCAAATTGCGCCGCCTGTCCCCACCTGTATGCTTGTAAAGGCGGTTGTAATGAGATGTCGCTTATGAAAAGTGGATCTCTTCACAACGATCCGTACTGTTTTTATAAACTTGAACGGCGGTTCTTCGCTGAGGAGCTCAGCGATCCCTTGCTGCGGCTCCGGTTCAGACTGAACGGCTGGATAAACGCCCGCAGCGGCGCGTTCGGTAGTCTAGGGCGCCGATTTTTCGGCGGGTAATGCGCCCCGCGCATGTGTTAAGCGCGGGGTGCGACAAGCATGAAAATATCTGCCTCCTTAGTATTCAGGAGATTTCCGCAGCAGGGGGTTCAGTGCGGCGACTGAGCCTTGGCGAAGGAAGCAAACGCGGAAGGGGGGCGGCGCCCCCCTCCGGGAGCACCGGACCGATAACCTTAAGAGGTCCGGCGTCATCCGCCCCGCGCATGTGTTAAGCGCGGGGTGCGACAAGCGGGGAGATTTGACTCCTTTTTATTAAAGATATTTCCGCTTCGGGAGGTTCAGCGCAACGACCAAGCGAAGCGCAGGGAGTAAGCGACGATGAAATGGAGGGCAGAGCCCTCCTTGTGGAGCACCGGGCGCCACATTATAAAGCCCGGCGTCATCCGCCCCGCGCATGTGTTAAGCGCGGGGTGCGACAAGCGGGTGTGCGACAGGTGGATGGAAATGAAACTAAACATCGGCTGCGGTTATAATTATCTCAAAGGCTACGTAAATATAGATTCCAGCGAGGAGTCCTTGGCCGACAGGCGGATGGAGGCGCACAGCCTTTATTTCGAGGACTGTTCCATAGAAGAGATAAAAGCCGCCCAGTTGATAGAGCACCTGGGATTTTTTAAAGCCCAATATTTTCTGACCGAATGCTATCGGGTGCTCAAGCCGGGGGGCTTGTTGATCGTGGAGACGCCTCACATAGAAAAGACCTTTAAAATCTTCCTGAAAGGAGATAGAGCCGTTCGCGAAACGGCGCTGGGCTGGGTCTACGGTAGCGAATCTACCGGGATGGAGCACCGTTACTGCTTTCCAGTGGAGCTGCTTGAGGAGGCGCTTGCCGGAGCCGGTTTTGAACTTGTGAAAAAGGACCTTTTTGACTACCAGGCTGATCGTCCGGCATTAAGGTTCTCGGCGCGTAAAAATGGGAGCGCCGCCGCCGATCTGGCGGCCGCCCTGCGGCGCGAACTCTCCGTTAGAGGCGCGCTATATTTCGGGGACGAATATGCGGCGGCGGAAATGGAAAAGCTCTTGAAAATAGCGGTGGCCCATGGCGTTTCAGCGGATGAGGCCGCGGTTTTTGAACTTGCGCTTTACGAGCCCAGGCTTGCCGAGGCATTTTTCAGGGTTAAAGGAACCGCAAGGTTTATGAAAGCCGCGGCCGGAGTGGCCGCCGTAAATTTTACGGCGCGCATGTACGGGACGCTTGCCAGGCAGCCGTTGGGGACAACTCAGAAGGACGCTTTTGCCGCCGCTCTGGAAGAAGGGCGGAGCGACCTGAAAGAAGCGCTGGCCGGCCGGCTGCCGCCGCTTGAAAAAACCGGTCCCCACGCGCTTTTCTCTTTCGAGATGGCGCGAATAGTTTCCGACAGGACTTTCCGGGCGGGACTGAAGGCTTATGCGAATGACGCCTTTGGAGAAGCCGCCGGCTCTTTTGCGGAGGCGCTGCGGTTGTGCCGGGATAATCCCTACGCCTGGCTTTATTTCGCCCGAAGTTTTGAAGCGCGCGGGGAATATAACGAATGTGGTGCCGCCTATGAAAGAGCTCTGGCAGTATTCGAGCGCGTCGGCCTAGCCGGCCCGGAAATGATCGGGGCCGTAAAAAAAGAGATCGAGACCTTCCGCCACAGGGGAGGCGCGTCTTCCTGAAAAGATGGCAGGAGCTTTTCCGGATACCTCCGCGAAGCCGGCTGAAAAGAAAGGCAAGCAAGTCTTTTTTATTAGTCTTGATCCGGCGGTCCTTAACCGGGCCGCCGGTTTTTTATGTAAAATAGGATGACTCACCGGGCCGCGCGAAGCGCACCTGAGCTCCGCGAAGGGAAAAATTCAACTGAATTTTTCGGGTTAAAATAATGCCGGGAATGGATTTATGAAAAAGTTTTACGAAATAGGCGCCAAGACCGGGTTGAGCGCCCGGGAAATGCATAAGGCGGCTCGGTTCGGATTATTCGGACTAATGGCCGCGGTTTTGACGGTTTTATCCGCCTGTTTTAAAAACAGCAAACCACCGGTCGCTGAAGCTCCCCGGCCCTCTCCGCAAACCGCTTCCGATATAGACGCCTCCGCTATCCGGCGCCTGGTAGATTCTCTGGATAAGAGCACCGGCACGGTCAAACCTGATGCCCGCGATAATTGCGGCCCTTATCCCGGATACCCATGCGGCACGCGCTACTATACCGTGAGCGTTTCTGATTTTTTCAAAAGAGCCCGGATTTATTGACCTACGCATAATAAATATTTACAAATGAAGAAGAGCCTGGTTTTTGTGGTTCCGTTTCTGCTGGCCGGCTGCGGCAATTATTCTTCCGTCAAAATCCCGTATTTTCTGCCGGCCGGCGGCGGAATTATAGAGACCAGGCGGGCGCTGTCTTCGCTTTATATTTCGCTTAAGTATCCTCCGCAGCCGGAGGAATCCTTCCTGGGGAATATTGTCGGCAATCTCCTCAACGACCCCGCCGCGGAATTCAATAATTACGCCCTTGCCGAGAAAATTGCCGGCGTATTTTCCGGACCCGGAGGCAAGGTCCTTGCATATCGTGTGTCCAGAAGCACCGGGGATGGAGATCCTTACGTTAAATATTTCAACCCTTCGGGCGTATTGGAGTTGAAGCTGTCGGACCCCCGGTTTTCGGTTGAGAAAGAAGACCGCTCCAGCGAGTATTACGATAAGAACAGGCAGCGGCAGACGGTCAAGAGCACGGTATGGGTGTATCAGGCTTACGTCGGCGCTGAGATAAAACTTTACTCCGGTTCCTACGTTAAAGCGCTAGACACTGCTCACGAAACTTTCGGTTGCGCCGAAGAACGCTCTGATGCCGAACTGTCCCCGGCCGAGTGGTATGCTGAAAATGAAGATAGGATATTGAACGACGCAGCCGTCAAACTTTACGCGCGCTATATCGGCAGGGAGGTCCTGCGGTCCCGGGTGCTGTTCAGGAAAAAAGGCGACAAAGAATCCGCAAAAGCCTCGGATCTGGCCAGGCGCGGCAAGTGGGCCGGGGCTGAAGAGATCTGGTCGCGGCGGTTGAGCGGGAAAAATGACTGGCGGGACGCGCTGGGCCTGGCGGTTTCGGCCGAAGTGCGCAAGGACTATTCCGCGGCGAGGGACTATTATCTGAGAGCGCGCGAGGCCTCCGCGGGGGACAAGGAAGCTTTATCCACGAAGTGGGGCGAGATCCTTGAGGATCTGGAAGTTATGCTTGATACCGGTTCCGCCGCCGCTCAGGCCTCGGGGGAAGACTGGTTCGCGCCGGAGGCCGCAGTTCTGCCGTTCACCGATGAGACCACAAGTATCGACGGGCCGCCCATGCTCAGGGCCATTATCGCCGACGCGCTTAAGACCGCCGGTTACCGGGTGCAGGCGCTTGAAGATACGGATAAAATTCTTCTGGCCCGCGGGTTTACCCAGGGCGGACAGCTTGGTGCGGCTGATCGTGCGGAGTTGTGCAAATGGCTGGGTGTGGAAAGGCTGTTTTACGGCGATATAACCGATTTCGGGGAAATTATGGCGGGTGTTTATAACCGCCGTATGATCAAAGGCTCGGTCACTCTCTGGGACCTGAAAGCCGGTGATTTTATATGGGGGATAAGTCCTTCCGTGGTAAGGGTTAGCACTTCCAAAAGTTTTTTTGGGGGGATATTTTTTCAGTTGGCGAAGGGCATGGCGGAGCGCATGAAAAACAAGCCGCTGGCCTATGAAGGGACCGTTTTCGCCGGTAAAGTAATCGAAGCCCTGCCGAATAAGATAAGGTAACGCCGGGCTGATGGGCTTTGGGTTAAAGAGCCGCACAGTAGTCCAGTCGGGCCGGTGGAGGGTTTCCTGTGCGTTCCGGGTCCGGGTTTTATTGGGAAGAAGACCGGGGGCTTCCGCCGGCTGTGGAACGCAACGGCCCGCATAGCGGGCCGTTTTGAACGGTCCTCGCCGTCGCTAATGATAGCGATGCGCTCCAGCCCCCGGTCTTAAAACCCTCCGAATGGAACGCACAGGAAACCTGAGATCACTGGAAACTTAACAAGGGCTGGCTATTAGGATGTATCGTCAAAGGGTGGGGTAAATGTATTTATAGTTTAAAAAACGCCGGATTAAAGGCGATAGAAATTTAATATACATCGTATTTTTGGAGGGCGGCCGGCGGATTTTCTGCGCGCTCCATTTAGGGTTTTAAGGCCGGGGGCTGGAGCGAATACCTATCATTGGTGTACGGCGGTGAATGTTTGAGCCTCGCACTGTGTGCGAGGCGAGTTCGCACGCCGGCGGAAGCCCTCGGCCTTCTTCTTGCAAAACCCGGTCTTGGAGCGCGCAGAAAATCCGGCGGCGGCCCGACTTGGCATCTCGCGGTTCTAAACCTAAAACCCATTAACCAGGCGTTACCTTAATACCTGCGGATCGTTTCAGATCAGTTCTTTTCGAAGACCAGCAGGGTTTCTACGTGGGGGGTGTTGGGGTAGAAGTCGAAGGCCGCGGAGCGGACAAGATTATACTTCTCCAGAAAGAACGCGGCGTCGCGGCCCTGGGTTATGGGGTTGCAGGATAAATAAATTATTTTCCCCGGCAGTAATTCCATTATATTCTTTACCACTTTCTGATGCAGGCCCGCCCTTGGCGGGTCAAGGACCAGAATATCCGCGCCCTTAAGCAGGGCCGCGTCGGCCTTTTCCATCATAGAGCAGAGTATCTCGAAATTAGCGGCGTTGTTCTGCGCGGCGTTAAGCTGGGCGTATTTAACCGAATTCGGTACCGCTTCCACGGCGTACACCTTGTCGGCCAGGTCTCTGAGCGCCAGGCCTATGGCGCCCACGCCGGAATACAGGTCTATGATCTTTTCGCATTTGAACGAAGCGGCCCGTATTTCCTGAAGCGCCGTTTCAAAAAGTTCCATGTTGTTCTGGAAAAAACAGTCGAAGCCGTAGGATAGAAGCGTGCCGCCGGCCTTCTCGGTGATGAAATCGTTGCCCCACGCGGAGATGACCTCGTCGGCGGTGCTCATCGGACTTAAAGGGTTGGAATAGGCGGCCATGAAGCCGGTAAGTCCCTCTACTTTGAATTCCGGCAGGGCGAGGTCTTTCCTTTTAAGGAAAAGCGCGGCCATGCATTCGCCGGTATTCTTAGCCTCTCTTAAGATAAGGGTTTTCAGATCGGCGGGGGTAAGGCCGGCCTGGTTGAGCCGTTCCAGTATCTCGAGGGCCAGGGCGTTCGTTTTGTCGCTCATGAGTGCGCAACCCCGCGGGAGCGCGTACATGTCCCGGTAGTTTCCGCGCTTGTGGAAAGCGAAGGCCAGTTTGCCGTTCTCAGTAGTGAAGCTGTATTCGATTTTGGTGCGGTAGCCGAAAAGTTGTCTGGCCTCGTAAAATTTATCAAGCCGGATGGTCTCTTTGGTGGTCTGGTACAGCAGGTCTTCCACCAGGCCTTTCTTGGTCTCAGCCTGAAAAGCGTAGTCCATGATCTGCCAGGGTGAGCAGCTTATATAATGATCTTCCTTCGGCGGTATCCTTTTCGGGGAAGGCGTGAGCACTTCAATGAGCTCCGTTTCCATGAAATTGCGTTTTTCAAGGGTTACGCGCACGCGGGCGGTTTCGCCGGGCAGGACGCCGTAGGCGAAAACCACTTTGCCTTTGTGGCGGCCGAGAGTCTTGCCTTCTCCGACTATCTTTTTAAATTCCAGGGTTATTTCTTTCATAGTTGGCCGTCCGATGCGCATAGCGGCGGGATTGAGCGAATAGTGAAGAAGAGTGCGCCGATCGCGCGGATATTGAATTTCCGAGCTACTACATTTAATATAATTTGGAAGGCGGGAACAAATAATATGAAAAATGCCGGCGCAACGCTAAAGGAGACGCCCCTGTATGAGGGGATACTCCGGCTCAACATCTGGCTGGTGTTCGCGGCGCTCCTTGTAAATATCTCCATCGGCTGGAAATCATTTCCCGGTCCCTCCGAGGGCGAGGCGGCGGCCTATCGCGTCTATGGCTGGGCCTATGGCCGGGGAACGGAGGCAATAGGCATAAGGGAGCCGGCGCCGGTTTTTCCAGTCAGAGTCCTTAAAAGGGCCGGTGTTCCCGTCCCGTTGGGCGCCAAGATCATTGGGGTGTCGGCTTTTGCCGGCCTTACCTGGCTGACGCTGGTTTTCCTTAGAAGGCGTTACGGGGCGGTGGCTGGAGCAATCGGCGCCATGCTCTTGTCGGTTAATCCGTATTTTTGCTATTACGCGGTCAGAGGTCCGGCCGAGATCTTTTCCCTGCTGTTTTTTCTGGCTTTCTGGTATTTTGTGGAAAAGAAGGATTTTGCTTTTAAAAATCTTGCCGCGGCGGCAGCATGCGCCGCGCTGGCGGCGCTTTCAAAAATAATTTTCCTGGTGTTCGTTCCCGCCACCCTGGGTTTGTGGATACTTGAGGAGCGTTCTGTAAAGCGCGTCCGCTTCGCCCTTTATTCGGCCCTCCTGGCTTGCGCACTGGTTTCTCCATATCTCATATACCAGAATTCGGTTTTCGGCCGCCCGCTGAGCCTGCAGGAAAACCTGCTCAGACAATGGCGGAACCTGGCCCTGGAGGGGCCGATCCTGGAAGCGCCTTTCAACGGCGGCCCGCTCAGTCCCTCGGAATTCATGTTCGGTGAAGGCACACGCCGTTCCGCGGCCTGGTTCGCCGCGGGTTTAAGAAAAATCTTCCTTTCCGGGTTGCCCGAACTGGCTTATTACAGGATAGAGCTTTTTTTCGGCTTGATGGGGCTGGTCCTGCTGTATATGAAAAAAAGCCGGTCCTTTGCCTCTTTATTTTTCTTATTCATCCTGCCGGTCGCCTTTATAGCCGCAGTGAATCAGGTGATGATCACGGGCGGCATAGAGCCGAGATTCTATCTTGGGGCTTTCTGGCTGGTCTGCGCTTATGCTGGTTTCGGCTTCCAGGAACTGTTGGTAATATCAAAGCAGTTACTTCTTGCCGGCGTTCCGAGCCCCGCATCAAAGAAATGATTTTTTGCTAGGATATAATCATGGCTAATAATAAATACAAATTTACGGCGGTGGTGGCTTTTATATTTCTGTTGCCGTTCCTTATACTGAGCCGGCATTTTATCGACGGCAATAACGAGCTTGGAAAAAGGGACACGCTTTCTTATATGGCGCTGCGAACCAGGACCGTCGCCAATATTACGGCCGATCTGCTGACGCTTAATTACGATATTTCCGGAATCTCTTCATCCGCCAATTTCCTTAACGCGTCCGGAGAGACCCGGAAAAAAATGCTGGAGGGCAGGATAAAGGAAAACCCCAGCATCTACTCTGAATTTTCGATACTGAACGCTTCCGGTAAGGAAGTATTGAAAACCGGGACGACTTCCCCCAAAGATCTGAAAGATTATTCTAGGACCGAGCTTTTTAAAAGCGTTGTTTCCGGACAGGAGTCGTCGGGAGCGGTCGAATACGGAGAGTATACTCCGCCGGCTCTTGTGCTGGTGGAACCGATGAGCAAAGTCCGCGGCGCCAAAGCTGAAACATTTCTGCTGGCCCGTATGAGCCTGGCTTACCTTGGAGAGATCGTGCGCGTTATCGGGCGCAATTCGTCCGGCAACCTGGGTTTCATGGATGCCGGCGGCCAGCTGATAAACGATTCGCTTGGGCGGGCTATAATAAGTCCCGGCATCAAGGCCCCCGCCGAGGTCCGGCGGGTTGTGGCCGCCGCTTCCGCCAAGGGCCTGGATGATTTCAGGAGCGAGGTTTCGTTTAAAGGGCGTAGTTACCTTGTATCCGTGGCGAATATAACCGGCACCGGCTGGTGGTTCTTTGAAGTGGCGGATGCCTCAAAACCGCTGGATTATTCCTCCGGCTTCCGGGTTAAGCGCGTTATACTGACGGGGATACTGCTCATATTTATTTTTTCCTTCATTTCCTACAAATTGGCCCTCCTGTGGCTTCTGCCCAAAACGACAGAATATATAAAGGAGGGGAAATAGCGTTTGTGGGAATTCAAATCGGCAGTCCGCTGCCCCCTCCCATTCCGTACATGATGTTATCCGCCAATGTGGTTTAGGATAGGTCCTTCGGGTTGTGATGATGGGTCTTTTGCCCTTGAATATGCATAAATTCTCTGGTATATAAATACCATGTGTTTTACCCGCTTTCCTAAAATAGTTTCCGGGTCGGTGTTTTCCCTTTTTTTTGCGCTGTCCCCGGCTTATGCCGGCCTGGAGGCCGTCCGTGAGCGGGCCGGGCTCCTGTTTGACGGCTCTATGCCTGCCGCGCCGCTGGGCGTGGAGCAGCCGTCTGACGCAAGGCTTTCCGCTTCTTTTGAATTCCTGCAACAGACGAAGGAAGTGCTGTCATCCGGCCGCTGGAACGGGGCCGTTCCCGAGGTAAGACAGTTCATGTTTAGGAACGCCAAAGAAGGTTGGACGGCCCAGGCCCAGAGCGTAGGCCTGGAAGGTTTCCTCTGGACAAAGAAGGAGCTGGAGGGGAAATACGGAGAAGGGCGGTTCATTGCGCAGCTTAACGACTATTTTGCATATCTGGATACCCTGCTTAAGCCGGTGGCCTGGACCCAGGAATTACGTTCTAAACTTTCCGAACTTAAAAATTCAAATCTGACCGATTCTGAAAAAAACGCCGCCTTGAACCGGATGCTGGAATATTACGTGTCCGGCCTGCAGGCCAATATGGCGAAATATGACCAGGCCGATTGGTCCAAAAAGGCCCGCATTTATGAGCTGTTTCCCCGGGCCTACAATCTGTCCGGCCGCAGGACCGCGCCGGGTTTTAAATCTCCCTCCGACCCGGAAAAGACGCTTTTTTTCAAGGATTTCAGGAGTTCCGACTTTGACGTAATAAAACGCATGGGCTTTGACACCATTTGGCCGATGGGGATACTGCCGATAGGCGTCCTTGGGCAGACCGGCTCCGGCGGTGGCTCGCCGTATTCCATAAGCGATCACGGCGCAGTGAATCCGGATCTGGGTACGGAAGAGGATTTTAGGGGGTTCGTTAAAAAGGCCCACGCCTCGGGCCTCAGGGTGATAGTCGATTTTGTCGTGAACCATACTTCGCTGGACTCAAAACTCCTGGCCGAGAGCCCTGATTACTTCATTAGTTACCGCCGCGAAGGCGCCTGCCCGAGCGACGGATATTTTGAGCACTACCGGCAGAGCGTTAAGTATTGCGTGAGCAACGGCGGATTCGAATACGGCGGCGGAGTATCAACCTGGATGGACACGGCCCAGATCAATTATTCCAACCGCGTTCTCCGTTCCCGCATGACCGAACTGGTCAAAGGCTGGGTCACCAGGTTCGATGTTGACGGCTTCCGCGTGGATATGGCTTATCTGGCGCTGAACAACGTTTTCTCCCGTACCTGGGGCAAAACTATGCCCTCCGAGGAGTTTTACCGCCAGCTGATCTGGACGGTGAAGACGGCCAAACCTTCCGCCGCCTTCATGGCCGAAGCCTATGCCTATCAGGAAGATCTTTCGGCCTGCGGCTTCGATTCCATCTACAGTAAGTATGAGACCGCGCGTCCGGAAGGACAGACCGGCTGGTATAACGCCACCGAAAGCGGCAATCCCGGAGAAATTCAGAGTACGGTCAACAGGGCGGCTTACCTGGCCTGGCAGAAAGGCGGAGCCGGCTCGGTGGTCTTTCTCGGCAATCATGATGAACCGGCTCCGGAGAAAATTTACGGACGCCGCCTGCCGGCGGCGCTTATGCTTACGATCCTCTATCCCGGAGCCGTGATGATGTACTCGGGCGCCGAGATCGGCTACGATGCCGCCATCCCCGGCGGGGAACCCAAGCCCCTGCCGTTCAGTGTGCCGGCCAGGATAGACTGGAACGCCGGCAGCCCCTGGGTAAAACAGGTGTATCAGGACATTCTCGCGCAAGCCGGAAAAATAAGGGCCGAGATGGGGGATTATGATATTGTTCCGATCTGGCCTTCCGACGGCGGGAAGTGGGCGGGTTACACTCTGATCTCCAAAACGGTCCCGGGTCTTAAAAAAGCCGTGGTCGCGAATATCTCTCTGGATGGGACAAGCGCCCGTATTCCGGAATATGGCTTCAGCGCCTGGCTGGCTCCGGGAGATTATCGGATAATAGACCTTAAATAAAGCGGTCTTGGAATTTGATATAATGAAAATGGCGGGGGGGATGGTGTTTCCGGCATTCCGATCATAATCAAAACGAGGTTACAGTGTTACGCGCTAATCCGCATTTAATCGAGATCAACGCACGGTTATGGCTCAAGACCTTGAGGAAAAAGTATTCCCTCAACGAGATGACGCTTTCTTCCATCCCGGAGGACGAGTGGCTGGAGCTTAAACACCTGGGCGTGGATATTGTGTGGCTGATGGGTGTCTGGGAACCCAGCCCCGAATCCTCCGGAATAGCCCTCGCGGACGATAAACTTTTAACCGAAATAAAAAAGATCTCCCCGGAGCTGGGGCGGGAAGCCATAGGCTCGTCCCCATACGCCATTCATAACTACAAGCTCAGCCCCGACCTGGGGTTTGAATGGGAGCTTAAAGCCCTTAAGGAAAAACTGAATTTCATGGGCATGAAGCTGTTGTTGGATTTTGTTTCCAATCATACCGCCAAGGATAATCCATTCGTTCATGAATTCCCGGACTGTTTCATCACGGGTTCCGAAGAAGATTTTAAGGCCCATCCGGACTGGTTTTTTGAGACGGAGATAAAAGGGCGGAAGACTTATGTGGCCTATGGCCGCGATCCGAATTTCCCGCCCTGGACCGATTCCGCCCAGTTTAATTATTTCAATCCCTACACGCGCGAGAAAAGGCTGGAACTCCTGATGCAGCTGGCCGACGTATGCGACGGCGTGCGGTGCGATATGGTGATGCTTACCCTGAACGATATCCATGAAAGTACCTGGGGCTGGCTGTTGAACAAGAATGGTTTTAAGAAGCCGGAAGAGGAGTTTTGGGAACACGCTATCCGGACGGTCCAGGAAGCGCATCCGGAATTTATCTTCCTGGCCGAAGTTTACTGGGGTCTTGAGTGGCAGGTGCAGCTGATGGGTTTCGACTACACTTACGACAAGGTGACTTACGACCGCCTGCGCTTTATGGGCGCCGAAGAGGTTAAGGGGCATCTGCGCGCGGAAAAGCTTTACCAGAAACGTTCCGTGCGCTTTATAGATAACCACGATGAGTCGCCGTCGATAGAGGCGTTCGGGCGGGCCAAAGCTTTCGCGGCCGCCGTCATCATCTCGACCATAAAGGGCCTGAGATTCTATAACGATCTGCAGCTGGAAGGGCTGCGCCATAAGGTTCCGCTGCAACTGAAGGAGATCTGGGAACGCAAACCGGACCTCGCTGTGCGCAAGTATTACGAGAAGCTTTTGAAGATAGTGGATCATCCCGCCTTCCACGGAGGCGAATGGAACCTCCTGGAGGTGCGCCAGTGCTCGGCGCAGAATAATTCCAATAAGAATATACTGGCCTGGAGCTGGGCGCAGCGGCGTACGATAAAGATAGTGGTGGTGAATTATTCCCCCGCTCCGTCCTGCGGCGTGGTTAAGATCTCCGTTAAGAGTACCGGCGACAGCACCGCCTTATTTGAGGAACTTTCAGACAGGTTTTTTTCTTTCAAAGAAGAAGATCTCGCCGAGGGCCTCCGCCTCCGGGAAATGCCGCCTTACTCCGCCTATATTTTCGACGTGGAATTTTAGATCAAAGCATTCATCCGGAGATTTATGACAAAAAAATTATTATTCCTGGTCATGATCGCGGCGGCAATGGCCATGAGCGCTGAGGCTCAGCGGCTTGAGACCGTAAGCGATGCCGCTTTTGCCGGGCAGCTTGATATTGTAGGCGTACAGGCCGCCGGGCTTGTTCCCTGGCGTAATGTGGCGGAAGATCAGCTTATAGCCCGTCTTTCGGATAAAAAACCCGCCGTAAGGCGCGCCGCGCTTTCAAAGGCAAAGGAAATGGTTGTTGTCAGCGAGGCCGTCAGGAATAAGGTAAGCGAAATGGTTTTAAACCGCGCCGAGCTTGAAGATATAAGGATTTCCGCCGCCAAAACGCTTGTTCCGGCCGCAAAATATGAAAAACCCGGCGCGGCGCTCATGTCGGCCGGACTTTCGGATGCTTCTTTGGCGGTGAGAATAACGGCTTGCAAAGCGCTTTATGAGGCCGCCGCGGAAAGTTATGAGATCAAGACCTGGATAATTGCAAGGCTTTCCGAAAATAATCAGAAAATGCGGCTTGCCGCCGCTTGGGCGTTGTTTAAAGCTTCGCCGCAGCTTGATGTGCAGGCCGAGCTTTGGCCTTTATATGGAAATAAAGAGGAAAGCGCCGAGATACGGACTGAAGCGCTTAAAAGTCTTTTTCTCGCGGTTGAAACCGACGATATGCATGCTCTTACTTACATGATCCATGATGTTTCTATTATCGGCAGCCCGGAGTCGGTTCATGTCGCCGGCATAATGCTGCTTGCCGCCGACAAAAACCCCAATGACAGACGGGATATAACAAACCATATTATAAAAACCCAGGCCCATAACGCGGTTATTGTCGCCGCCGCAAAAACTGCCGCTAAAGGCCGGACAGCCGAAGTGGAAAAATACTTCCACCTTGGCTATAAGCTGTCGGACGGGACGTATGTGGCGCCCATAGATATTCCATGAATTAGCCCGAATCCTGCAGTTCAACTTGGTTTCCATTGGGAGATCAGGTGAACAAAAAAATGCAATACCTGCGTAGGTGCCGTATAAGGGCCTATGGCCATCAGACGGCCAGGATTCCCCGCAGCAGCGGGTCGTTAATTTTCAGCGCTATGCGCGGAAATTAACAATGCTTGCGCAGGTGCCGTCTCAAAGGCCTATGGCCGTCAGACGGCCGAGGGC
>MGVA01000044.1 GCA_001800245.1 Elusimicrobia bacterium RIFOXYA12_FULL_51_18 | reverse complement strand
CGTTTCGCGTTGCTTCGGCTCGGCTTCAAAATCGACAATTTCGGCATGAAAGCCTTATGTCGGACAGGCTCCTAGAATCTGTAAGTCAGGTCCGCTGTCACTCTCCGTAAAATGCCGTCAGAGCCCGGAATATCATTGATCGCATGATTTGCCACATTATAAACCGAGAGGCCGGCTTCCGCTTTGCCGCCATAGAGGCCGAATTCATAGCCTATGCGGACATTGAGCGTGGCTGATGAATTGGACCACGGATATGCGGTGGTGTTTGCCGCCCAGTTTGAAGTCCCGCGATAGCGTACCCAGGCATTGGCGCTGAATCCGTTACGGAACTGGCCGCGAAGCTGGGCGTTGGCCATATGCCTGGGCGTAGTGTCTACAAGTTGCGCATCCGTCCTGCCGTCGTGGGTTTCACTTTTCATATATGTGTAGTTCGCCAGGCCGGTAAGGCAATCGCTTAATTGGGTCCGGATCTCAATTTCCGCGCCGTATTGCTTTACGTTGCCCAAATTGTCGCTGCGCAGCAGCGCGGGCACGTAATCAAGCGGCGCGGGCAGATAGGAAACGGGGGACAGCATAATCGGATCTTTGAGCTTGGCGTAAAACATGTTAGCCGACAAATTGACATCGGATTTCAGCATTCCATGATATCCCAGTTCATAAGTCTGGGCGCTTTCAATTTGGAGACCGCTGTTGCCGTTCATGTTCACCGGAACGCCGAATCCCCCGTCCAGTGTGGTATTTATGTAGGATTCAATGAGGTCCGGACTGCGGAAAGCTTTGCCCCAGGTGAATCTGAGCGACTGTTTGTCGCTAAACGCGTATATTGCTCCGACGCGGTGGGAGATCGCATCCGGTACTTCCGGATCCCTGTCAATGCGCGCTCCGCCGTTAAGGAGGATATCCCCGAAACGGTGGGAATCCTCAAAGAAACCCGCCAGAATCGTCTTTTCGCGATGGCCGCCGATCTGAGCCGCGGCTACGTTTAACTGCGTTACATTGCCGCCTACCAGCAGTTTGTTGTTGTCAACCGGTTCGAATGACTGCTGAACGTCCAGAGCGGAACGATCCATGGTGAAAGACATATCTCCGTTGATCGGGCTGGTGTGTCCGGTTTTATACTGAAAGTCGCCGCGCGCCGTAAATTCCCCGTCGGTATAATTTGCGCCCGCGGCCGCCAGATCCGCGGATGAAAAAAAGGCCTCCGTTTGCGAACGGCGGTAATTTCCGTCAAGATCAAGCCGGGCTCCGTTTTGAAATCCATGTTCCAATCTCGCGTTGACTCCGGGAGCGCTCCTTAAAGCGGTGCCGCCTACGGCATAACGGTCAACCGTTAGAGCCTCCGCGCTGATCCTGTATTGCGTGTTTGCGTCAACCGTTCCGCCGTAGCGGACCGAGCCCTGATAATACGTCCCGGCGACGGCGTTTATGTATGCGCCCTGGGCCTCCGCCGCCCGTTTCGTTATTATGTTTATGACTCCGAACATGGCCCCGGAACCGTATAAAGACGAACCGGCCCCTCTTAGCACCTCTATTCTGCTGATATCTTCAAGCGTGACCGGCAACTCGTCCAGGGCCGGGACGGTATAGGCGTCAACTGTCCAGTTTCGCCCGTCTATCATAAGGATTATTTTATTCGCGTATGACTGTTCGGCCCCTCTGATGCCCCCGCCGAAAGCATTCTGATTGTTAAAGCGCAGATCCACTCCCGGGATCAGATTAAGCGCTTCCGCCACGCTGCGCGCCCCCATAAGCCTTATATCCTCCGCCGTTATAACTGAAATGGCCGAAGGCGATTCGGTTATTCTCTGGGCGCGCCGCGAGGAAGTTATCACCCGCGACTCCTCGTCAAAAAAACTGAAGGCGTCGCCGTTTTCCGCGCCGGTAGCCGGCAGTTGCCCTGTAAACAAAATGCTTATAAACGCTATTTTCAATAATTTCATAAAAGTTCCCCTCTTTAACTTCCCTAATATGGGTTAATCCACTTTACTATTGCCGATATCTTCCGAAATCGTCATGGAAAAACCTTGTCCGCCTTCTGCAACAACTCAGGCGTAACCTGGAGAGTTGAATTCCCGGCCGCCGTTAAGTTGACGGCAATTCTGACCTTATCCGGATAGATGACCGTCTCTATCCGTCTGGCGTCCTTGAGCAACTCTCGGGCGGTCAGGGCCGCGCTGCGCCCCATTTCATAGAAGTCGCTGGCAATGGAGACTGTCGCTCCTTTTTCGGCCAGGCCTTCGGTCGGAGCATAGAAGGGAATATGCCTGGCCGCTGAAAAATCCCTGATCGTCGCAAAGTTTGCGACGTTAACCAGGATCGGATCAGGCGGCAGGAATATAGCGTCTATTTCACCATGAATATTCCGAAGCTGTTCCGGAAGGGCATCCGGATCGTCCAGTTTTATCAGGGCCAATTCAACGTTACTGTGAAAGGCCGCTTTCCGCATTTGCCCGATATAGTCCTCCAGAGAATTGGAGGTCCAAAACACTGCCAGGCGTTTTAAGGACGGCTGAAGCATCTTAATTTTGGAGAAAATCAGGCCGGGATGCGGCGCCATCGAAATATAAAAATAACGGTTCCCGCCTTCGTTCCGCTTTAGCCCCGCAACCAGTGTCATGCATGAAACAACCAGCGTTTTGGCCGGATAGCGTTGCGAAGAGGCTTTTCCTCCGAAAGCGACCACCAGTTGGGTCTTTTCGGTTATTGCCGGGGTTTCAGTCCGCATATTAAAGGAAGTGACCGGATGCCCCCAGGCATCCTGAAAGCCATGAAAAGCTTCCAGGTAATATTGCGAATCCGAACTCAGAACCGCAACAACCTCATGGGCCCGCCCGATTCCGCCAGTCAGCAGGCAAAGTATTGATATCAAGGTGAAAACACTCTGTCGTTTTGTATTCATATGACTATGGTTTGCATACGCCGCCTTGCATTATCCGGATCGTCCGCCGCGCTCCCTACCAGGTTTTCCGAATAACCGCTTAGAGATGCCAGGTAAATCCTAAAGTTATTTCACGATCCTGCGCCGGCATAGGCGCGTGAGCCCCGTAATAAGGCTGGATAAGGGTGTAACGCGCATTGAAAATATTATGCCCCGCCAAATGGATATCAATATCCTTAAGCGCGTCGCGCGCGGTGATATTCATGTCGGTCAAAATAATCGCTTTGTAATCGGTTGTCCCCGGAATACCGGCCGGATCGTTTGCGGAATACCGGGATTGTCCCGCCCGATGATCGAGGTAAGTGGCGCTGGGAGCAAATTCAAAGTATCCGGCCCTGTAATACGTCCCGAAGCTGATTTTGACGGGGGGAGTGGCCAAAAAACGGTTTTTGGATGAGGTAACAAATCCCGGGGAGGTGCTGTGTCCCGGAGCGGTATAGGAAAAATTGGCGAAACCGCCATAGCTGGGATAATTCATTCTAAGTTCCGCTTCAATTCCTTTGGATATTATCCGCCCCAGATTCACATATTCATTAACGGCTCCCAGGTAAACCACAGGTTTGTTGATATTGATGAAAAAGACATTGAGCTTCCCCTTCAGCTGGGGTTTGAATTTATAGCCTATTTCCATTTCAGTAGTATTGGCGATCTCAGGTTTAAGATCTCCATTAAAGGTGAGAACCCTGGAGAAAGCCTGCCAGGGGAGCGGGATCCTGAAAGCTCTTCCATAAAGCAGCTTCGCGTTAAAAGCGTTGTGGACATAGGTTAATCCGGCCCGTGGAGCAAAAGCGGCGCCAAAGCTGGTGTCTTCATAACGGCCTCCCGCCGTCAGGCCTACCGGGCCCGCCTGCTGCATGTATTGGAACAAGCCGAAGGTAGAGGAAGTATAAGTGTGGTCGGAGCGATCGGCGGGATCCGCCGAAAGCTGCAGCCCCGGGGTGCCGTCGGAGGCCACATTTTCCACTCCGTCCCGGATATAGCCGCCCCCTAATCTCATTTCAGCCGACCATGGCGTTTCATAGACGGCCGAGATCTCCCCGCGGTAGCGCCATAACGTAGTGCCTGACCCCTCCAGGTAGCCGTCAATGCTGGCGGGGAAGTTAAAATTCCACGTATTATTACGGGTGTACTCAAAAAGTGGATTGATCTCCAGACTATCGGAGATCTTTGCGTTGTAATCAAGATGCGTCACGTCATTGTAATTATTCGTTTGTTCCAGATTTATGCCGTTGACCGCCGGTTGAATCGTAGTAAAGGTATCCTGCGCGCCGAAAGTAAAGGAGGTGCGTTGATAACGGATCGTCAGATCTTTTGCGGAAGCTTCCGTTATAAGATGCTGCCACCGCCTATAGGCCGTGTTACGGTCAAGCCCAAGCCGGTTACCGAAAAAATCCGTATAATCTCGCCGCGATAAAAGCGTCTCACCCTGTCCTATATGAGCCGCGACGCGCATGGTCTCGGTCCGGCTTCCATAGCTGACGTTCCCGTAGCGTGAGACCGCGCTCAAATCGCCGTTGACACGCATCCCGTTTAATTTTTCCGGCTGGTGGGTTATGACATTTATAACAGCCACTTCCGCAAAACCACCGTAAACCGCGCTGCCGGGCCCGCGGATAATCTCCACTTTTTCGATCATTGAGGCCGGGATAGACCCGAAAAAGCTGTAATTACCGAAACCCAGCTCATTCTGCATTATCCCGTTGATCATCAGAAGCAACTTCCCCTCTTCCACCCAGATTCCTCGGAATACCGGGCCGGCCTCGCTATACACATCTACGCCGAATTCAAAACCGGGCACAAGGCGCAGGATATCCGCCAGATCCCTGGCCCCGTAGGCCTCAATATCATGGCGCGTAACAATAAAAACAATGGAAGGCGCCTGTTCAGGCGTCTGCTCACGCAGGGTAGCGACCATTAGTTTATTTTCTTCCTCAAAAAAATTAAAGTCGCCATTTCCCTCCGCCCGGACGCTCAGGGTCTGCTGAAGCAACAATCCCGCGGCCATAGCCGGCCACAACAGGGTTTTCATAAAGCCGCCTCCATACTTGATGGGTCCCGCGTGATCGGGAGAGTTATGATAAAGACGGTTCCCTTGCCGACTTGACTTTCCACCCGGAGCGTTCCCTTGTGCTGCTGAATGATCCCGTAAGAGATGGATAGTCCAAGCCCCGTTCCCTGGCCAACCGGCTTGGTGGTGAAAAAAGGATCAAAGACTTTGCCGAGATTTTCAGGGGGAATGCCGCAGCCGTTATCTTCAAACCGCAGAACGACCTGGCCGGCCTCACTGGAGGCGCTGATCTTTATAACCGCGTCCTTTTTGCCTTCCATCGCCTGCCGCGCGTTGGCAATAAGGTTCAGATATACCTGCTCCAGCTGCGCCGGATCCCCCAGCGCGGCGGGAAGATCGTCGGGGAAATATTTTTGAACCTCAATATTAGACTGGAGCAGATCATAATTCATTAATTGCAGGCTTGCTTCCAGCAGCCGGCCCAGATTGATGGTTTCGGTTTTCCCGGTTTTTCTGCGGCTGAATTGCAGGAGATTCTGCACGATCCTGCGGCAGCGCTGGCTCTGCTCCATAATGGACTGCAAGTCTTCGCGCTGGCCCACAGAGAGCTCATTGCTCTGAAGCAGCAACTCCGTGAAGCCCATGATTCCGGCAAGGGGATTATTGATCTCATGAGCCACCCCGGCCGCAAGTTTTCCGATGGCGGCCAGCTTTTCAGATTCCACCAGTTGGGATTGCATTTGCCGGAGCTCCCGCATCTTGTTGTCCAGTTCCAGGTAAAGGGTGGCGTTGTGAATGGCCTGGGCGAGTTGGGCGCAGAAAACGGAGGCATACCGGAGGTCGGAGGCGGTAAACGGCGCTTCCCTGACGGTGCGGTTGACATTTAAAACCCCAAGGAGGCGCCCTTCTATCACCAGCGGAAACACAATGGCAGAGCGGATGTCGAGAAGACCGCCTATGTTCAAAAATCGCGGATCCTTATCCATCGGCCCGTCAATTATGACCGGTTTCCAAGCCTGGGCGCCCTTATCCATGCCCCTTTCACACAGTAACAGGCGGGGTTCCTTCCGCTTGTAGTCGTTAAGCCCCGCGGCCGCCGCTACGGCAAGCCGGCCCTCCCGGTCCGGCAGCATAATGACCGCATCATCGGCTTTAAGAATTTGGGCGGCAAGCCCGGCCATAACGGGCAGGAGTTCGTCCAGCTTGATCGAAGAGAAGATGTGCTTGCTCGCCTCGTAAACTCCAAGGAGGACCCTTAGCTCGCTTTTTTCCAGGGCCTTCTCTATTATGGCGAAGATCTCATCAAGGTTGAACGGTTTCTGCACGAAATCATATGCTCCCATTTTCATAGCGCTTACCGCCGTCTCGATCGTGCCGTACCCGGTGGACATAATGACTTCAATATCGGGATTTATTTTTTTAATGGCATCCAGCATTTCAATGCCCCCCATCCTGGGCATTTTGATGTCGCTGATGACAAGATCGAATTTTTCCTTCCTGACCTTTTCAAGGGCTTCCTCTCCGTTGACCGCCGTAACCACCTGATAATCGTGGGAACAAAGCTCGTATGAGAGCAGGTCGCGTATCCCGGGCTCGTCGTCCACCACCAGTATCTTTGCCTGTTCTTTCATACTTTTAATTTTGCCCGTCCTTTCTGCTGCGCGAAACGGCGGGCGCCTCCTTCCGGAAAATGCATCCGCTATTTCAGCGGGCGTCCGCCCTTGATGGACGGATTTTTCGGGCTAATCCACCACTACTCTTGCTACTTCCTCCACGGTCGTCAGCCCCTTAAAGACCAGTTCCATTCCGCTCTCCCGCAAAGACTTTAATCCCTGGGCCGCCAGAATTTTACGCATACTCTCAAGATTCTGCCCGGTGTGAATAAGTTGCTTTAATTCATCGGACATCACCAAAAGCTCAAAAATACCGTGCCTGCCCAGATAGCCCGTCCCCTGGCAGCGCGGGCAGCCTTTTGCCCTGTAGAAAACGGCGCTTTCCAGGTTCTGCCGGCCGGGGAACATGCTTTTCAGGGCCCTGAGCGGAGGCTGGTATCTTTCCTTGCAGCCTGCGCACACCACACGCAGAAGACGCTGGGCCAGAATACCTTTCACGGTGGCGACCATCAGGTATGACTCAATGCCCATGTCGAGAAGTCTCCCCATAGCGCTGGGAGCGTCGTTGGTGTGAAGAGTGGACAGGACTAGATGCCCGGTCATCGCGGCGGTCATGGCCGTTTCAGCGGTTTCCTTGTCCCGTATTTCTCCGACCATTATTACGTCCGGATCCTGCCTGAGCGCGGATCTTAAACCGGCGGAGAAAGTTAGGCCTATCTTCGGGTGCACCTGCACCTGGGTAATCCCCATTTCATTGGCGCTGCCGCAAAGAAGCTCGTATTCTATGGGATCTTCAAGCGTTATAATGTTTTTTAGCGGCGATCTGATCTTGCTTAAAACCGAGTAAAGCGTGGTGGTCTTTCCGCTTCCGGTGGGACCAGTGACCAAAATGATACCGTGGGGGCTTTCTATCAGGGATTCGAACGTGCTCTGCATATCCGGTTCCAGCCCCAAAGTCTCAAGGCCCAACGCCATTCCCGATTTATCCAATATCCGGATCACCACTTTTTCGCCGTATTTGGCGGGCAGCATGGACACCCGCAGATCGATGTTCCGCGCCTCGCGTTCTATGTTTATCTGTCCGTCCTGGGGCAGCCGCTTTTCGGAGATGTCCATATTCGCCATGATTTTTATGCGGGAAGTGATGGCGGACTGGACCGTTCTGGGGAACTCATGAATAGTCTTCAGCACCCCATCCACGCGGAACCGCACGAAAAAACCGTTGCGCTGAGGTTCCAGGTGGATATCGCTGGCGCGCAGGATAAGCGCTAAATTTAAAAGTTTCTCCACAGATTGAACGGCAAAGGATTCTTCCGGCCTGGAAACTTCGCTCCCGCCTTTTACGGGCTCCACCGTAAGCGCCGGACAGAGGGGATGCTCCGACGGATCATGAAAGTTTTTATGTAAAAGAGAATCCAGCTCCGCCTGGGACACCTTGACTACTTCAAGCTCATAGCCGGACCGCAGGCGGAGGTCGTCTTGAGCGGTTAAGTTATTAGGATCCACCATGGCGACGCGGAGTGTTTCTCCGCGCAGCTCAAGCGGGATAAGGCCGTGGCGACGGACGGTTTCATAGGATACCAGGCGCAGTATTTCAGCGGGGATCTTGTGTGCGGGGAGAATTTCCGTGTTCTTGTTCATAATATCCCCTTTTATCGCATTCTTAGTGGAAGAATATTCTTTCCAGCAAATATCTCATCCCTTGGGCGCTTTATCCAGAAATTGCGCTATAAGCTCCAGCAGACGCTTATGATCGCAGGGTTTGGTCAAATACTCGTCCGCTCCGGATTCCCAACCCCGGAGTTCTTCCATCTGCCGGCTGCGGGCCGTCAACATTACCACGGGAATGTCCTTTGTCTTTGGATTTGACTTCAGTATACGGCAAGCCAGCCGGCCGTCGACCTTAGGCATCATTACATCCATAATTATAAGGTCAGGCGCGAGGTCCTGCGCCGTTTTGACGCCTTCTTCCCCATTAGCGGCCTCGACCACGGCATAACCGGACGCTTCCAACCGTGTTTTAAGCATATCGCGGTTGGCAGCGTCGTCGTCAATGATCAATATCTTCGCCATTTATCCCATCCCTTCCGCCGGAGGCGGCCCCGCCGGATCGTTAGGCCGGCATCCCTCATTCCTTCATAAGATAGTCCCTCACTTTTTGCAGGACTTCGCGGGGAACGCAGGGTTTGGAAATATAATCATCGCAGCCGGCGGCTTTGGCTTTGACATCATCCCCGGTGAGCGCGTGAGCCGTGAAGGCGAATATGGGGATGCCGGCGATCTGGGGGGTCTGCTTTATCCGTTTGGCGGCTTCCCATCCGTTAAGTTTGGGCATGGAAAGGTCCATTAAAATAAGGGCGGGGGTTTGGGCCAGAGCGGTCTCAATGGCCTCCAGGCCGTTGACAGCCTCAAATACCTGATATCCGGCTGCCTCCAGGACCTGTTTTATTATCGTCCGGTTATCATAGTCGTCGTCGGCAACCAGGATCTTAACGTTCATCTGCGGCCTCCAGCGCTTTCAGCCGTTTTTTTACCTGCCCCAATATCTCCGGCAGGCTCTTTGAGCCTTTTTGAAAAACCGCTTCGGTCCTCTTTTGGAGATAATCCGTTTCCTGAGGAGTCAGATGTCTGGCCGTTAAGATAAAAATCGAGGTGTCCTTGAATTTTGGATCTTTTTCCATCGCCTCTATTATCTCAAAACCATTGGTCCCCTGCAGCATCAGATCCAGAAACAAAATATCCGGTGGATCGGAATTTATCCTTGTCAGCGCGGCGGAACCGTTAGCGACTGTTTCCACCGTATAGCCCTCGGCCCCGAGAGTCTCTTTAAGGTACTCGGCTATGTTTTTTTCATCGTCAATAACAAGCACCGTGCGCGGAGTTCTTTTCAGGGAGCCGTCCACCCGCGTGCCAAGGTCCAGCGCCTTGAGCTTTTTCAAAAGCTCGCTGCGCTCGAACGGTTTAAGGATATAGTCGGTCACCCCCAACGCGTATCCCAGGGTTTTGTTGTCCATAATGGAGAGTATGATAGTGGGGATTTTTCGCAGCTCAGGGTCGTTTTTCATGAATTGCAGGGTGGACCAGCCGTCCTTATGCGGCATCATAATATCCAGGGTGATGGCGAAGGGCTTAAGTTCGCGGGCCATGGCAATTCCTTCCTCTGCGTTCAACGCGCCGGCAAACTCATAGCCGCTGCCCTGAAGGCTATCCCGGAGAAGAGTCAAAACCTCGGGATCATCATCTATAGCCAGGAATATTTTCCCCCGGCAGCCGGCAACCGCCGGTTTAAAAACACTTTCCACGGATTGCGGCCGGAAGCCGCTTTCCAGCGGCAGCGTGACGGTAAAAGTGGAGCCGGCCCCCGCAACGCTTTCAACACCGATATCCCCCCCCATAAGCCGGGCGAATTTCCTGCTGATCACCAGACCAAGGCCGGTTCCGCCATATTCCCGCGTAGGGGAAGCGTCCAACTGCTTGAACTCCTGGAATAAAAGGGGCAGATTTTCTATTTTTACCCCTATACCGGTATCCCGCACCCGGATATTGAAGCGCGGCTGTTCCGGGCTTTGGTCCACCTCTATAAAGACGCCGCCAGAAGAGGTGAATTTAATTGCGTTGTTCACAAGGTTGATCAGGATTTGCTTAAGCTTGGTTTTATCGCTCCGCACCAGCATATCTTTCGGAATGGAAGCCTCCACATCGAGCTTCTTGCCCTTGGCCAGACAATCCATCATGCTCAGAACCTCGTCTATCAAATCTTTAAGCTGGAACTCTTCCAGATAGACCGGCATACGGCCGGCGGCAATCTTGGAAAGGTCGAGGATGCTGTTAATGAGGCTCAGCAGATTCTTCCCAGCCGCTTCCACTCTTTTTAAAGCATCTTCCTGTTTTTGCGTCACCTCTCCATAAAGCCGGTCCAGATGAAGAGAGGTATAGCCCAATATCGCGTTCATGGGGGTTCTGAGCTCATGGCTCATATTGGCGAGGAATTCCGACTTAAAACGGTTAATCTCCTTAAGTTCGTCCACCTGCCGGCTTAAGCGGCGCTTATCCAAAGCCCGCGCGACCAGCCTGGCGAGCTTTTCAATATCAAACGGCTTGGCGATATAATCATAAGCGCCCCGTTTCATGCTTTCAACCGCGGTCTCAAGCGTAGCATAGCCGGTGACCAGAATCACTTCTATATTCGGATCGATCTCTTTTAGCGCCTTCAGCATGTCTAAGCCCCCCAGCTTCGGCATGGTCATATCGGAAATAACCACGTCTATATCTCTTGCGCCGGCCTTTTGAAGGGCTTCCTCTCCGTTGGCGGCCGCCACCACATCATAGTCGTCGGAGAATACCCGGCTTACAAGATCTCTGAAGCCGAGTTCGTCGTCCACTACCATAAGTTTTGATCTGGCGGCAACCGGACCCGGCACGCATGACGGAGTATGGTCATTGTCATTTTCAACGTCGGGCATATGACATCCTTACTTCCTCAGATTTGCGAGTAAACTCTCTATTTTTGCGTCTAACTCCTGAATTGTGAACGGCTTGCCCAGAAAATCATCCGCCCCGGCTTTCAGTATCCGGGTCTTTGACTCCTCAATGTCACAGCCGGTTATGGCAAGAATTTTGATATTCCGCAGATCCGGGTCGCTGCGCATAATCTCGCACACCTTTATTCCGTTGACTTTAGGCAATAGGATATCAAGCACTACTAGGGTCGGCAGCAGTGCGCGGATCTTATAGCCCGCCTCAAATCCGTCTATCGCTTCCTCAACCCTGGCGCCCGGGTAAGAACTTTTAATCGCCCGTGATATAAATTTCCTGTTTTGTTCCTCATCATCCACAATTAAAAACACCAATTTCCCCGGAGGCGCTAGTTCCGCTGGGATAGGGATATTATGTTCCCGCATGAAAATGATCAGGTCCTTGTCCCATACCCGGCGGTGCCCGCCCCCGGTGGTAAAGAAAGGTATTTTTCCTTCCTCTACCCAGTTAATAACGGTCGGAGGCGTAACATCGCATATACGCGCGATCTCATGAGTTCCGAAAGCTTTTTTTGATAGTTTATCTTCCATAAACAGAGGGCCTTATAATTAATATAGTTTTGTTACTTTCTTGTCTTTATTTACTTTCTTTACTTTCCTTACTACTATAACAGACGTTTCCACTTTTGTCAAGCCCCCCCGATTCACCTCATGATCACTCATGGTTTACCACACTAACCTGAAAAATTCAGTTGAATTTTTCCCTTCGCGGAGCTCAGGTGCGCTTCGCGCGGCATACACCCTGAAAACCTGGCGCGCATTGCGCTTGGTTCTCGACCCGCTGTTGCGGGGAATCCTGGCCGTCTGACGGCCATAGGCCTTTGAGACGGCATCTACGCAGGTATTGCATTTTTTTGTTCCGCCGGTTTGCCAATGGAAACCGGCTTGAATTGCAGGATTCGGGCTATAACATCTGAGGAGAATTCAAACAGGCAGGATATTTCTTTCTTTGGCCCAGCCGCGCAGGGAATCAACGGCCTCGGCCTTTATGACCGAAAGGGGACGCGTGAGTTTTAACTGCTCCAGCACGTGCTTTGTGGAGATCTTCTCATTGGCGCCGGAAGCGCTGTAAAGGGCCGAGATGACCGCCTGCTCAAGCTCCGCGCCGCTGAAATCCTCCGAGTTGAGGGAAAGAGCCCCCAGGTCGAAACCTTCCGGTTTAAGGCCGCGCTTTATCAGGTGTATCTTGAGTATTTCCCCCCTCTCCAAAGGATTGGGCAGATCGGCAAAGAAGATCTCATCAAAGCGGCCTTTTCTCAGGAGCTCGGGCGGGAGGCTGTTGATATCATTGGAAGTGGCGGCTATGAAAGAACCGTCATGGCGCTCCTGCATCCAGGTGAGCATGGCGCCCAGCACGCGCTTGGAAACGCCGCCGTCTATTTCTCCGGAAGAGGCCGCGAAAATTTTCTCTATTTCATCTATCCAGAGGCAGACCGGGGAAAGACGCTCCACCGTGGTCAGAGCCTTGCGCAGATTCTCCTCGGTCTCACCCAGGTATTTGGAATAAAGGCGGTTAAGGTCCAGACGGTACAGGGGCATGGCCAGTTCCCCGGCTGCCACCTTGGCCGCGAGGCTTTTACCGCAGCCCTGCACGCCCAGGAGCAGAATGCCTTTGGGCGGGGGAAGGCCGGAATTCCCGGCCGCTACGACATTCTTCCTGTCGGAGAGCCAGCGCTTCAGGTTCCCGAACCCCGCCATATTGTTCTTGCGCTCCGAACCGAAGTATTCAAGTATTCCGTCCTTGTCGAAAATTTCCTTTTTGCATTTTTCTATTTCGGCCAGATCGTTTCTGTCAAACCGGCAATCCCTGAGTATACAGCTGTTAAGAGTGTTCCTTATCTGCTGGATGGAGAGACCCTTGAGGGTCTTAAGTATCCTTTTAAGGTCCTCCTGCCCGAGTTCCACGTCTATATGCACGGAAGATGATTTAAAATCGGCCAGTATCCGGTTTATCTCGCCCAGTATCTCCTTTTCATCAGGATAACCGCCGGTGATGCGGGCGGCGAGGGGCGCTATTTCCGCCGGCAGTTTGCATTCGGCGCTCACCATGACGATAGTGGTCCTGGTATCCTTTATCTTATTGAGCGTATCCTTGAAGAGCCGGGCGACCACGGCGTCCTCCAGGAACTTATGCAGGTCGCTAAAAAGAAATAAGGAGGACTGGGGGTCGTTGAGCAGGTCGTTGACCATCTTAAGCATCTTGGCCGGCTCGTTGCTCTGGTAAAAAGAATTGGCGCTCCCGCCCACGCGCAGCCCCATGGTCAGCGACCAGGTATATAAATTCATAGAAAGGGACTTGGAGATCTCAAAAAACCGGCGGGAAACAAATTCTTCATCTATGGTATCCACCACGACAAGCGGATACCTGGATTTTACAAGCAGGGTTACCTCTTCCTCAAAGTTCATGTGGGATCAAAAATAAAACTATTTTGCGCCTGATCCGGCTTTCAGCCGGGAAATCCCGGTTGAAATCTCCGCGGTATTGACGGCGATAAATTCAGCCGGGTCTATGTTGTTATCCCCATTCCCGGCGGGGCATTGCCTGGAGGCGGCCAGCGCTCCACCATCTGCCGTTGCGTACGGGGCGGCCGCCAGATATATTACAGGCGGTATCCCGCCGTAGAGCTGCTGCAAATCTATCACGCCTTCGACATAGTTCCCGTTGCACCATCGGCTGGCGGAACGGGCTGCGCGCAAATCGCTCACTTGGCCGCCGTCGCCCCGGAACCAACCGGTGAATGAACTATCGTTTTCATCGGCCAGGAACGCGTCATGCGCCATAATGCCGCCGGCTTTTGCCCAAACGGCGGTTTTGACCGGGGCCGGCTTGCGCGCCAGAAACAGGAAATTATCATAGCCTTCCCCGGCATCCTGCGTAGCGACATACAGATAACGGCCGGAAATAGCCGCCCAAATACCCAAACCGTCTGGCCTGGAGGCCACCTGCCGGGCGGAACCATCCAGCAACCCATCCAATTGAAACGGGGAATCCCTGTCTATGATCGTTTCATCCAGTATAGCGCCGTTTTCGCCAATGGCGCGAACGACCATAGTATTGCCGCTGATATCGACCACCACAAATGATTTGGCGGAAGTGCCGCTGAAACCGAATGCGGAACTACAGGGCATAGCCCCTATGTCGCGCGCGCGGTTGCCGGAAACGCCGTCCACTATATGCGTAATGCCGTTAATGGGGACACTGCGCCAATAAAAGTGATTATGCCCGGAGACCGTAAGCTGAACCCCGTATTTCTCCATAATGGGCACATAGGTATCGCGGATGGCCGAGTTTTCGCCATGCCCTCCGCTGGGCGAGAATGCCGGTTCATGGAAAAAAACTATCTTCCACGGCTTTTTAGAGGAGGCCAGCGCATTGGCCAGCCAATTCGGGCCGGGCAGACCTTCCGCATTGAGCGATACAATCTGGGCATCGGAATATTCGAACCAGTAATTCAATTCATCTTGCGGCAGAACCAGCGCATTCCTGCATTCCGCGAAGTTCCTGTCGACATCATGGTTCCCCGGCGTCCAGTAAAGCGGAGCGGAACGCAGCACTTCCCAAAAGTTGGAGAACAAATTACCGTCCAGCTCCTGAAATAGACCGCTGTCCGTGATATCGCCGGCCGCAAGGATCAGGTCGGGCTTGGATAACGACATGCGGTAGCCGATGCCGCGCGTTCCCGACTGATGAGCGTCGCTGAACATCGCTATCCGGAACGGTTGTCCCGGCGCTTTACCGCTTACAAATTCGCCTTTCGCCAGTTCCAAGCCGCCGCCGCTCACGCGGTAGTAATATTTCGCTCCCGGACGAAGCCCTGTCAGCGTCGCTTCGTGCTGCCAGTTGCTCGGTGAAACCACATTGGCGCCATAAGCCGCCGTCAAACCGTAATCCACGCGGCCATCGGAGACCTCGGCTGTGCGCCACACGATGGTTGTTGAAACGCCGGAATGCCCCATCTGCACATATGGGCCGCGTGTCAGAACTGGCGCCGCGGCTTTGGCCGGAATCGTAAATATTCTCAACTTTGTATCAGCAGGCGCGTTTATGACGGCCGCCTGCTTGAAAGCGCCCAGATCCAGAATCCGATCAAAATCAACCGCATTTAAAACATGGATTTGTAAAACCGCAAGCGCGGCAACCGCCAGGATCTGAAATATTTTTTTCATTTCCCCCTCCCAGTAATATAACGCAAACCTTCCACGGTTTATTGAAATTTTGGTGCGCCCGGCAGGAATCGAACCTGCACTAGAAGCTTCGGAGGCTCCTGTGATATCCATTTCACCACGGGCGCGCTTGTCGCACCTCGCGCAATACTTACGCGCGAGGCGGTTTTACTCACTCCGCCGGGCCTCCAGAGGAACCCGGCCCGGTGCTCTACAAGGGGAACTAGTTCCCCTTCGTCGCTTGCTTACCCCGCCATCAAAGGCGGGGCAGCTTCGCTGAACCCCTCTAAAATGTCCCCGCGCTTGCTAAAGAAGGTAACGCGCGGGTTTATTTTCGCACCTCGCGCAATACTTACGCGCGAGGCGGTTTTACTCACTCCGCCGGGCCTCCAGAAGAACCCGGCTCGGGGATATTTTATCAAATATGCTTCTTTGCAAACTCTATAACTTTTTTCCTGAAATCGGCCATATCGGCTGGCAGCGGCCCTCCGCCCTGGGCAAAATCCGGCCTGCCGCCGCCGGAACCGCCGGTAGCCCCAGCGACATCCTTTACCAGAGCCGAAGCGCTGAATCTACCGCCCTCAACGGTCGATGAGGAAATAAAAGAGAGCTTCCCTTCGGAAGAAGAGAACAGGAAAAGCACGGAAGACTTATATTTGTTCTTAAGCTGATCCGCTATGCCGCGCAACTCCGGGATAGCGGCGCCGGCGGTCTCCAATACCACAAACTTTATACCGCCGGGCAGGTCGATCGTTTCCTCACCTGAAGCCTGAGCGGACTTGCCCTTATTCGCTTTGAGTTCCTTTATATTCTGTAGCAGCTGGTCCACGCGCGTCTGAAGTTCCTGTGGCGGCACGGATAATTTGAATGAAACGGCTTCGGCGATACGGGCCAGGCCGGAGAGATACGCCACCGCGGCCGGGCCGGCAACGCCTTCTATGCGGCGCACGCCGCGTGAAACAGCGGAATCCTTAAGTATCTTTATGAGCACAAGCTGGGCAAGGCCGTCTATATGCGTACCGCCGCATAGTTCCAGGCTGTAGCGGTCCCCGGCAGAATCCCAGCCGCCCTTGTTTATCAGAACGAAGCGGGCGGGGTCCGCGTATTTCTCACCAAGCAAAGTGACGGCGCCGAACTTCTCGGCGTCGGCCAACGGCCGTTCCATTTTGAAGACCTTATAGTCCGAGACTATGGCGGCATTGGCCATGTTCTCTATTGTATCCAGCTCTCCCGCTGTGGGAGTTTTGGAGATCGTATAGTCAAACCGGAATTTTTCGGGAGTGACAATGGAGCCGGCCTGCCGGGTGCCGGGGCCGAAAACCGTTTTCAGTGCCGCGTTTACGACATGAACAGCCGTATGGTTGGCGGCGATACTGAAACGCTGACTTGAAACCTTGGCCATCACTACAGCCCCGATTTTAAACCCGGCGCCGGCCTTAAACCTGTGAAAGAAGACCTTGCCCGCCGGTTTCTGAACGTCCAGAATATCCGCTACGACCGCACCGCCGGTAGATAAACTCCCGGTATCCCCCACCTGACCGCCTGATTCGGCATAAAAGGGTGTACGATCCAACACGGCGTACCCCTCGGCGCCGGCGGGCATGGACTCAGCGGGTTTGCCGTCCGTATCCAACAGGCCGAGTATCCGGGCCTCGGCCTCCACCGAATCATAGCCGAGGAAAACCGTGGCGGGGAATTTCTGTTCGGCGGTCTGAAAAATAAACGCGTTCTTTTCGCCTGAATCCTTCCAGCCGGCCTTGGCTATGCCCTGCGCGTTCTTCCTGGCCGCTTCAAAACCTTTTTCATCCAGCGCCGCGCCTCTTTTAAGGGCTATTTCGCGTGTGAGTTCCACTGGGAAACCGTAAGTTTCATAAAGCTTGAAGGCGACATCTCCGGGAATCTCTTTGGCGTGCTTATCAAGCAGATCCGCCAGGAACTTTTCACCGGTCTCGAGCGTTTCCAGGAAACCTTCTTCCTCAAATTTAAGCGTCTCAACGATGTGGCGCTCCGCGCCCACGATCTCCGGATACACTCCCTTAAAAACTTCGAATACCGAGGGAACGAGCCTGTAAAGGAACGGCTCGCCGGCCCCCAGCATACGTCCGAAGCGTTCCGCCCGGCGGACAAGGCGCCGCAGCACGTAGCCGCGGCCTTCATTGGAAGGCATGATCCCTTCCGATATAAGGAATACGGCGGCGCGGAGATGGTCGCTGATTATGCGGAAATTGGCGGCGGTATCTCCGGAAAAATCGTATTTAACTTTCAACAAGCCGGAAGTCCCGGAGATAATGGGATAAAACAAACTGGTATCAAAAGGCGTCTCCTTGCCTTCCACTATAAAAGCCAGGCGTTCAAGCCCCAGGCCGGTGTCTATATTTTTTTTCGGCAGCGGAGCGTAAATTCCGCCCGGCTGCTTGTCAAACTGGGTAAAAACATGGTTCCAGATCTCTATATAACGGTCGCAGGAACAACCGGCGCCTTTGCAACCGTTATGGGCGTATTTTTCGCCGCGGTCCCAATAGATCTCGGAACAGGGCCCGGAGGGTCCGGTGTCGCCCATGGACCAGAAATTATCGCTATCGCCAAGTTCTACTATGTGTGAATGCAGATTTTGAGGCAGAACGCTTTCCCATATCCCGCGCGCTTCCTGATCCCTGGGGGCCACGCCGCCCTTATATATGGACGGATATAATCTTTCCGCGGGAAGGCCCATTTCCCTGGTCAGGAACTCCCAGCCCCACTTTATGGATTCGTCTTTAAAATAATCGCCGAAAGAAAAATTGCCCAGCATTTCGAAAAAAGTCAGGTGGCGGATGGTTTTGCCGACATTATCTATGTCGGTGGTGCGGAAAGATTTCTGGCACGAAGCGGCGCGCTTTTTATCGGTTTTAAGGCCGAGGTAATAGGGCTTAAACTGGACCATGCCTGCGGAAGTGAACAAAAGCGTAGGGTCGCCTTCGGGGATAAGAGGGCTGGATTGCACGATGGGATGATCGTACTTAGCGAAGAAATCCAGAAAACCTTTCCTTATTTCGTAACTTTTCATAGCCATTTCCCTGCTGAAATTTTAGGAATGTCAAAACATAATTATACTAAAATTAAAGATATCGAGGCCGGACCGCTTCAATTAGTATAATTTACATTATGACGTCACAGAAATCCTGCACGCTAAGACTCTGGGAGAAGATCAACGCCGGGGCCAGGAAACACGATCTATTCAAGGAAAAAGATACCGTGCTGCTGGCCGTTTCCGGCGGGCCCGATTCCGTAACTATGCTTGATTTTTTCGCTAAGCAGGCAAGGAAGCGCCGCCTGATCCTGCTCATCGCCCATTTGAACCATAAGATACGCGGCAAAGAAGCCGATAAGGATGAGGTTTTCGTAAAAAAACTCGGCCGGACCTACGGCATTGAAACCGTGGCAGGAAGAACGGACGTCCCGGCCCTGGCAAAACGGAGAAAAACCGGCATCGAACACGCCGCCAGGCTGGCCCGTTACGAATTCCTGACTAAACTAGCCCTTAAGAGGAAGTTCCGCCTTATAGCCACCGCGCACCACGCGGACGACCATGCCGAAACTTTCCTTTTGAACCTGCTCCGTGGAACCGAGCCCAAAGGCCTGCTGGGCATTCCGGTAAAGCGTGTGCTCTGCGGCAAGGGGGCCGCGGCGGTATCGGTCATAAGGCCGCTGCTTCAGGTGACACGGGCAGAGATAATGGAATACATGAAAATAAACCGGCTTCCCCACAGGAAAGATGAATCCAACGAAGACGAAAAGTACCTGCGCAACTGGCTCAGAAAAACCCTGATCCCCCTGATAGAAAAGAAACAGCCCCGCTTCAAAGCCCACCTGGCGGAATTATCCGCCAAGCTCGCCCGCCAATTAAAATCACCGGGGAGATCCGCGCTGAGCAGTTTAACGCGCTGACTGCCGCGCTGGACGGCCTTATTTTCTCTACGGACTTTGCTCAAGGCCTTTATGAAAGCCGGCGTATCAGTGTCCCATTTTTCCATCATAGGCCGGTTATAGGGATCCGCGCCGCCATTGGCCGGATTATTAAGATACTGTTCGGTGCCGTAATAGATACAGGGCGTGCCGCGGCAGGTCATAATGAGTGCCAGGGCCAGGTTCATCCTTTCAGGCGTGGCGCCGGATGACAAAAAGCGGGGTCAGCCAAAGGGCTCCCGCGCCGAGCTCTTTAAGGTAATCCAGTTTCGCCATCACGCCGGAAAGATCGCCGCCCCAGTATTTAAACCAATCCTTGCGGGAAACGTCAAAAGCCTCTGGATTAGCGCACCTGTCGTTGGAAGGGTCGCCGTTAAAGAAGCGGTCCACCACTATAAAATAGATCACGCTATCGTTGAAGGCGCGCATAAGGCACTCCCGGCAAATCAAAATTTAAAATAAAAATGGAAAATCAAAAACGGTAAATATCCGGCGCTCCGTCTTATTTTTTAGCTTCTTCCACCAACTCTTTGGGATAACCGATGTCCAGAACTTTTATTTTTCCGGTGTTCGGCTGGGCATGCGGCGCCATCAGACCGGTTTTGGCGAAGCCCAGGGTCAAGGTATGTTTGGCTATCGCAAAAACGCCGCTGTGGTGCCCGGTGTCGGGGCTGAGGCCCGAGGGGATATCCACGGCTATTATCAGCCTGGCGCTTTTATTCATAAGCTGTATAACGCGCCTGACGGGGCCGGTGGGTTTGCCCACAGAACTTATACCAAGCAAAGCGTCAAGCAGAATATCGGCGTTTTCAAACTCCGCGGCAAGGCCTTCAAGCCCCTCTCTGGTCACCAGAGTTACTTTAACCCCGGCGTCCTTAGCCTTTTGAATGTTAAGGACGACCAGTTCTCCGTAACCGGTATCTTTAGGCTCAAGGATGAAAACCTGCGCCCGGGCCCCGGCCGCGCGCAGATAACGGGCGGCAACCAATCCGTCGCCTCCGTTATTTCCACGGCCGGCGCAAATAGCCGCCGTAAGCGCGCCCGGATCTTTGCCCAGTTCTTCTTTGGCTATGTGAAGCGTCTCTTCAGCTATGGCTTTGCCGGCGTTTTCCATCAGCTGGAGAGAAGGCAGCCCATATTCCATAGAGGCTTTTTTATCCAGGTACTTCATCTTTTCCGCCGTGACCACCGGCAAACCTTCGTATTCTTTTATCTGCGGGATTTTAGACATAAATAGACTGAAAGAGTAAGGCTGAATGGCTCACAGAGAAAAAACTTTTTGCTTCAGCCGTCAGCCTTAAGCCTTCCACCCCCTAAATTACCAGCCAGACCACATAAACTATGGCATAAACAAAGACCATTAAAAAACCGGCCGTGAGCGCGGCATAGGGCAGACTCAGCGCCAACAGCGCCTTATTGCGGGAAATAGAGTAAAGACGCCGCATGAGAGAGATCCTGGCCAGAAGAACAATAACGGCGCATAGCAGAAAATCCGCTACGGGATTAAGGTATTCAAGATTAGCCAGGAAACCGAGAGGGATAAGCACGGCCCAGAAAAAATCCGTCGCTCCGACCAGAAAAAAAAGTTTCAGGGCGGAGCCGCGCGAGCCGGTCATCTCCAGGAACAGGTGCATGGCCGAGGCAAAGAAAAAATTTATTCCTAACATGATCGCCAGGACGTTCAGGAACGAGTAAAACCCCGGAGGCACCGCGGAGAACATCCGCAGGAAGATGAAAATGCTCAGGGTCCCGAACAGGCAGCCGCAGATACCGGCCCAGCCTATTTCCCTGTTATCCGTCCGCTCAATAAAATCCTGCGGCTCATCCACAAGATCCGAGACAGTTGCGATAAGGTTCATAATAACTCCTAAAGGATCATTATCAGACTGGTTGCGACCTTAAAAACCAATAACCGGAGGGGCAGACATGGGATCGCTCTGACGCCGCATAGCGGATGGGAGGCTCCAATCTGCGGGATTGGAGGGAAACCACGGGAGGGTTTCCTACGCGGCGTAAGGGCGATCCCATGCCTGGCCCGGACCTCAATTTCCGTACCAGCGGTATTCAAGCCTGGGGGAGGCGTTAAGCGCCGTCTCTATGGACGCTCCGCCGAAAAAACTAAGCTTGGAATCTATCATGGAGAAAAGCTGCTCCCAAGGGTCCGAATCGCGCAGAATGCGCGGATTCTTGCCGATCTTCCCAAGCTCCCCGGCCAGATCCAGAGCGTCCTGCAAGTCGCCGAGCTTATCCACAAGCTTGATATTCAAAGCCTGGCGGCCGGTATAAATGCGGCCGTCGGCCAGCGGCTTGACATCTTCCACGCGCATCTTTCGCCCCTCGGCCACGGCGGTCACGAACTGATCGTAGGAATCATCTATCAACCCCTGCAGCAACTTGCGTTCTTCCGGAGTCATATCGCGCATCGGAGAGCCGATATCTTTGAACTTACCGGACTTGATGACTTCGCTGCGCATCCCCACCTTGTTCATAAGGCCCGCAAAACTGCTAGCGCTGAAAATAACTCCTATGGAGCCGGTGATGGTGCCGGGCTCGGCGATGATCGTATCGCAGGCGGCGGCCACATAGTAGCCCCCGCTCGCGGATACATCCCCGAAACGCGCCACAAAAGGCTTTTTAGTTCCGGCTTTGGCCCGCAGGATAGCGGAATAGATCTCCTGCACCGCCCCCACGCTGCCGCCGGGGGAATTAATATCCAGCAATATGGCTTTGACCTCTTTTTTATCGGCCGCCGCCTTTATGCGTCTGGCTATCTGCTGGCTGCCGCGCTCCCAGACCTTGGAAGAATCGGTCTGGTAGATGGCGCCAAAGATAGGAATGACGGCGACAACGTCTTTCTTGGAGGAACTAAGGCCGGTCAACTTGGACAGGTCCAGGTCCTTGGGCCTTGATTTCCTCACGCCATCCACCTTGGCTATTACGGCAAACGAAGACAGCAGGGATACCGCGTACAAACCGGCGATGAGTTTAAGCCAAAACCTGGTCCGGGACGGCTTGACCAGAGATTCGGGATCGGCGGTCTTGGCCGGAGCCGGCGCGGGGGCCTGGGCCCCGGGGATATTTTGTTCTTCCATTGTTCCTCCAGAAAGTCAGCAACAGGTGAAATAAAATGTTTCCGTGTTACTGTAGATCGTCCATTGTTTACCGTCTATTTTAAACGCCGCTTACGTCCACTACTTTGTTACGGCCGGTTTCCTTTGCCCTGTAAAGCGCGGCGTCCGCCCCGGCAATCAGCTCACCGGCGGCTGAACCGTCCCTTGGGAAATGGGCTATACCGATGGAAACGGTCACCTTGACGGTTTCAAAACCCTGCGAGAATGTTTCCCCCTCTATTTTCGTCCTGATGGCCTCGGCCTTCCGAAGGACGCCGGCCGCGTCCGCGCGCGGCAGAACTATGCCGAATTCCTCTCCGCCGTAGCGTCCCACAAAGTCGGTCTCATAGACGCTGGAACGCAGAAGCAGGCCCACCTTTTTCAGGACGAAATCCCCGAACTGGTGGCCATAGCGGTCGTTCACCAGCTTAAAATGGTCTATATCCACTATCATAAACCCGAGCGTGGTTTTAAAAGCGCCGGCACGCCGGATCTCTTCAAGGATCTTTTCGTCCAGGGCGTTGCGGCGATAAACGCCCGTCAGACCGTCCACCTGCGAAAGCCATTCCACCTGCCTGAAAAGCTGGATCCTTTTAACGGCGAACGACACCTCATCTGCGAATTCCATCGCCGAGCCGGCCAGGGCGTCTTTTTTAAATACCGCGGGCGGTAACCGCAGGGCGAACAATCCCACTGCGGCCCCCGCGTGAAGCACCGGCACGATTACGGCATGCTCAGCTTCCAGGGCCACCGCGCCGGTCAGCGCCGAAGGAGCTTCGCAACCGGCCAGGCGCGAGAGAGTTTCCCATGAGGAAAGATCTGTTTTGTCCCCGCAGGCAAAAAGTTCCGGGACATTCAGGTTAATATCGGTTACATAGAAAGCGAAATCGGAAGTATCAAAATAATCTTTAACATACCGCCCGAATTGCTTACCCGCGCTTTCAAGATCTACGGCCTCCGAAAGCAGTTTAACCGCGGAATAAAGCGTCAGGGCCTTTTTCTCGCTGGTTCCCAGGACTTCGAAATCATTTTTCAGGGCGCGGAGAGCCGTTTCCAGCCGGTCAACCCGGGCCTTCGCTTCCTCCAGCTTACGCTCCCCTTCTCCAAAGCCGGAAAGGTCCGCGTTCACCCTGGCCGAGTGGGCCAAAGCCGCAAGCGTCCATAAAAACAGCGCCATGGCGGGACCGCTTTCCAGACCGCCTGCGCCCAGAGCGAAAACAGAACCGGCTATCAGCGCCGCGGCGGCCGCAAGCCCCAGCGTCCGGCTGAAGCGGCCGAGAAAATAGGAAAGAAGCGGAGACACCGCCAGCAGAAAGACAAAAAGATTATCCTTACTCATAGACCACCCGATTCCTGCCGCTGTGTTTGGCCCGGTAAAGCCGCTCATCCGCCGCGCGGACCAATTGGCTGGAAATGGCGGCTTCTCCCGGGAATTCCGCCACCCCGAAACTGGCCGTAACATTGGTAACCACGCCGTTAAAAGAAAACCGCCGGCTCTCCAGCGCCTTCCGGATATGCTCGGCCACCCCGGCGGCCTGCGTTTTACCTACGCCGGTAAGAATGACGGCAAACTCCTCCCCGCCGTAGCGGGCCGTAAAATCTATGTCGCGCACATTTTCCGACAACTCGCGCGCCACCGCTTTCAGAACGGCGTCCCCGGCCTGGTGCCCGTAGGTGTCGTTATAACTCTTAAAATGGTCTATATCGCTCATAATGAGCGAAAACGGGATCTTGGTGCGGGCGGCGCGCAGGACCTCTTCCTCTATGCGGGTCTGGAAAGCGCGGTGGGTGAAGAGCCCGGTAAGGCCGTCCTTGATGGCCAGTTCCCTCACCCGCTCGAACATATAGATATTCTCCATACTGACCGTGGCGATAGTGGAAATGATTTCCAACGTACGCAGGTCCGGAGTGGCGAAGCGGTTCGGCTCCGGAGAAACCATCCGGATGAAGCCGGTGATAGCGCCGAAAAGATTCATCGGCACCACCACCAACGAGCGTTGTCCTTCGGAAAAAACATCCGCTGAAAGCCTGTTTTCCTCGGCGCTATTGCGGACCAGCAGGGGAATTTTGCGCTGGGCCACCCAGTTCGCCAGAAAATCCCGCGGCGCGCCGGATTCCAATTCAACCGTTACGCCCGGGAACTGGTTTTTGAGCATATCCGTGAGACGGACTTTTATCTCTTCCGGGGCGGTACAGGACGAAAGCGCATGTATGGAGGCGGACAGTCCCGCCTGGAACTTGATGCGTTCCTTAAGGGCGCCCATGTGCTCGTCGTACATTTTAATCTCGCCTTCCAGGGTTCTGGCCCTGCCGGCGTATTCGGCGGCCACGGTCCGCAGCCGGTCGGCGCCGGCCTGGCTGCGGTTCTGGGCGCTGTTCAGTGCATAGAACAACAGCCACAGGGCCGCTACTTCGCCGAAACTAAGCAGAGCCGATTCGACCGGATGGCCGAGCGGCGCGATACGCGGCAGAACGAAACCTATAGCAGTGGCGAGAAAAATGAAAACGAATTTAAGCTCTTTCTCCTGTGAAACGGTATTCGGCTGGTTCGCATCCGCCTTAAACAGGGAAAACCAGATGGCTATCAGCCCGTAAGCCGGGAAGATCCACAGGAAATACTGATTATAGCGCCACAACAGCCAGGAAACAGCCGCGAACATCGCGAAAGGCGCGGAAACCCTGATGATTTTGTTATTTATCATTATAAATTCAAAAGCAATGGAAATTAAATTTTACTACAAAAGGGCCGACAAAAGCGAAAAAGACAAGGCGCACAAAGTGCCTTGCCTTTTTTAATTTGTGAAGCGGACCGGACCGATAACGATTTATTAAGTGCGCCTAATCCGCACCTTCGAGGCTGATATAGGAATGCCTATAAACAAACCTGACAACTTTAAACAATGGTTATAATAAACTTAAAGCCGATCCTCTTTCGAAGATCGGCTTTAAATTTATGGAGGTGGCGAGATTCGCACTCGCGTCCGACAATTACATGCCAGAGCCACTACAGGCTTAGCCCTGAGTTTGTCTCGGATCGGCCAAGTTCAGGACGACAAAGCCGGTCCAAAGCTCCGTGTTGTCTTTTGCCCGCGAATACGAAGCGCGACACGCGGACAGCACCCTGCGTTTTGACGCTCACCGGACGTTGCAGAGAGACGTCCGGCAGCGAGGCTCACTTAGGCGTGGGCCCAGGCCAGCTCGTTTGAGTTGGCTTTTTTTGTTTTGACCCTGTTTTACATGGCCTGGTCAACCATGGCCTGCAACTTTGGCACGATAAGTTGCCGTCGAACCTATTCACCCCCGCTTGTCGCACCCAAATCGCACTGCACAGCGATTTGGGCGAATAACGCCGGGCTCTTAAGGAATCGCCCGGTGCTCTCGGAGGGGGCTGCCTGCCCCCTTCCGCGTTTGCTTCCTTCGCCTAAAGGCTCAGTCGCTGCACTGAACCCCCGGATGTGGAAATCTCCTGAATACAAAGGAGTCAGATTCCCTCATCTGTCTCACCCCGCGCCGAATGCGCGGGGCGGATTACATAGATATTTTAGCAGGTTTCCCAATGAAACGCCATAGGCGGGTCATAGGCAGGGGGAGATTACTCCGCAATACCGCCACAAAGGACCGCAAACGCATCATCCAAATAGCCAAATCCCTGAGCACCCGGCTCAAAAACGGATAACCCAGCCAGCAAGAGTCTGTAATTGGAAGTCACAGATTATGACTCCCAATGTTGCGCCACGGTTTATGAGCGGATGGATACGGCAAGAACGGAAAGAGATGTAAATTGAGAAACATTATTTCTTTGTTTCAAGAACTACAAGTCGGTCTTCGTGATCTTTTAGTTTACTTGTATGCTCCATTACTTCATTACCACGTAAAGTGTCGCGGTTGCGATAAGATATCGCTTCGCCGGTATACACGTCCAATGCTTTCATAATGCGGTCTATATCGGCTTTTGTAGCAAGCCTGGTTGATATATCATCTTTCATTTCGCGGACATCCGCTTGTGTTTTTGAAAGGTCAACAGCGATCCGGGTAACTGTCTCAGAAAGTTTCGCCAAGTCGCCTTTGGTCTGGGTAACTGTCTCGGAAAGTTTTGCCAAGTCGCCTTTGGTCTGGGTAACTGTCTCGGAAAGTTTAGCCAAGTCGCCATTTGTCTGGATAACTGTTTCGGAGAGTTTCGACAGGTCGCCTCTTGTAAGCTTAACCGTTTCGGAAAGTTTCGCCAAGTCGCCTTTTGTAGCCGGTTGAGATTGGGTTTGGTCTTCCATAAACAAATTCTACAAGATTTTTTCGCGCTGCGTAAGGACCGAAAGGCCCAGCCAGGCATAGGCTTGGGGGCGCAGTGCAAAGGCTGCTGCCTTTTGCCATACATGGCTGCGGCCACTGGGCGGGCAATTGTGCTGTACCATCAAAAGGGTGGGGCTATTACTATTATTTTTAAAACAACGTCGGACACTTCGCCGAGGGAACGTAATACGCGTAAGTTTTATGGAGGGGTTGCCGAGGGTTTGCCCTGGAGCCGCATAGCGGATGGGGGGCCCCGTTTCGGGGGGAAACCACGGGAGGGGTTCCTACGCGGCGCAAGGGCAAACCCTCGGCTGGACCCCGACTGGGCATCTCGCGGCTCAACACCCAAAGCCCATCAGCCGGCGTTACCGTATCATTCGAAACACGCTGATGTTCATTTCAGGGCCTGCATGGCTTTGCGGATGGTTTCAAGGGCGGGGGCGGAGGTCTTTATCCGGATGCCGTCGCCGAAACGGGACGGGAGGAAGATCAGGGAAGAACCGAACAACTCCTGCCATTTTTTAATGGCCGGCATGCCTATGGGCGCCTTGGGCTGGAAAAAGATCTCATATGTCTCGTCTTTCTGGACCACGGACCTGACCGAAAGCTTGGCCAATCCTTTTTTGAGCTTTATAATGGCGGAAAGATTCTTCAACGGTTCCGGGGCCGGGCCGGACAGGTCTTCCAGCTCCGCCATTATCTTATCAACTTTTTCCAGCTCGGCGTTCAGAAGCTTCTTATAAAAATTCAGGCGCTCCATATCGTCGCCGATATAATCCTCCGGAATAAAAGCCGGCAGTTCCAGATCTATCTTCACGTCCGGCAGCTCCACTTCCCGGTCGCGCCCTTTGATCCGGTTTATCTCCCCGTTCAGGAGCTTGATGTACATCTCAAGTCCGATGGAATTTATAAATCCGTGCTGGCGCACGCCCAGAAGTTCTCCCGCGCCGCGGATCTCCATATCGCGCATGGCCAGACGGAAGCCGGAACCCAGTTCCGTGAATTCCTCCAGCGCGCTCAGCCGCTTCATGGCGGTCTCGCTGATATGTTTTTCAACGCGCGGCTCTTCGTCCTGCGGCGCGCCGAATTGCGCCCGCATCTCGCCGCTTACCCCCTGCGGCCTGCCGCCGGCGCCTTTCTTTTTCAGCCAGGGCGGATAGAACAGATAGCAGTAAGCTTTCTGCTTTTCGCGGCCTATCCTGCCCCGGAGCTGATAGAGTTGGGCGAGGCCCAGTTCGTGCGCGTTCTCCACTATCATCGTATTAACGCTCGGAATATCGAGGCCCGATTCTATGATGGTGGAGGCCATCAGCACATCGTATTTTTTATGCAGAAAATCCCACATATATTTTTCTATCTGTTCGCCGCGCATCTGGCCGTGCACCACGGCCACGCGCAGGTAAGGCATGATCCTTTGCAGATATGCCCGCCGCGACTCTATGGTCTGCACCCGGTTGTGGACATAATAGACCTGGCCGCCGCGGGCCAGCTCAAAATTAACCGCGTTGACCAGCGCCGTCTCGTCGAAAGGCCGGACCTGGGTGGAGATAGGCAGACGTCCGACCGGCGGACTTTCTATCACCGACATGGTCTTTAAAGTGGAGAGCGACTGGTAAAGCGTGCGCGGAATAGGCGTTGCGGACAGCATCAGCAGGTGCACGCCTTTGGCCATGGCCTTAAGCTTTTCTTTATCCTTGACGCCGAAGCGGTGCTCCTCGTCTATAATAAGCAGGCCCAGATTTTTAAATTTCACGTCCTTCTGCAACAGCCGGTGAGTGCCGATAACTATGTCCAGCTTGCCGCGGGCCAGATCGGCCAGTATTTTTTTCTGATCCGAACGCGTCTCAAAACGGGAGATGACTCCGATCTTTACCGGGAATTCCCTAAACCGGCCGGTAAAATTGCGGAAATGCTGGTCGGCCAGAATTGTGGTCGGCGCCAGAACCACGGCCTGGCGTCCGTTGAAAACAGCCCGCATGGCCGCGCGCATGGCCACTTCGGTCTTGCCGAAGCCCACGTCTCCCACCACCAGCCTGTTCATAGGACTGGCCGATTCCAGGTCGCCCAGCACGTCCCGGATGGCGACCAGCTGGTCGGGGGTCTCCTCAAAAGGAAAGGAACCCGCGAATTCATGCTCCATGCGTCCGGCATCGGGCAGCGCGATGGTCTTCATTGCCATGCGCTCCGCTTCCACCTTCAGGATGTCGCGGGCGAGCATCTGCACCTGCTCACGAACGCGGCTTTTTAGTTCGTGCCAGGTCTTGGTATCCATGTGGGAAAGCTTCGGGACCTTGCCTTCCGAACTTATGAATTTCTGAACCCGGCCGAACTCGTGGAGCGGCACCATCAACTTATCGCCGCGGGCGTATTCCACCAGCAGGCAGTCGGCGTCCTCCACATTCTCGTTATTGGCGTTGCGGTAATAGGCTTTTTTTATGCCGAGATACCTGCCCACGCCGTAATCCTCATGCACCACGAAATCGCCGATCTTAAGGTCCGTCCATTTATAGAATTTGCCCTTGGGTTTTGAAGACTTCAGATCTATACGGTAGCGGCGCTGGAAGATCTCCGAAGAGGTAAGCACCGCCATACGACCGGGTGGATAAAGAAAGCCCTCCTGGATATATCCCGTCCTGAAATTTATAAAATCGGTCAGGCCTTTTTCTTCAAAGAGGTCTTTAAGACGATCGGTCTCGCCCCGGTTGATGCAGAAAAGAGAGATGGCGTATTTTTCCTTCTTAAGACGCCTTATTTCCGCCTCCACCAAAGCCAGATCGGAATTAAAATTCATATTGGCGGCCGCGCCGAAGGATTCGTCGGCTCCGCCCGCGGGAAGGGATGAGAATGCGCGGATCTCGTCGCTCCGCAGTTCAAGCCCGTCCGGCTCCAGCCCCTGGTCCAGGAAAGCCCGCCAGCCCCGTCCGGTCATTTCACCGAGCGCGGCTCCCGAACCGGCAACGGAATTAGGGGTGACAGCGGCCCTTTCAAGGAACCCGGAGGTACTCTGCGTCTCTATTTCAAACAACCTGATACTTTCCAACACGTCGGAGAAAAAAAGCCTTACGGGCTTTTCGGAGTCCGGAGGGAAAAAATCCACCACCGAGCCGCGCACCGCGTATTCCCCGCGGTTCTCCACGAACGGGACGCGCGAGTAGCCGGCCTTTTGGAATTTTCCGGACAACTCCGCTCTGGGATAAACGCTTCCGGGACTGAACTCAAAAGCCAGTGAACCATAAGCACCCCGGTCCATGATCTTTTCCGTAAGCCCATCGGGAGTAACAACCAGGATAAGCGGCTTGGCGGAGGGATTTGACCGGCTGTAAAGGGATTTCAAGGCCTGGGCGCGCAGGGCCGCGTCCGAACCCCAGAAAAGCGGTTCGAAATCAAGCGGCCCGGCAAGCAGGCTTTTGAGCGAACTGAAAGCGTTGGCGAAATCAGCGAAAGCTTCCTCTTCTTTAACCACCAGAAGAAGGTCGCCTTTCCGGGCTTCAAGGGCCTTTAGCAGGCACATGGCCCGCGCGCTTATATTAGGCGCGCCGCCGATCATTTTGGCCGTCTGCGGGCCATCGGCCTTTATACGGCACCCGCGCAAGCATTGGCATCCATAGTTCAATGATATAATTAATCCGGTGGGGAGTTGAAGAGCCGCTTAGGCTCGGGCAAATTGATAAAGCCGTCCGCCTCTGCTATAATAACCATGTTTTCGCATCAAAAACCCATGATGCGCAGACAAGTATATATGCGATCCGTGTCAGGGAGAAACAACAAAATGAAATCAGGCTATCGCGGCGTTGCGGAGGGGATAATACTCACCATAATCACCTGCGGGATCTACAATTTGTTCTGGAACTACTATCAGATGCAGGCTTGCAACGAACTCGTGGGCCGGGAAGAATTTTCTTTCTGGAATGTCTTTCTGCTGTCACTGGTAACCTGCGGAATATATTTCATCTATTACCAGTACACCATGGGCAGAGTGATAGTGGAAATACAAACTAAACGCGGAATGGTTCCATTCCAGAACCTGCCGATAATAAGCCTGTTCGTGTCGATGTTCGGGTTCAGCATTATTGTTGACGCGGTACACCAGAATGAACTCAACAAGTTCTTCACACAACCCCAGACCCCGGCTTAAACCGGATCTTTTGCGGCTCGTTACTACTGGCGCGCTGGCGGCAACGGCGTCAGGCGGCCTGTTGCATTGGCTGGTTGGGATAGATCCCGCCGCGGCGATACCGAAATTCACACTGTGCCCGTTCAAGGCGCTCACTTCACTGCCATGCCCGGGCTGCGGCATGACTCACGCTTTTTTAGCGCTGGGCAGGCTGGATTTTGCGGCCGCATTCGCTTACAACCCGCTAAGTTTTCCCCTTGCCGCGCTGATGATACTATATGCGGCCGGTAAAATTCCCCGCCAATTCCATTACGCAAAGGTGAGTCAGTACGCCCTTTTTGCCGTACTTGTGTTCTGGGAAGCGCGTCTGCTGCGTTGAAAGGTATTAAAAAAACAACACATGATCAAATGGATAGAAATAGACCTGGGCGTAGTAAAAAATAACGTCAGGGCGATAAAAGCCACCCTCGCCCCCGGCGTTAAGTTAATGGCCGTGGTAAAAGCCGACGCCTATGGCCACGGCGCGCTGGAAATCTCAAAGACGGCACTTTCTAACGGGGCCGACATGCTGGGAACGCTGACCCTGGAAGAAGCGGCCCTGCTCCGGAGCAAAGGCGTGCGCGCGCCCATAACCGCGCTGGCCCCGGCCCCGGTTTCCTACGTGAACGATTTCATCACGCTTGGCATCACCCCCACCGCCGATTCCCTGGATTTTATAAAAGCTTTGGATTCAAAAACCCCACCCGGCCGGAAAACTTATTATCACATAGACATAGACTCCGGCCTCAAACGATGGGGCGTGGAACCGAACGCGTTCCCCGCTTTCCTGCGGGAAACGCTTAAATTCAAAAGAGCGGTCCCGGCGGGCATAAGCACTCATATCTCCTACGTTCCGGACAAGAATATGATAGAAGCCGAGGAGAAGCTCTCCTCGTTCAAAAAGCTGGGGGAATACGCTAAAAAATATTATCCAGGCCTCAAGCTGCACGCGGCCAACAGTTCCGTGCTTTGCGATTTTCCCCACTGGCAGCTGGATATGGCGCGGATAGGGAATCTGCTTTACGGACTTTACCCTTCCAAGATCTATCTTAAAAAGACCCAGGGGCCTCCTATAAAAGGGCTTGGACGCCCGTGGAGATTTTACGCGCGCGTTATCTCTATAAAAACCGTCAAAAAAGGAGAATCCCTGGGCTACGCGAGCGATCATGTTTCCTGCAAACCCATGACCATCGCCACCGTTCCGGTCGGATACGCCGACGGACTTACGCTTGAACCTTCGGAAAAATCGATAAAAATATCCGGGGGACAGGCCTACTGGGGTTTGATCAACGGCCTGGAAGCCCCGTTCGTGGGACGGGCGGCCATAGCACACACTTTACTGGATATCACCGGCATCCCCGGCGTAAAAACAGGCGCCCCGGTCCTCCTCCCCATCCGCCGCACCGCCGCTTCGGCAAGAATACCGAGAATATACAAGTAAAACGCCAAGGCGTTTTACGCTGGGCGGCTGGACAGCTAGACAGCTGGGCGGCCAGACAGTTGGACAGCTGACCGCCAGAGAGAAAAACCGAAATCCCCCCCCCAATTCCTTAAAGATCGCGCAGCTGTTCCGCCGCCGTCTTCGCATTTCTGGCTGTCTAGCTGCCCAGCTGTCTAGCTGCCTAGCTGTCCAGCCGTCTAGCGGCCTAGCTGTCTCGCCGTCTAGTATTTGTTAGTGATTTGCGTCGCAGAATACGGTGGGCTCGGTGCCTTTTACGAAGGCGTCCAGCAGTTTTTTCTTACAGTTGGGCAAGGCCAGCTTGCCCGTTTCGGGATCCACGGTAACAAAAACCACTCCTTCCGGAACCGGAAAGTCCCTTATGGGCTGTTCTTTAAGCACGCTCTCCATGATCTCAGTCCACCAGGGCAACACGGTGCCGCCGCCGGTCCAGTCCTTCATGGCAAGGGACGTCATGTCGTCATACCCCATCCACGCCCCGGCGACAAGATCCGGAGTCATGCCGATGAACCACATATCTTTCGAGTCCTGGCTGGTGCCGGTCTTGCCGGCTATGGGACGTTTGAGGCGGCCGGCGTATGAACCGGTGCCGCGCTGTACCACCCCTTTCATCATATTGACCAGGAGATAAGAAGTCTGGGGCGTAAAGGTTTCCTGTTCATCGGGAACGTGTTCCTCCAGAATTTTTCCCTGGTTGTCCACCACCTTAAGGACCCCGAACGGCTCCACATGAATGCCGCCGTTGGCGAAAGTGGAAAAGGCGCTGACCATCTCCATGGGGCTTACCAGCGAGGTGCCGAGACCTATGGAGGGCACGGCTTCAAGATTCCTTTTTACGCCCGCCTTATGCGCCACATCCACCACCTGGGTCGGACCGATCCTGGTGACCAGATAGATCGAAGCCAGGTTCCGGGAAAGTTCCAGCGCCCGGCGCAATGTGATACTTCCGAGGAACTTCCCGTCAAAGTCGCTAGGGACCCAGATCTTGAAGTCCTTATTGCCCGCAAAAGGCTGGATGGCATTGCTTATGGAATACTGGTCCGTAGCGCCTTCCAGGAGACGCCAGTCCTTGCCGTCATAATAATAAGCCATCGGAGAATCGTCAATAATGGTGGCCGGAGTATAACCATTCTGAATGGCGGCCATCCAGACGAAAGGCTTAAAAGTAGAACCCGCCTGCCTGGCGGCCTGAGTAACGCGGTTGAACTTGCTGCTCTGATAATTGCGCCCGCCTATCATGGCCTTTACAGCGCCTGTTTTCACATCCAGAATAACAAAAGCGCCCTGCAAGGCGCCGGAAGAAACGCTTGGTTCGTCCCCTTCCGCCGCCTGGCGCGCCTTAATGGAATCCGAGTCGTATTTGACCAGGTATTTCTCCATAATATCTTCCGCCGGGATCTGCATGGCAAGGTCCAAAGTGGTATAGATCTTCAAACCGCCTTTCCAAAGCTGAGCGGCCCCGTATTTAGGTTCCAGTTGCTGGCGCAGATATTCCACAAAATAGGGCGCATGACTGGACAATAAAGTGAATCTTTCGGTGGGAAAGGGTTCCTTGTTGGCGTCGTCCATTTCTTTCTGCGTTATATAACGTTCGGCCAGCATCCGCTCCAGCACTAAATAACGCCTGAGCCGGGCCTTATCGGGATTGGAGAAAGGCGAGAACCGCTCCGGGTTGGGGATAATACCCGCCAGCAAAGCGCATTCCGCCAGGTTGAGCTCTCTCACATCTTTGCCGAAATAAAATTTAGCGGCGGACTGCACGCCGTAACGGTTCCCGGCGCCGAAATAGATCTGATTCAGGTAAAGCTGAAGTATCTCCTGCTTGGAAAAATTACTCTCTATCTGCAGGGCGAGGACGATCTCTTTGATCTTACGGGCAATGGTCTTCTCCGGTTTAAGGAAAATATTGCGGGAAAGCTGCTGCGTGATGGTGGAGCCGCCCTGAGCGGCCCTGGTATGCATCAGGTCCCGAAGCAATGCGCGCGCTATACCTTGCGGAGAGATACCCCAGTGCCTGAAGAAATCCTTGTCTTCCATGGCCACAACGGCGTTGCGCATATCTATGGGGATGCTGTTCAAAGTGAGGTTGGCTCTCTTCTCCTGGGAAAACTCGGCCACTACCTGATCGTTGATGTCATAGACATAAGTGGTAAGGGACGGCGTGTATTCGTCCAGCTTGTCCGCGGAAGGGATGTCGGACAGGATCTTACGCGTTATAAGGGACGCGCAAAGCACCATTACCGCGGCCGCGGAGGCGACGAGGTAGATGGTCCTGATCACCAGCGTCCTGGGAGGCAGGGCGTCTATGTAGGCGAACAGATCTTTGATGAGTTTCACAAGGTAATTATATCAAAATTGCCGCAAGACGGCTGAGGCGGCCGGATATTTTCATTTAAGGGAGCACCGGGCCGATTACCTTTTGAGGCCCGGCATCATCCGCCCCGCGCAGGTGTTATTGAGCCTCACATAAGTAATGTCCCAGCTGGCCGGGCCGATTTTGGAGCGAAACAAGGAATGCGGAGCGCAGCATAGCTGGGCTATGTAAGCGACGCGTGACGCAGTTGCAGCCCAAAAGCGCCCGGCCCTTTCCCTCTGGGAAAGGGAGGCTTGCCTTT